>JBBIHN010000023.1:0-7993 GCA_037446995.1 Caldifarciminota bacterium | reverse complement strand
TCTCGATGTCGCCGCGGGCAGATCTGGTGAATGGTTTGATCTGGTCGTTGACCGTGACGGGTTGAGTCGAATCGCTGCCTCGGGTCTGCTTTTTGAGGTAAGCGTTCCGAGCCTTGAATACCAGAAGGAGCAGGCGCGCGGCACATATTTGTCCTATGCTCAAATCAACGACTCCCTGCGCAATCTGGCGCTGAATTATCCGGCGCTCTGCAAATTCGATTCCCTGCCGATCAGAACTTATGAAAACCGTTGGATATACGGTGTGAAAATATCCGATAATGTCAGCCTTGAAGAAGACGAACCGGGCTTCTCGATCGACGGTTGTCACCACAGCCGTGAATGGGCGACGCCTCAGGCCGTGCTTTTTTTTGCGGATTCGATGCTCAGGTCATATTCGAGCGTGCCCGAGATTGCCGAGATAATCAATACCACGCAAATATATTGTTTTCCTTTGATCAATGTCGACGGCTATGTATATGATTGGCAGTATTATCAAGGAGGCTGGCGCAAGAATCGTGAGCCTTTTGGCGGCGGCATTGGCACGGATCCGAACCGCAATTATGGCGGTGCATTGAATGGCGAAATCGCCGGCTACTGGGGAGCGGCGGATGAAGGACAGGTCAGTCACAATCCGGCGACGAATTCACAGACATTTTGCGGCCGGCGCGCATATTCCGGCGGTGAAATACAGGCATATACCGCGTACATCAGACAGCAAAAAATCACTACCGGGTTCTCGCTACACAGCTATGGCGAACAGGTAATGTGGCCCTGGGGCTATAAAGCACAGGGTACGCCGGATTCGCTGCTCTATAATCAAAAAGGTATCTACATGGCGAGTCTTATGCAGAGATTAAGCGGCGGAACCTACACGCCGGGACAATCCTACAGTAACCCGTATCCGACCTGCGGCAATACCCGAGACTGGGTATACGGCTATAATAAATATGTTGCCGGGCTATCGGCTCTTTTTTACGGTGCGGAGATCGGGACCTCTTTTTACCAACCGCAAAGTGATCTGGATAACATATCACGGCAGGTTTTTAAGGCGGCGAAGTATCTGGCCGGTTTTGCCGACTCGCTGATCCTGGTTGCCGAAGGATTTGTCCCACAACCTCTGATACATCCCTCAGGCACTGTCGGCCAGGATTTTACGCTTGGCTGGCACGCTTATAATGTCTATGACAACAATCCGGTGCGCTGGGAACTGGTAGAACTCAGCAATCCTGGGGTGATCACGGACAATCTGGAAGCCGGAACCAATCGCTGGATACTGGAGGGATTCACTCTGTCGACTGCCCAGTATCATTCAAGCAGTCACAGTCTGTTTTCCGGGAACACTTCGAACATGAATAATGCGGCGCGGACCGCGCACCCCTATATTGTGCAGCCCGGCGATTCCTTGATTTTCTGGTGCCTGCACAATCTTCAAACTAATTGCGATGTCGCCGTCGCTGAGATCTCAGTGAATACGAAAGAGTGGTTCTGCCTGGCTGACCGTTACAATGGGAATAGTAACGGCTGGATAAGAAAAGCGATATCTCTGGCTGACTGGGTCGGGCAGTCAGTGTATTTTCGCTTCCGGGCCATGAGCGACGGCTCGCAAAATAACGGTGGTTTCTACGTTGATGATATTTATCCGGTCAATTATTTCAACTCGGTGACCGTTATTTCGTCCAATATCACCGACACTTTGTATCATTTCACGGATCATCCGATTGGTCAATACTGTTATTATGTGCGCGGCAATAATACCGCCTGCGGCTGGGGTGATTTCTCTCAGCTCGAACAGGTCGAGGTTGCGGTTGGTGTCGACGAAATGCCCGTCGCCGGTCCTTCTGCTTGTAATCCTTCAATGATGATCAGACCTAACCCCTCAACCGGGCGTGTGGAAATAACATTAAGGCACCTCGTGACCAACGGCGAAACGATTGTGCCTTTGACTGTGTATGATCTTTCTGGAAGAGCGGTCCGCAAGCTGTCGGTAACACTCGATAAGCAAGGATGCGGTAATGCGTTGTGGGACGGCCGCGACGAACGTCGAAGAGTGATTCGGTCCGGGCTTTTCTTTGTTGTGATTGAGCATGGCGGCGTTAGAATAGTTGAGCGGATGATCATTACAAAATAGCCGGCGAATGAAGACAGGGTTGATATTTCTGTTACTGGGTTTGACTGGAGCGAACGCGGCGGCGATTCGTCTGGTCGAGATTCCGCTTCTTGATCATGACGATATCTATGCGCTGAATCAACACGATATTACGATCGTTGATGCCGGCAAAACCTATGCCCGGGTCCTGGTCAGTGATCAGGAAATCGACGAACTGATTGTCGCCGGTTATACAGTAAAAATACTCATCCCCGATTATCAGGCATACAAGAATGAGCTGTTCGAGCGGGGATTCTACCGTACCTATGAACAGGTGTATCTCGCGCTTGATTCATTTGCCGCGATGTATCCGTCAATCTGTCGGCTTGATACAATCGGATACTCGGTGCAGGGACGAGCGATCTGGGCAATGCGTGTATCGGATAGTCCTTTGACCGAAGAAAGTGAACCTGAGATCCGTCTTGCCGGCAATATGCATGGCGATGAGCATATTGGCACCGAAATAACCCTTTACTTTATTAGATACCTATTGACGAACTATGCTTCGAATTCGCAGGTGCAATACCTGGTCGATAACCGTGAGTTCTGGATACTGCCGGTGCTGAACCCGGACGGCAAGTCGGCAAATACGAGATACAATGCCAACGGCGTGGACTTGAACCGCGATTATGGTTTTTTTTGGAGAGCGGTAGGCGGAAGTCCTGCGCCCATGTCTCAGATCGAGAATCGGGCAATGATGAATCATCTATTGGAGAACGATATTATGCTGGAGTATAATTATCATTCGGCGGCCGAGTACGTCAACTATCCGTGGGACTATCATCCGGCTGATCCGCCGGACAGTCAGTACATATTAAGTATCTCGCAGCTTTACGCAGATCTGGCTGATTTGACCGCGATCAACGGCTATGATTGGTATCAGATAACCGGATCATTGCAGGATTACACGATCGGTACCAGCGGCGCCCTGGCGACGACGATTGAAACTCTTGAACCGGCCGGATCTTCGGCTATCGATCAAATCTGCTATAATAATCGCGACGCCCTGATGGAATTATGTCTAAGGGCCGGTTGGGGCATTGAAGGCGTGGTCAAGGATTCGATTGCCGGCAGCCCGGTATCGGCAAGGATTGAATTCATCAACCCGGAACGTATCTGCATATACAATGATCCGGTGTTGGGGGACTTTCACAAAATGATCGCGGCCGGGATATACGATCTGAGGGTATGCGCGAACGGCTACGCTCCCAAAAGCGTGAATAATATTACTGTTCCACCGAGCGGGTCGGTATGGATCGGCGATATTCTATTAAGACCGGATTCTTCATATTTTTACGCCCATCGGGCAGTGCTTAATCGCTATGTGAATCATGCCCAGCAATCAAACAAGACCAGACCGCGTGCCGTCCTCGGTGCCGAGGACAATATCTTCTATTCTTTGGGACAGGGTGGCTATGTTGTTCTCGATATGGGTGAACATACGCCGATTATGAACAATCCGGGCGATGATTTTACGGTATTTGAGGGGGATGACGGGATTGCTGAAGGTTACGAAGTTTTCGTCAGTAATAACTGGAACGGTCCCTGGCTATCCTGCGGAACAGCGACCGGAACCAGTAATTTTGATATTGAACCTACCGGCCTGAGTCAGGTACGTTACATACGCGTGGTCGATGACGGCAGTTCGTCAAGCGGCCCGTACGCGGGGTTTGATCTTGATGCGATAAAGATAACTCCGCCGATCAGCATTGTGGAAAGCAAATATGTTGATTTATCTTTGCGGGCTCAGTTTGGGGTTTTGGCGCCGAATCCTTTCTCGAGCGCGGTGCGGATTCCGTATCAGGTTGCTAGGTCGGGTGTGGTGAAGTTGGGTGTGTATGATGTTTCGGGCCGTTTGGTGCGGAGCCTGGCCAGCGCCGTGCACCAGCCTGGCTATTATCAGGTTATCTGGCCGGGGGTTGATGATCAGGGCCGTAAGGCGCCGGCCGGCGTGTACTTTGTCCGTCTGGAGACCGGTGATTACACGGCGACCGAGAAAGTGATTCTGGTCAAATAAGTTGACCGGTTATATTGCTTGCGGGGCGGTTCGGTTAAGGAACCGCCCCGTTTGGTTTTTATGGGCAGGGGAGGGTTCGAACCTCCGAAGGCTTACGCCAGCAGATTTACAGTCTGCCCCCTTTGTCCGCTTGGGTACCTACCCGTTCGAGCCCATGCCATGCTGCTAATAACCATTGGCCATCGAAGATTGCAAAGCCGGCGGCCAGATTCGAACTGGCGACCTGCTGTTTACAAAACAGCTACTCTACCCCTGAGTTACACCGGCATTTTTTTCCTGAGCAATATATCTTATCTAAAACCACGGTATAGTCAAGCAAGAGAATGCGTTTGGTTGGCGCATACCGCGATGAAATGGCGATCTTATAGAGTGTCGATCAAATGCGCCAGCCGTTGCGCGAGTTTCTCGCGCGTAAGCTCAGGATAAGGTCTTTGTCCGCGCATCAGGCGCTTGTTCTGCCAGGCATTGAACAGTTCAAAGATTCCTTGTTTGATGCCGTTTATATCGCTAAAATCATAGGTCCAGCCCGGATATCCTCGTTTGAAGGCATCGGTTAGAAGATGAATGCCTTTTGATCGACCGCAGACGATTATCGGTAGTCCGGTTGCCAGGTACTCGTTCTGTCTTGATGGAAAAAATAGCTCGCCGCCGGTTGTGACCATGATTGCGACATGCGCTGATGCGAATTCCCGCAGGGCGGCAACATATGGTTTGTGATCATGTATTTTGGCAAATGGATAATGACCGATTCTGGTTCGATATGGATCTTCGATATGGCCGATGAATTTTACGCGGATATCAGAACTTCCGATCTTCTTTTCGGAGATCAACTGGTTGACGGCACGCAGCACATTCTCCGGATCGCGTTCGCGGCGCACTGTTCCCAGATAGGACAAAGTGAATTGTTCCGGATATTCGGAAACGACGAAATCGTCCGGGTCGTAACCATTCGGGATTACGTTCAGTTTTTTCCCAACCCAAGGATACTTCTTGATGAGAATATCCCTGAGGTTATCGTCGACGACAATTATCAGAGATGCGTGATCGGCGACTTTCTTCTCCAGGTAGGCAGCAATCTTCCGTTGCACGCCTCGATAGGGCAGGAAAGGAAATTCGACCCAGGCATCACGGAAATCAAGGATCAAAGGTTTCCCCGAACGGCGGCTGATCATGTAACCGGTGACAAAAGCACTGAACGGCGGGGCCGTGGCCATGACAAAATCGTGATCTTGTTTGATCCCGGCGCGGCCGGCAAAAGGCAACCAGAGGATTTTATGATCCGGGAAATTGAACGCCTGTTTGAGCGGCCGCTGCCATGGTCTAGGCCGGTATTTGCGCATTCCGACAAGCCATAATAGCCGTGCGGGATCGAGCGTCTCGGTCCGCAAGACTTTTGTTTTTTCTACTTCTTTGATCAGAAGTTCGTCGTAGCTGTGATAGGCAATTTCTTTGCGGGTTATGACCACGGGTTCATAGCCAAAACCAGGTAGGTATTTCGCAAATTTCACCGGCCGGATCGCACCCGGGCCGCCGAGCGGCGGCCAATAATATGATAGGATCAGAAGGTTTTTATTTGCAGGAGAAGACAAGTTCTATCAGTAATACGACAATCTTCCGCGGGCTTACAATCATAGGTTTCGGCTCAGTAAGACATATGCCTCGCGGCAATAATGCTTGATTTTGGGATAGCGGTGCTCGTGTTCTCTGTATCCAATCACTTCTTTCCATGAGGCGCGGGCCTTCTCTTTATTGCCCAAGCCCAAGTGGCATTTGCCGATCTGCAGTTTGCATTGTGCGAGATTCGAGAAATTGGGAAATCCGTTGCCCGCGTACTTTTCGACCAGTGACGTGTAGACTTCCATGGCACATTGGTAATCGCCCTTTTTGAACGCGAGATCGGCCTTATTCCAGAGAAACGTTTTTGAGCCGGGATAATCACTCAGAAGGATTTCAATGATGGAATCGGCGCCGTCGAAATTCCTTTCTTCACTGAAGATAAAAACCAGAGAATTCAGGGCGGTAGGTCCTGAATAGATGCTCTTTTCGGCTGCGATTTCTATCTTGCGTATCGCCTCGCTCAAATTGCCGCCGGTCAACTTAAGTACCGGCAGATAACGCGTCGCACGCGCCCAGAAATACTCATAAGTGCCAGCGCCCAGATACGCATCATGAAAAGTTGAATCCTTTTTGATGATGGATTGCAGCCGCGAGCCGCCTTTTACGCCGTATTTGAAGGTCTCGTAATAATTCTGCTTATAACCTTCATATACAGCTCGATAGGTGTGAACGCTGCCGAGATAGAATTCAGCCCATTGATTCTCTTCTTGATCGATGATCAAACGGGCAAGTTTCTCCGCCTGGTTCATCAAACGCAGATATTCCCTCTCGTGATCATAATGACACTCGTCCATCATCTTAAGCTGCAGGAGGGCGCCGAGAAAAAAATATCCGGCCGGGTTTTTCGGATAAGAATCAATCACATTTTGAAAGAAGATCGCGGCCGTGTCGAAGTTTTCGACGTATGCGTAGTCGAGCCCCGTGCGCAGCGTGTTTTGCACCTCGACTGGATTAAGGTCAACGCCGGCCAGCAGGCAAAGAGGAAGCTGTAAAGAGTATAGCAGCATTAAGGGAATTCGACGACCGATGAATCGCTGACGCTCAGTTTCTTGAAACCGCTTCTGACGATCGCATTTTCTCCGATTATCGATTCGGTCAGCAGGGCCTTTTCAATGACCGCCCCTTGATTGATGATTGAATCACGGATTATGGCGTTGCTGACGATCACCTCCTCGCCAATTGAAACATTTGGTCCGATCAGCGCGTTCGATATTTTGGCCGAATCGCTGACATAAACCGGCGATATGAAGGCGGTACCCTTGCGCAGCTGAAAATGATGGTTGCGTTTGAGCAGGTGCCGGTTGGTTTCCAGAAGCGCGGATGCCGTGCCGCAGTCAAACCATTTGTCGATCCTGGTGATCCTCATTTCAATGCCTTTGGCGAGCATTCTTTTCAGCGCGTCGGTCAACTGGTACTCACCTTTAGTTCGAACGCCCTTGCGTATGTTATAGTTTGTGGCTTCAACGACCTGCTCGATAGCTTTGAAATAGTACAAACCGATAATGGCGAGATTCGACGCCGGATGTTCGGGTTTTTCGACCAGGTTGATCACCTGATCGTCTTTCGTCTCGACGATACCGAATCGCTGCGGATCGTCGACTTCTTTGACTGCCAGGACATTGGCTCGTTCACGGGTTAGCGCGGCGAAGTCATAATCAACGATTGTGTCGCCGAGCAGTACCACAGTCGGCCCTTTCAGTCCTTGCGCTCCGGCATGGATTGCGTGCCCCAGTCCAAGACGTTTTTTCTGTGTTACAAAATGAAAATTGTAATCATAGCGTCGGCAGAATTTTGTCACGGCGTCTGAATAATCGCCGATAACCAAGACTAGTTTGTCGACGTCAACTCTTTTGAAACCGTCAAGGATGTGGCCGAGTATCGTGTTGCCGGCTACGTATATAAGCGCTTTTGGCGTCGTATGGGTAAGCGGTCGGAGCCTTGTGCCTTCTCCAGCGACCGGAATAATAACATTCATTTTTCAATGATAATCCAAAAGGCCTCTAGTGTCAAGACAACCGGCAATTGCAATTAAGGTTAACTCAGTCGGTCGGACAGTTTTTCAAGTTCGGCGTACTGGGCGACTGAATCAACCGGGATCTCTGCGTTAATCTTGCCAATCAGGTCTTTTAGTATTTTGCTGGGGCCGATTTCGAGGAAGAAATCATAACCAAGCCCGTATACATTATTTACGGCCTTTAACCAGTCTACGTGAT
>JBBIHN010000022.1:5988-20176 GCA_037446995.1 Caldifarciminota bacterium | reverse complement strand
ATAGTATCTCCAGCCCGGCGCTGATGATCAGAAAAATAAACGCGATGAACAAGAAACGGCCGTACGGCTTGATGAAGTCGAACAAACGCGCTATTATGCGCCGGTCAAAAACCTTACCGATCTGGATTTCTTCATGATAGGTATCGCCCATATTAGCCCGCTCCCAGGTTCCTTTCGATCCGCTGAATCTCGTATATTTCGCGATACAGTCCGTCCTGAGCAAGCAGATCCTGATGACTGCCCTGTTCGATTATCCGGCCGTTATCCAGAACAAAGATACGGTCGGCGTCCTGGAGAACAAAGACTCGATGCGATATGATGATCGAAGTTCTTCTCTTCAACTCGGCGGATATCGACTTTAGAATCATACGCTCGGTTTCGGCGTCGACCGACGAGAAGGCGTCGTCGAGAATCAGGATCGGACGATCCAGCAACAGCGCCCGGGCGAGCGCGAGACGCTGTTTCTGCCCGCCGCTCAGGGTAATGCCGCGTTCGCCGATCTGGCTTTTGAAACCGTCGGGTAGAGCCGCGATCTCATCGTGGATGTGAGCGATTCTGGTCGCCCGTTCCAGGTCCGAAAACTGATAGTCATCGCGGCCAAACGCGATATTGGCTTCAACCGTATTGGAAAAAAGAAAAGTATCTTGCGGAACGAAAGCAACGCTGCGCCGTAGATCATCGAATTTCAATTCACCGATATTCTGCCCGTCGATCGTGATCACGCCGGATTGCGGTTCGTACAGCCGCAACAGGAGACTGACCAGCGTAGTCTTGCCGCAGCCGATCGGCCCGGTGATCCCGACCATCTGCCGCGGCTCGATTATCAGCGAGACTCGGTCGATGACATCCCGGTCTTTATTGGTATAGCGAAACGCCACATCCCTGAACTCGATTCGTCCCTTAGCCAGCGGCAGGGTTTGATCGCCTTCCTCGATCCGGGGATTTGCTTCGAAAATACGTTTTAAGCGCTGCTGGGAAGCGCCGCCGCGTTCGAAAAGATTAATCGCCCAGCCGACCGCCATCATCGGCCATATTAAAATCTGCAGATAAGCCATGAACGCGACAAATGAGCCGATCGAGATCTCTCCGCTGATCACCATGCCTCCCCCGAGTCCAAGCACGAGCACCTCGCCGAGGGCGGCAATGAACATGACCAGAGGAAAAAACAAACCCCAGACCACAATCAGCTTTTTGTTTTTATCGACATAGTCGCGGCTCAGACGCTGAAATTTATGTTCTTCGGATTCTTCCTGGGCAAAAATCTTCACGATTCTCATTCCGGCGAGATTTTCGCGCACTCTTTCGGTGAGCAGGGCGAAAGACTCCTGTACCTTTTCGAAATAACGATGGATCATCCGCCCGAAACGGGCCGATATCACAGTCAGGATCGGCAGCGGAATCAGCGCGTAAAGGGTTAGACGCGGGCTGATGCTTAGCATCATGACCACGCCGGCAACACCGAGAACGAGGATATCGATTAAAATGATGAAACCGAAGCCAATCGCCATGCGCACGGCGTTTATGTCATTGACCGAATGCGCCATAAGATCGCCGGTTTTGTGATGATCGTAAAATTCGTTGTCGAGAGTCAACAAATGTCCGTAAAAATCGGTCCTCAGGGCGCGTTCGATCTGAATCGAAGAGCCGACGATATAATACCGCCAGAAGAAACGGCCGACCGCTACGCCGGCGGCGATCAGCATGATCAGCAGGAAGTAATATCCGAGTACGGCGGCATCGGCGGTACCATAGGTCAGGCTGTCAACCACCCGCCGCAGAATCCTGGGGACAAAAAGCTGAAAAAGGTCGATCGCCGCCAGGCACAGTATCCCGGTCAAGTACTGATACCGACGGGTCAGCAGATATTTCTTCAACCGCCAGAGAACGCGCATCGGAAATTATACACAAATTTAGCCGTTTAACAATCGGCAATCTGAATCACGACGCTTGACAATCCCTCCGGCTTCGATTATACTATAATGAAAATGAAATTCAATACCAAAGAAGATATCGACACCAATCGACTTGAGCGATTCAGGAAGGAAAGGGGAATGAAGAACTCGACCAGGCGCGCGGTCGTAGTGGCGCATTTTCTGTCTCGGGACCGGCACTACAGCGTGGAGGAATTGTATCAGGAGATCAAGAGGATCGAACCCGGTATCGGCTATTCGACAATATACCGGACCTTGAAATTACTGAATCGATGCGGTCTGGCATCCCAATGCGATTTTGCCGACGGTCGGCAGCGTTTCGAACCATGTCACTCGACAAAGCATCATGATCATCTTATCTGCCGGAAATGCGGGCGCATCATCGAATTCAAGAACGACGATATCGAAAAACTTCAAGAAAGCGTCGCCCGTCGGCACCAATTTCAGGTCGAATCTCATCAACTGAAGCTCTTCGGGATTTGCGCATCATGTCAGACAAAGACGGGTTAACAGCGAAGTCAACAACTATTGCGCTCAGCCGCATGAAAGCGCGGCAGGAAGGCGTTGTCGTCGAAATCCACGGCGGCCGGGGTTTGATCCAGCGGCTTGACGCGATGGGCATCCGGATCGGCGTCCGGATAATCAAACTTAGCGCTCAGTTCATGCAGGGCCCGGTGATCGCAAAGGCCGGCGCCACCCAGATCGCGCTGGGGTTCGGAATGGCGCAGAAAATAATTGTATCTTTGCGCTGAAATGGACAAATACAGAAGTGACCGGTTGAAGCCCGGTCAAAGTCAAATCCTGTTGATGGGCAATCCCAATGTGGGCAAGAGCGTGCTCTTCACACGTCTGACCGGCGTTGGTGTAATTGCCTCCAATTACCCGGGCACTACGGTCGAGTACCACTCAGGCGTCATGGGCACGGGCGATAATCAGATGAAAGTGCTCGATGTCCCCGGAACATACAGCCTGGAACCGACTTCGCCCGCGGAAAAGGTCGCGGTCGACATCCTGAACCGGGCGATAGAAGAAGGGAAAAGCACCGTGATCAATGTCATCGACGCGACCAACCTTGAGCGGAACCTCAATTTGACGCTGCAATTGCTAAAAAAGGATATCCCGCTGATCATCGCGCTCAACCTATGGGATGAAGCAAGGCATATTGGCATATCGATCGATATCGGTGAATTGGAGCAACTTCTGGGAGTGACTATTATTCCCACGGTCGCGGTGACCGGCGAGGGAATTATTACGCTGGTCAGCAATATTCAAAAAGCAACCAGGGGTAAACTTGTTTACGATGAGGTGGAACGGTGGCATGAAATCGGCAGGATCGTAGAAAAAGTACAGGTGATCAAACACCGGCACCATACCCCGCTCGAGCAGATCGGCGATATGACCATACACCCGATCACCGGTATTCCGATCGCGGCCTTCATCCTGCTGCTACTGTTCATCGTGATCCGGCAGATCGGTGAAGGATTGATCAAATACGTCACCGATCCCGTATTCGACAATGCCTGGGCACCGCTGATGATGGGTCTATCCCGGATACTGGGCCAAGGTACTATTTTCCAGCGGATGCTGATCGGCCAGCTCTATGACGGCGCGATAGATTTCGGGCAATCGTTCGGCGTCCTTACTACCGGATTGTACGTGCCGCTGGGCGCAGTGCTTCCCTATATTATTGCTTTCTATCTCATACTCAGTTTCATGGAGGATTCAGGTTATCTGCCGCGTCTGGCCGTTCTGCTTGATAAGACCATGCATGCGATCGGCCTCCACGGCATGGCGATCATTCCGATGTTCCTGGCATGCGGCTGCAATGTTCCGGGCATATTGGCGACCAGAGTGCTTGAAACCAAACGCGAACGTTTTATCGCCGCGACGATCATGTCGATATCAATACCGTGCATGGCCCAGACCGCCATGATCTTCGGACTGCTCGGTCGGTTCGGAGCAAAAGCGCTTTTCCCGGTCTTCATTACTCTTTTTTTGGTCTGGCTGATCGCGGGTAATATCATGAAATGGTTGGTCAAGGGCGAAAGCCCGGAGATATTCACGGAAATTCCGCAATATCGTATACCGCACATCGCCACTCTGCTGAAAAAGGTATGGATGAGAATCTGGTGGTTCCTGAAAGAAGCCCTGCCCTTTGTCCTGCTTGGCGTGTTGATCGTGAATCTGCTTCACACCTTCGGCATAATAGGCTTTTTGGGCCGGATCACGGCTCCGTTGTTAAAGCCTCTACTCGGTCTTCCCCTTGAGGCGGTAGGCGTCCTGATCATCGGATTTCTGCGCAAAGACGTGGCGGTTGGCATGCTATTGCCGCTTGCGCTATCGATGAAACAGCTGATCATCGCCTGCGTCGTTTTAACCATATATTTCCCCTGTGTTGCGAGCTTTGCCGTGCTCTTAAAGGAGCTCGGAATCATGGATACGATAAAAGCGTCTTTTATCATGATTTTTTCCGCCATTGCCGTGGGAACAATACTGAATATTTTATTGTAGACAGCAAACCGCCGTCAGCAGTCCGTATTCTGGTATCCGTCATCTGTTTCCAATAAACCTTTCGCCCCCTTGACAAATCAAAACAAATGATTATAATGATAATATAATTGAAATGATTACAAATATCAACAAGCTCAAGAGTATCCTCGAACGCAACCGACTAAGGCCGACTTATCAAAGGCTAAAAGTCATGGAATATCTTGAAAAAGGTATTGATACTCACCCTACGGCCCAAGCCATTTTCGAGGCAGTTGTCAGCAAGGTTCCGACCATTTCGCTCACGACGGTGTAC
The DNA here is from genome assembly GCA_037446995.1 of Caldifarciminota bacterium. Lineage (GTDB taxonomy): Bacteria > Hydrothermota > Tepidihabitantia > SM23-42 > SM23-42 > RBG-13-43-14. Next base: position 15,442 of record JBBIHN010000022.1, on the reverse strand, counting down.
AATACTCTTGATATTCTCGTAAAGAACAATATCGTCCGCGAACTCACGATCACCGGGACCGAAACCAGGTATGATATTACGACCGCTTCTCATCATCATTTTCTGTGCAGGGAATGCGGTCGTATCTATGATATCGACATCCCCTGTCAGATATCGGAAAAACGATCGGTAAACGGTCACCAAATCGACGAAATACACGGCTATTTCAAGGGAATATGCAAAAATTGCTTGTCGGTTAATAAAAAAAGTAAACACAAATGACCTAATGTGGTCAAAATATATGGGTAAGGAGGTATAATGAAAGAAGATGTGATCAGAGAACTCAATGAAATACGTCCCGGACTGCAGGCGGACGGCGGCGACGTTGAACTGGTGGACGTCGGTGATGACGGTATTGTCCAGGTTCGGCTTACCGGCGCCTGCGCCGGCTGTCCAATGAGCACAATGACCCTGAAAATGGCGATTGAAAAAAAACTAAAGGAAAAAGTGCCGGGCGTAAAAGCGGTTCAGCAAGTTTTTTAGAACCGGCTGAATAGTTCTATGATACTATGAAAGGAGAAAAATGAAAAGCGTAAAAGGGTCAAAAACCGAAATCAACCTGCTCGGCGCCTTTGCCGGCGAATCGCAGGCGCGAAATCGTTACAACTATTTTGCCTCGCAGGCAAAAAAAGAGGGATTTGAACAGATATCACATATCTTCGCGGAAACCGCGGATAATGAAAAAGAGCATGCGAAACGCTTTTTTAAATTCCTGGAAGGCGGAGAGGCAATGGTGCAAAGCGCGTTTCCCGCCGGAATTATCGGCTCCACGATCGACAATTTGAGAGCCGCGGCGGCCGGCGAAAAACACGAATATTCAACGCTCTATCCCGGTTTTGCTAGAGTTGCGGATGAAGAAGGTTTTCCGGAAATCGCCTCGGTATTCCGCGCCGTGTCAGTCGCTGAAAAGCAGCATGAAAAACGATATCTAAACCTTGCCGAGAACATCAAGAATGGGCTTGTTTTTAAGCGCGGAACCCCGCTAAAATGGCGCTGCCGCAACTGCGGTTATATTCACGAGGGAAAAGAAGCGCCGGAAATATGCCCGGCTTGCGCTCATCCTCAGGCCCATTTCGAATTACTCGGAGAAAACTGGTAGGTGAGCAATGGATCAATACGAATGCGTGGTTTGCGGCTATATTTACGATCTGGTCAAAGGGGATACTGATTCCGGCGTCATGCCCGGAACGTCATTTGAAGAACTGCCGGATGACTGGGTCTGCCCGGTGTGCGGCGCATCGAAGGATCAGTTTGAGAAGGTGGAATGAGCATGGCGGCGCGGGTGATCAGAAAAAATATCTATGCAGTCGGCGCGCCTGATTGGGACCGGAGGCTGTTCGACGAACTGATACCGCTCCCGGACGGAACCACCTATAACAGTTATCTGATCAAAGGAAGCGAGAAGAATGCGCTGATCGATACGGTCGACCCGGTCAAGAAAAACATATTGATCGAGAACCTGAACCAGCTGGGTATCGCGCATCTCGATTATATTATCACCAACCATACTGAGCAGGATCATTCGGGCGCGCTTAATGACATAATCGGCATCTATCCGATGGCAAAGATCGTCACCAACGCCAAATGCATAGACCTTACCATGAATCATCTGCTGATAGCGAAAGATAAATTCATTGAGATCAAAGATGGCGACCGGCTCAGCCTCGGCGACCAGAACCTCGAGTTTATTATTGCGCCCTGGGTACACTGGCCCGAAACCATGCTGACCTACTTGGTCGAGGATAAAATACTTTTTTCCTGCGATCTTTTCGGAGCGCATCTTGCCGGCAGCGACCTCTTTGCTTCCGACGAAAGACAACTGTACTTTACGGCCAAGCGTTACTATGCCGAGATCATGATGCCGTTCCGCAAGAATATCCAGAATCATATGAAACGCCTTGAAAGCTACCGGATCGACGTGATCGCGCCCAGCCACGGTCCGGTTCACCAACGCCCAGCCTTCATACTGGACGCTTATCGGGACTGGATTTCCGACGACGTGAAGAATGAAGTCGTCTTGCCATATGTCTCGATGCACGGCAGCGTCGAAAAGATGGTTGGGCATTTTATCGAAGTCCTGATGCAGAACGGCATCAGCGTCAAGCCCCATAACCTGAGCAAAACCGATATTGGCGAACTGGCGATGTCGCTGGTCGATGCCGCGACGCTCGTCATCGGCACGCCGACGGTTTTGACCGGTCCCCACCCCCTGGCTGTTTACGCCGTGTATCTCGCCAATGCCTTGCGTCCCAAAACAAGGTTCGTTTCGATCATCGGTTCATACGGCTGGGGCGGCAAGATGCCCGAAACGATCGCCGCTATGATCGGCAATCTAAAGGTCGAGATCATCGCGCCGGTTATCGCCCGGGGACAGCCCAGGTCCGATGATTTCAAAGCAATTGAGGCTCTTGCCGGCAGTATTGCCGCAAAACATAAAGCTGCAGGAATTATTTAAGGAGGTAAAATGAGTCTTTTTGCGCCCAGCGAAATATTCCAATTTGCGATCCGGATCGAGGAAAACGGCGAGAAATTCTATAAGCGAATGGCCGGGAAATTCCCGGATCGAGAAATGAAGAAAATGTTCAACGCCCTGGCCGAAGAAGAGGTTAAGCACGCGCAAACCTACAAGAAAATGGTTTCGAAGCTGGAAAAATACGAACCTTTTGAATCCTTCGCGGATGAGTATTTTGAATACCTGAAGGCCTACGCGGATAAGCTGATCTTCGATGAAAAATCATCCCGGGCGGAAGTCTATGAAATCAATGATTTGAAGAAGGCGCTCGATTTCGCCATTGATAAAGAACTCGATTCCATTCTCTATTATCAGGAAATGAAGAATCTGGTCAGTGAAGGGCAACGGCCCCAGATCGACAAGATCATCGAAGAAGAGCGTAAGCACTTTGTCCGGTTGTCAACCTGCCGAAAAGAGAACAGGAATGCGTGCATGACTTGAAAATGAGGATGATGAATATGGCTAAGAAACTGGAAATCTATAAATGCGAAATTTGCGGCAATATCGTTGAAGTCCTGCACGAAGGCGTCGGAAAGCTGGTATGCTGCGGACAGCCCATGAAGTTGTTTCACGAAAATACGGTTGATGCCTCAAAGGAAAAACACCTGCCGGTGATCGAAACGAAAAACGACGGTTACCTGGTGAAAGTTGGCAGTGTCCCCCATCCCATGGAAGACAAGCATTACATTGAATGGATCGAGCTGATCGCCGACGGTAAAGCCTGCCGTGAATTCCTTTCACCCGGCGCAAAACCAGAAGTATTCTTTAAAATCACGGCTACCAAGCCCCAGGCGAGGGAATATTGTAATCTCCACGGTCTGTGGAAAAAGTGAGAAAAGGAGATCCAATGAGCCAGGATAGCGATATCGTGAGAGAAGCGATCAAACTTGAAATCAACGGCCGCGCATTTTTTGAACACGCGGTCAGCCAGACCGGCAACGAACTGGGCAAAAAGATGTTCGCCAAACTCGCTAATGACGAAATCGGCCACCTGAAAGCATTCGGGCAAATTTTCTCATCGATCGTGAACGATGATGAATGGAAATCGCTCGTCGCCCAAGAGGAAAACGAGAGATCGGAGATCATCGAACAATTGAAGCGGCGAATGCAGGATGCCGCCAGAAACAAAAGAGCCGGCGAACTTGAAGCAATCAGCATCGGCATGGAATTGGAGAGGAAGGCGATCGATTTCTTCGACAAGTCGGCTGACGCAACCTTCGATCCAAAACTCAAGCAAGCCCTGAAAAGAATCAGCGATGAGGAAAAATTCCATTTTGACCTGCTCCAGGCACAATACGATAATGTGACAAATTCAGGATTCTGGTTTGATGTCGCCGAATTTCGCATGGACGGAAGATACTGATACGCCGGGCCGAGATGATATCAATGATCGGTAAGCCGAAGGGAGTCGCGAAAAAGGAGGCATATGACCGGGACACGAAAACCAGCCAGAACCCTGGACTGCGTGGGGTTGTATTGCCCCCAACCGCTGTTCCAAACCCGTGAGAGTATGGACCGGATCAAGGGCGGTGAGATCTTGGAGGTTCTGGCCGATGACCCGGCGGCCGAACAGGACATAAAAAGGCTTGCAAAACGCACCGGTCATAAAATACTCTTGTTCGAGAAGACCGGAACCGTGCTGAGATTTCTGATCGAAAAGATCGAGAGGTGATCCATGAAAGCAGCAAAGAAGATCCTGTACGTTCAGACCAGCGATGCTCCGGAACGCCAGTACTCGCCCCTGGTCATTGCCCAGACCGCCAAGGCGATGGATGTTCATCCGATCGTTTACTATCTTGGCGCCGGGCTCAAGATATTACGCCCGGGCCAAGCCGACCGAATAAAATTAGGGACTTTTCCAAGTGTCGGTGACGTGATAAGGAAAACACTGGATCTCGGCATTGAGATCTATGTCTGCGAGGCATCAAAGCAAATGCTTGGTTGGGATAAGGTCGAACTGATTCCCGGGGTAAGGATCGTCGGTGCCGCAACACTGAACGATCTTGCGCTGGATGCCGACGCGACAATGTGGTTCTAGCATGCCGGAACACATATATCTCGATTATCAATCGTCCAAACCGGTCGATCCCCGGGTGATCGAGGCGATGCGGCCGTGGTTATCCGAGAATTTTGGCAACCCCTCGTCCCTGCATCGAATCGGGGATCAGGCGACCGAAGCGCTCGAGCGCAGCCGCGCAAAGGTCGCCGAGTTGATCAACGCCAAACCGTCTGAGATCATATTCACATCCGGGGCGACCGAGTCGAATAATATGGCAATTATCGGCTATGCCCGGCGCAATCAAAACCGGGGTGATCACGTCATCATATCAGAGATCGAACACATATCCGTAATCAATGTCGCGAAATCACTGGCGAAAAACGGCTTCAGGGTCTCAAGGGTGCCGGTGGATCATCATGGAGCGATCGACATCGAAAAGATCCGCGAACGGATCACGGACCGGACCATAATAGTATCAATTTTATATGCGAGCAACGAAGTCGGAACCATACAGCCGATCGCGGAGATCGGCAAGCTCTGCCGGGAGAAAAACATCGTCTTTCACTCGGATGCCGTAGCCGCCATAGGACTCATTCCGATCGATGTCGCGCGAGACAATATCGACCTTATGTCCATGTCCTCAAACGATCTTTACGGGCCAAAGGGTTCGGGCGCGCTTTTTGTCCGGGAAGGCATTCGTCTTAACCCGCTGATTGTCGGCGGAGGCCAGGAGAATGGGCTGCGTTCGGGAACCGAAAATATACCCGGTATCGCCGGCATGGCCGCAGCCGCGGAAATAGCCAGAACCAGTATTGCCGAAGAATCGTCCACGCTTCTGCGGTTCCGGGATCGGTTGATCGACGGCGTCCTGAGTGCGATACCACGGGCATATCTAAACGGCCATCCAAACCTGCGTCTGCCCAACAACGCTCATTTCAGGTTTGACGGCATCGAAGGAGAGTCGTTACTCTTGTCGCTGAACGATCGAAACATCTACGTATCCACCGGCTCGGCGTGTTCGTCGAAAACCCTGGAGCCTTCACGTACCCTGATCGCAATGGGACTGCTTCACGAAGAAGCCCATGGTTCTTTGCAGGTCACCGGCGGTCGATTCACGGTCGAACAGGACATCGAGACGCTGATCGACGATCTTCCGGCGGTCGTCGACCGTTTGAGAAAATTGTCGCCGTTGTATCGGGAGGCATGAAATGAAATCAACCGAATACTCGGAAAAGGTCCTAGACCATTTCCGGAGCCCGCGCAATACCGGCACGCTTGAAGGCGATGATATCGCGGTTGGCCGCGTGGGCAATCCGGTGTGCGGCGATCTCATGGAAATCTACATAAAGGTCAGCGACGGCCGCATCGAAGACATCAAGTTCAGAACTTTCGGCTGCGGTTCGGCGATCGCGACGGCAAGCATGATCACCGAACTCGCCAAGGGCAAAACATTGGAAGAAGCGATGAAAATCACCCGCCAGGACGTAGCCAATGAACTCGACGGCCTGCCGCCGGTAAAAATGCATTGCTCCAATCTCGCCGCCGACGCGCTTAAGAACGCGATCGACAACTACCGGCATAATCATGCGCCCGGTATTGAGGACAGTCCGACCCAAAGCAGATGCCCGGACAAAATAATCAATCAAGACCGATTCACCGGTAACGGTGTGTTCGGCAGCGTGGAAACCGAAAGACTGCGCGGAAAACGAGTTCTCGTCGTCGATACCGGTGAGTCATCGGTTGCCGCCGCGCGGCAGGCATCTGAGGTCGCGCCGCGCGTAGTTTTCCTGACCAAAAAAAAGGAAAGAGAAACCGAACCCGGCATTATGGAAAAACTCCGCGCAGCCGGCGTGAAAACGCTGTTTGAATCGGAAATTGTCGAGTTTGTCGGTTTCACCGTCCTTGAGCAGGTGTTGGTCCATGATCTGAATGAGGACAATAAATACGAGTTGTTCACCGACGCCGTAATCCTTATTTGCCCTTGCCGATGATACCGGTTTTTCCGAATTTCAAGCCCTTAGAATTGCCGGATCGGGCGATGATAGAGGATACCCTGCGGCGGTATCAGCCGCGAACGTCAGAACTCAACTTCACCAATCTCTATATCTGGCGGGGCCGCTATCAATATTCGTGGAGCGTTCATAACGATAATCTGGTGATCATCAGCGACCGTGGCACAGAAAGTTTTGCCCTTCAGCCGGTCGGAACCGGCGATCTGCTTAACACAACCGCCGAGCTCAGCGGCTGGATGCGATCGGTCAAGAAAATTGACCAACCCTGTATTCAACGCGCCGATCAGCGCTTTGTAGACGCCTTGAACCTTCAATACCCTGCGGTTGAGAAAAGAGATCACTTCGACTATCTCTACCGAAGGTCGTCTCTGGTCGAATTGGCCGGCAATCGATACCACAGTAAACGCAATCACATAAACGCGCTTAAGAAGGGTCATCGGGTCGAATTCCGCGAAATCGACCAGCGGCTGGTTCGGGATTGCTTTGAACTAACCGAACGCTGGTGCGGTTTGCATCGCTGCGAGGATGACATGAACCTCTTGAGCGAGTGGGACGCAGTTGCCGAAACGCTGGCGAACTACGATAATCTGAATGTAAAAGGCGGCGTGCTGTTGATCGACGGCAAAGTCGAGGCGTTCTCGTTCGGCGAAATGCTCAACGTCGATACGCTGTTGATCCATATCGAGAAAGCAAACCCCGAGATCCGAGGCAGTTATGCCGCGGTCAATCAGAGTTTTGCCGAAACCGCGACCGAGGCGGTTTTTGTTAACCGGGAACAGGATCTCGGATTATCGGGTCTGCGCCAGGCGAAGATGTCATATTACCCGACGGATCTCATAAAAAAATATACGGTGTTTATCGATAATCGCCGGAGCGCGGTGTGAAGACCGCCAGGATCAACGCCAAGGTCATCGGCATGCATTGCGCATCCTGCGTTGCTGCGGTCGAAAACGCAGTCGTCAAAGTAAAAGGAGTCCAAAGCGCCCGGATAAACCTCGGCACTGAAAATATTTCATTAGTTATCGATCCGTCCCAAGTTTCGATCGGCGAAATAAGCGATGCCGTTGAAAGAGCCGGTTATAAATTAGTCCAAGGTAGCGGCGCGGGCGACTTTGATCCGATCAGGGATCGGGAATACCGGATCAACAAGATCAGGATAATTGTCGGTTTTTTAATCGGCGTTCCGCTTATGATTCTGATGTATGTGCCGTTCCACATTTCATCGTGGATGAACTATACTATCTTTGCCGTTTCGACGCCCATTTTTGTGTTTCTTTCGGCTCCGATATTCAGAAACGCATCTATCGCTTTGCGAAACCGGAACTTAACCATGGACGTGATGTACGCGCTTGGTATCGGCATTGCTTATGTTTCAAGCGTGCTCGGCACATTCAATATACTCCTGATGCATGATTTCATGTTCTACGAAACGGCGATCATGCTGGCTTCTTTTCTGACCCTGGGCAGATACCTCGAATCGCGCGCCCGGGGCCGCACGTCTCAGGCGATCGGAAAACTTGCGGCGATGATGCCCAAACACGCATGGATCGAAAAGGAAGGCGTCGCGATCAAATCGGCGGTGGACCAGGTGCGAGAAGATGATATTGTCGTCGTTAAACCCGGTGAGCGTATCCCAACCGATGGGGTGATCATCGAAGGCCGGAGTTACATCGATGAGTCAATGGCCACCGGCGAAGCCATGCCGGTTGCGAAAACCGCAGGCATGGAGGTAATCGGCGGCACGATAAGCAGAAACGCGTTGAGGATCCGCGTGACCCGGGTCGGCGAGAAAAGTTTTTTATCGCAGATAATTCGCCTGGTCGAGCAAGCCCAGACATCGAAGCCGCCGGTACAGAGACTGGCCGACCGGGTTGTCGCCCATATGATACCGGCCGTGCTGGTGAGCGCTATTATTTCATTCATTGCATGGTTCTTCATATTCAGAGGCGGGCTTGTATTTGCCCTGACGAGATTCATCTCGGTTCTTGTCGTCGCCTGTCCATGCGCCCTTGGCCTGGCGACGCCGACCGCCATTACCGTCGGGCTCGGTCGGGGCGCCGAGCTGGGTATCCTGATCAAAAATAGCGAAGTACTTGAATTATCGGAAAAAACCAGAACCGTGATCATGGACAAAACCGGCACGATCACCAGCGGGAAACTGATGATCACCGATATTGTAAGCGCGTCCGTCACCGATAATGAATTGCTGGCGATCGCGGCGAGCATTGAGCAATACTCCGAACACCCGATCGCCGAAGCTCTTCTCAGAGCCGCTAACGAGCAAAACACAAAACTGCTTGACATGGAAGATTTCCAGAATTTTGAAGGAGAAGGAATCAGCGCACTTGTCGGATCAGAACGCATTATTGCCGGCAACAGACGACTTATGGAGTCTAATCAGATCAAAATCGGCGAACGGCTGCATCGTCAGGCAGAGATTTTCAAAGGACAGGGGAAAACAGTCGTATATCTCGGCCGGGCAGCCGAAATTATCGGCATTATCGGCCTTGCCGATCGTCCGAGACCGGAGAGTGCAAAGGCGATCGGCGAATTCAAGAAAATGAAATACGATTTGTGGATGTTGACCGGCGACAACGATATCGCGGCAAAGGCGATCGCCCGTCAGGTCGGCATCGATAAAATCAAGGCAAATATATTACCCGGCGAGAAAGCGCATACCGTCTACCGATTGCAGGACGGCAATAACCGCGTGGTTTTCATCGGCGACGGGATCAACGACGCCCCGGCCCTGGCTCAGGCGGACATCGGGATTGCAATGGGACAGGGAACCGATATTGCGATCGAAACCGGCGACATCATACTGGTGCGTAACAGCATCCGGGATGCGCTGGCGGCGCTGCAAATGGGTAAAAAGATTATGCGGCGCATAAA
>JBBIHN010000022.1:0-5963 GCA_037446995.1 Caldifarciminota bacterium | reverse complement strand
TTTGCCTATAACGTGGCGTTAATACCCCTTGCCGCCGGGCTGATTTATCCGTTATTAAGAGTCGATTTCAAACCCGAGTACGCCGGATTCGCAATGGCGCTGAGCTCGATAACAATAGTTTCGTTGTCGTTGACTCTGAAGAACTACACGCCGCCGGCAAAACGGCCGGAATAAAAAAAATGAGGAGGTGATCAAAATGGCGATCGATCCGGTATGCATGATGCAAGTTGATGAGAAAACGGCCAAATACCAGAGCGAGTACAAAGGCGGCAAGTATTACTTTTGCGCTCCGGGCTGTAAAGAAGCATTTGACAAGGATCCTCAGAAATATATCCAACCGCCCAGGCAGCAGGGATGCTGCTGTTGCGGTCACTAAAAGGAGCACCAATGAGTCATCACCACGCTGAGGCGGATAAAAGTCATCACAAAGTACTGCTTTATGCATTAAGCACATGCGTATGGTGCAAGAAGGTCAAACGATTACTGAATGAGATCGGCATCGAATATGATTTTGTCGATTACGATCTGCTCGACGGCGAGGAAAGAAGAAAGATCGAAAAGGCGATAGCAAGATGGAATCCAAAACTATCTTTCCCGGTACTGGTTATCGACGACGACACCTGCGTGCTTGGCTATGATGAGGTAAAGATAAAGGAGGCACTGGTAAATGACTGATCGACCGTTGGTAAGCACGGATGAGACCGATTCGTATTATGAAAAGTTGAATAAAGATGCATTGGCCGGCGGGTACAATCTTAACCCGGATACCGAATTCACCCGGGACCTGGTTGAAGGACTGATCGTCAACCAGAAGCGCTATGGATATCCGGCTTGCCCATGCCGGGCGGCAGCCGGCATTCAAACTGAAGATCTGGACATAATATGCCCGTGCGACTACCGTGATCCGGACCTTGATGAGCATCAAACCTGTTTTTGCGGATTGTACGTAACAAAATGGGCGATCGATAACAACCATAAGATAACTTCGATACCGGAACGCAGGCCGCCGAAGACGGATAGAAAAGCCGCGCCGGCTTCTGTTGCGAACCTGAAAACGCCATCGATCCCGGTATGGCGCTGCAAGGTTTGCGGTTATTTATGCGGCCGGGATAATCCGCCTGAAATATGTCCGATTTGCCGGGCAAAGAAAGACCGTTTCGAGCTCTTTATCGAATGAGCTAAAGAAAGGATATCATAACCCTGGTGAATATCGGTAAGCGCGCCGGAGATATGAATCCGATCCTGTCCGAACAGCAGATCCAGGCGGAAATAGAACGCCCCAAACGGCTGTCGTTGGACGAGTTCGCTTACTTCAATGAGTATCCGGTTAACGAATTCAAGGACAGGTCATGAAAGAAAACAATGACGAGAAACAACGGATCGCTGCCGCTCTGAATCGCATAAAGAATCGTTTGCTTGTTTTTTCGGGTAAAGGCGGAGTCGGCAAAAGCACGGTTGCCGCCAATCTTGCGTTCGGTTTAAGTAAGAAGGATCTTGAGATCGGATTGCTGGATATCGATATCCACGGTCCTAACATGGCGAAAATGCTCGGTGTCGAGGGAAAAATGCTCGAGCCGGATTCTGAGGGCAGGATAAGACCGATACCGGTGAATGATAATTTGATTTTGATATCCATGGCATTCCTGCTGGAGGACAATACGATGCCGGTGATCTGGCGCGGTCCGATGAAGATGAAGGTAATAACTCAATTCATCAGCGATGTCGCCTGGGGCGATCTGGACTGGTTGATCATCGATTCGCCGCCCGGCACCGGCGATGAACCGCTTTCTATCGCTCAGTTGATACCGGCGACCGGAGCATTGATCGTTACCACACCCCAGGAGGTATCGTTGCTCGATTCCCGTAAAGCGATCAACTTCGCAAGGCGTCTCGGTCTGCCGATTGTCGGTATCGTCGAGAATATGAGCGGACTGAAATGTCCGCACTGCAGCCGGGATATTGACCTTTTCGGCGCAGGCGGCGGCGAGAGAATGGCCGCCGAAATGGATACTCTGTTCCTCGGGCGCATCCCGATCGATCCCAAAATTGTTGAACTCGGCGATAAAGGAGTACCGATCGCCGACGGCCACGGCGATTCGGCGGTTGCCCGCGCCTACGAACAGATCATATCAAGAATAGTCTTGCCGGTCTGACCCGGACCGGTAAAACCGGGCACTGGCTGAACCCTTGACTTGCCGGGGCAGATGCGTATTATTGCCCATGAGAATTGGCGCGATAACTGATCTTCACGGCCGCATGATCACCGATGTCAAGCGTATCGAATCGCTACAGGCCGTGGATCTTTTGGTCATCGCCGGCGACATAACCCATTTCGGCGACCGGAAAGCAGCCGAGCAGGCGTTGAATATTCTTCGTGCCATAAACAAGAACATTTTATCGGTCCACGGTAACTGCGATCAAGATTCGGTTAACTATCTGCTGACGTCGATGGGTATGAACATCCACAACGAGATGAAAGAATACACGGATATCAATATATACGGTGTCGGCGGTTGTAACCGCAGTCCTTTTAACACGCCCCAGGAATATGATGAAGATGAGATAAGCGAGATTTTGAATAAGTTCAAGATCAACGCTGATCGATGGAGTATTCTTGTCAGCCACCCGCCTCCGTTTAACACAAAGGTCGATCGCACTTTTATGGGATTGCATGTCGGCAGTAAGGCGGTCCGGAAGTTCATCGAGATCAGGAAACCGGATCTTGTCCTTTGCGGTCATATCCACGAGGCGCACGGCGTGGACAGAATCGGCGACACGATCGTCATAAATCCCGGTCCGTTTCCGGATAACATCGCGCTGATAACGATCGAGGATAGCATAATTTACGAACTTGTGTAGAAGAATGATATTGAATTTTTCCGTTTCTTGTCTATGATTCTTGGAATGAATGACTTTAGATATTGTCCGATCTGCAAATCAGTATTGAAGAAGGTGCGCGACGCAGGAAACACCTATTTGCGCTGCGGCGATTGCCAATGGGTATACTACGGGAATCCGCTGCCGGCGGTCACGGCGCTGGTTGCCAATGATCAAGGCGAAGTGCTGTTGATCAAACGCGGCGTTGAACCAGCCAGGAATACCTGGGCGCTGCCTTCAGGCTTTGTCGAGCAGAAGGAAACGCCGGATCATGCCGCGATCCGCGAACTCTATGAAGAAACCGGCATAAACGCATCGGTCAAGAGAATAATCGGCGCCTATCTGGAACCGACGCGAGTATACGGCAACGTCTTGCTCATCGGATACGAAATGGGCGCGGTCAAGGGACGCTTAGAACCCGGATCCGATTGCCGGGCTGCGCGCTTCGCCGCGCTCGCCAATCTGCCGAGACTGGCTTTTGCCAGTCACCGGTCATTGATCAGAGACTGGCTCGCGCTATGCGATTCTGAACCAAGCTATCTTGAAATTTTGAAATCCAAAATCACCGAGGCACGAATCACCCATACCCGCCTGCATTACAAGGGCAGCATGGGTATCGACAAAAAGATAATGGACGCCGTCGGCTTGCTGCCGGGAGAAAAAGTGCAGGTGCTTAACTATGATAACGGCGAAAGACTCGAGACCTACGTGATCGCCGAAAAATCCGGGTCGGGTAAATTCGTATTATACGGACCGGCCGCCCACAAAGGCAGGCGCGGCGACAAACTATGCATACTGGCGTACACTTACGTACCGGTCGAACGGGCGGCAAAGACGGCCGCGAAGGTCGCCGTTCTCCGCGATAATAAGATCATAAGAATACGCGCCGGGTGACAAGTTGATGCATCAAGAATTCACGTACGGTCCGGTCCCTTCCCGGCGCCTGGGGGCTTCCCTGGGCATTGACATAACAAAAAGTAAAACCTGTTCATTCAATTGTATTTATTGCCAGGTCGGTTCGACTATATGTCTATCAGCACGGCGCGGCAATTATTCTCCGATCGACGCAGTACTTGCTGAAATTCAAAATGTGATCATTCATAAAAAACGGATCGACTTTTTGACCTTCTCCGGATCTGGCGAACCAACCCTGCATAGGCATCTTGGCCGGCTAATAGACAGAATAAAGAAAATGACTAAGATCCCGATCGCGGTGATAACCAACGGATCATTGCTGTATCTACCCGGCGTGCAAAAAGATCTCGTTCATGCCGATATAGTATTGCCCACTCTTTGTGCCGCCACTGACAATACCTTCAAGCGCATACACCGGCCCAATCCCTGTCTTAACCTCCGCCGGCTCATAAATGGTATGATAAAATTCCGAAAAGGGTATCCTGGCAAGATCTGGCTTGAGATCATGCTGATAAAAAGCTATAATGACACGCTGGATGAGATTCAAAAATTGAAAAAAATAGTTGAACGCATTGATCCGGATCGTATACAGCTGAACACAGTAATCAGACCACCTTCTGAAGCATTCGCCCGGCCGCTCACCGCCGAAGAGCTGAAAAGGATTAGAAAGATATTCGGTCGGCAATGCGAAATAATCGCCGATTTCAAGCCGCGCCGGTCGGTCAGAAAGGATATCGGGCTGTACGATCTGATTCTTTGCACCGTGCGCCGCCGCCCGGTTACCACAGCTGATATCGCGCGCGTCACCGGGATTAATGAAAGAAACTTGACGGCGAAACTGCGCGATTTGCGCATCAAGGGGTTTATCAAGACCATCAAGCATCAAGGCAGGGAATTCCATGTCAAGAAATAGCCGGCAGAAAATCATCGAACCGCATGATCTTGAAAGAGACCAGCTGCTGCTCCTGCTTGAGGACGCCGCCAAGAACTGGCTCGCCCACGACGGGCTCTGGTTCCTCGAGGTCGAGAAAAAAATGGGCATGGAAACCGCCATTGAACTCGACCGTAACGCCTGGGAGCAATTCACGCGCATCGAGGCAAAGCGCATAATGCAGCGGCTGCGAATCGAACCGAACAGCGGCATCCCGGGTTTGATTCAAGCCTTGAAGTTCAGATTGTACGCATATATCAATGTTCAGGAGATAGCGGAAGTCTCGGATAATCGCTGCGTGTTCCGGATGCTCAACTGCCGGGTTCAGGAAGCGAGAAAAAGGAAAAACCTTCCTGATTTCCCGTGCAAGCCGGTCGGGATAGTCGAATACAGGTATTTCGCGGAAACCATCGACCCGCGGATCAAGACGACTTGCTTGTGCTGCCCGCCGGACGCGCATCCGGATGAATATTATTGCGGTTGGGAATTCAAGATCGAATAGCTAAGCCGGTTCCTGATACTCTCCGAAGTATTCTTCCAGTATCCTGCCGCCAGCGTCAAATCTCACGCCTTCTTGTTCCAGCAGCCGCTTTTTTAATCCCAGACCTCCCCGATAACCGCCAAGGCTGCGGTCGGCGCGCACGGTACGGTGACACGGAATTATGATCGGAAATGGATTATTCGCCAGCGCCGACCCGACGGCCCGAGCATGGCGGTCATTCTTGACCAATGACGCAAGATCCCGGTAACTTAATACCTTGCCGTAAGGTATTGTCCACTCCTTTCTCAGAACCTCCCGCTGAAAGTCGCCACAGACCGACCAATCCAGCTGATCCACCGGTATTTTCTTTCTGGAACCATTGAAGTATTCAAGGATCGCGTTTTTGATCCGGTCAAGCTCACCACTGCCGCCCGGCTTCATACTGCGCCCGGCGATCCGGTTAAATTCGATCGGCAGAATCAACCGCTGGATCATGACCCGGGACGAGTCCTTCCAGACCAGGGCAATATCGCCGATCGGGCTTTGAATCCGCAACAATCGATCCATCTATTTCCTATAATATTAGATCAAATGCGCTTTTTGTCAATGCATCGGCATTATTACTTGCCGAAAAACAAATTATTGCGATAATTTTGAATAGAACGCGCGAAGACTCAAGATTTATTAAGGAAACTATTAAGCATACGACTTTTGCAAATTCAATGAGAAGATAAATTTTGGGCGAAGCAAGGCTCATCT
>JBBIHN010000021.1:0-20273 GCA_037446995.1 Caldifarciminota bacterium | reverse complement strand
GTTTATCATCTCGTCGGTTTCGATAATCGAAGCTTGAGTTCCGTGACATCGTACATCCAGTGTCAGGACATGATCATTTTCGCTGATGACCATAATGCCGGGCGATGCTGGATCGGGATTGTCGAATTCAATCCAGCGAGCCGGCAATATCGCGATAATCACCAGGGCCGCGAAAATTGTTCTCCTTATTGTGACGATGCTATCCACCACAATTCTCCTTGTTTTGGATGATACATTTAAGCCTCATTGTGCAAATAATAACTGCCGCTTTTTCAGTCTCCTTAGCGAACAAGATTTGCGGAGGGGGATCCAACAGGGGGGTTATGTGCATAGGAGGTGTCTTATTGGACCTCCCTCCTTAATTTTTCATTAAAAACCCGCGCCGTTGCCTATATAGAATTATACTAACAGTAGATTACTTGTCAATAGGAGATTTTTTCGTTTAGGCGGCCGATCTCGGCGCATTTGGTCCATGATGAGTCCGGCGATGATCGAACCGGCAAGTGCCGCGGAAAATGAAAATCGTAACTGCTACCAGCGGATAAGGGTGCCGCCCCAGGTGAAGCCGGCGCCAAAAGCTACCAGCAGAACATAATCGCCCTTTTTGATCCGGCCGTTTCTCAGTGCTTCATCAAAGGCAAGCGGGATTGATGCCGCCGAAGTATTTCCGTATCGATCGAGATTTATGTAGACCCGATCCATCGAAATATCCAGGCGTTTTGCCGTAGCCTCAATGATCCGGATATTAGCCTGATGGGTGATCAACAGCGATACTTTTTCGGCGCCGATCCCGGCCTTGTCGAGAGTTTTCACCGCCGAATCAGCCATTGCCCGGACCGCGATCTTGAATACTTCGTTACCCTCCATTTTCAGATAATGCATACGGTTTTTAACGCTTTCCATTGATGCCGGCATGCGCGTGCCGCCGGCCGGCATACAAAGACTTTCCCATGAATTGGCGTCAGCGCCGTAATAGGACGCGATGATACCTCTGTCTTCGCCGCATTTCCTGAGGATGAACGCGCCGGCGGCGTCTCCAAACAGGACACACGTTGACCGGTCTTCGTAATCCGTTATTCGGGTGAGAATCTCGGAACCGATTACCAGGATATTGTTGTAGCCGTTCTTTGCGAACGACTCAGCCGCTGCCAGGCCATACAGGAATCCGGAACAGCCGGCGCCGATATCAAACGACATTACCGCGCGCGCGCCAATGCCCCGCTGGACTAAACAAGCGGTTGACGGAAAGAACATATCCGGGGTCGCGGTCGCGACGATTATTAAGTCAAGTTCTTTCGCTTCCATTTTCGCATCGATCAACGCTCGGTTGGCGGCTTTGATCGCCAGATCGCTGGCCGCAGTGTTCTCATCGGCTTGGCGGCGTTCGACAATGCCTGAGCGGGTGCGAATCCATTCGTCGGAAGTATCGACAATCGATTCAAAGTATTTGTTATCGAGTATTTTCTCCGGCGCGTAGCTGCCGACTCCAACAATGCAAGTGTTCATTTCTCTAACCGCTTCCGGATCTCGTCGGTGATATTGTGCTCGACGCAGGTTTTCGCCAGCTTGATTGCATTGCTCAGGGCGGCCGGCGATGATCGGCCATGGCACACGATCACGATTCCGTCAACGCCAAGCAATATCGCGCCGCCATATTCTTCATAGCTGAATTTTGATCTGAGGTTTTCAAAGGCCGGCTTGACCAGAAATTGACCGAATCTTCGGCGCAGTGCCGCATACACGGTCTTCTTCAGCATTTGAGTGAGCGTGTCGATCAATCCTTCGGAGAATTTGAGAATAACATTGCCGGTAAAACCATCGCAGATTATCACATCGGAAAAACCCTTCATGATGTCGTTGCCTTCGATATTGCCGATAAAATTTATCGAACTGTCTTTGAGCGCAGCATATGCTTTTTGGCGTGAATCATCGCCTTTTATGCTTTCACCGCCGATGTTCAACAAGGCTACCCGGGGCCTATCTTTGCCGAGAATGATCTCGGCAAGAACCGAACCCATGATGCCGTAATTGCAGAAATCATGGGTCCGGGGACTGATGTTCGCGCCGACATCAAGCATGATCGAGTAGCCGGCTTCGGTCGGCAGGGTCACCGCCAGACCGGCTTTTGTGGTCTCGGTGATCTTGCCCAGGACGAACATACTGAACCCCATGATCGCACCGGTATTGCCGGCGCTGACGACGGCGTCGATTTCTCTGTTCTTCAACGCTTCAATTAAAAGCGCAATCGATGAACTTCGCTTCTGGCGTATCGCCACGGACGGTATGTCATGCATGCCAATGACTTCGGGCGCCAGCCGGAATTCATAACCCATATCGATCACCTGGGACTCGTATTCCCCTTTGCCGCAAACCAGCAAGTCATCAAGGCGTTCGTCGCGTAGTATCCGCAGGGCGGCCAATTCCTCATCGGGCGCCGAATCGGTACCCATCAGATCAAATCCTATTTTCACTTTTCTGCCTTCTTGTCTTCAGGTTTGATGACGATTCGATCTTTGTAGTGACCGCAATTCGGGCATACGCGGTGAGGCATTCGCGGTTCGTGGCATTTTGAACACTCAACAAAATTAGGCGCGGTGATTTTGTAATGAGTGCGGCGTTTTCTCTTTCGCGCACGGGAATGTCGGCGTTTTGGTACGGGCATAGAACCTCCTTTCTTTTTCGATGATAAGCGACGGCGTGTTCGTCGGTCCAGCCATCATTACTGAGGGTACATATTCATCGCAACGAACCATTTTTGCAGGGATTCAATACGTCGAACTTTGTCTTCGGGTAGCCGGAATGGTCGCCCGCGGCAGTCAATGATCAGACCGATGGCGCCGCCCGTCAATGTTGTCAAGACCGCCTTGCCCCGACCCTGACCAAGATCATAGTTCTTCTCCGGTATCAACTCGAGACGCGCTTCCTGGTCAAGTCCGAGAGGCATGCGCATTAAGTCTCCGTATTTCATCTTTATTTCTTCGTCGCGTCCGCCCGGCAGGCCGATCTTGATTCTCATCATATTGGCGCCGGTCTTTCCTTCGCCGGCCGGAGCGATGCATTGACCCAACGGAACCAGGCAATCTTTATTGAATACTTCGGTCGCCGACTTTTCATGGACGGTCGAGAGAACGCCGAGATGAGGCATCATGAATATTGAATCGACGGCGAGTCTTGTTATGCCCTCAGGGAGGAATGCGTCGATCATCATTAATGCCGCCTGGTTGCGGCGCGGGGCGTGGGAAAGTATGCCGCCGGAACCGACGATCAAATTAAGATTCATCAAATCAATCAAAGTTTCGCCGGTCATGGTCTGAGCAAATGCGTCGGATATCGTTCTTTCCTGTTGCACGCCCTTCAGTCCGACGGCCATTGATTTGTGCTGCTCGAAAGCGAGTCGCAGCGCTTCACGGGCAATTGCCTGTTCGATCCTAAGGTCTTCGAGCGAACTCGGGATCGTGGTCGGCCGTATCATTTTGTTGCGGATTCGATTACGCAAGTCCTTCTCGTCGATATCGAGCGGCAGCCAGCGTATGATGTTTTCGACGCCGGCCTCGGCCAGGACATTGCTGATCGAATATGACATGCCGAGATTCGCGCTTACCGTTCGATTGAATATCCCCTGGAATACCGAGAAAACATCGGTGGTTGCGCCGCCGATATCGACTCCGATAACCGTGATGTTCTCCTTGCGGGCGACAGTCTCGACCAGAAGACCAACGGCGCCGGGCGTTGGCATTATAGGTACGTCAGTGATCGCCATTAAATTTTTATAGCCTGGGGCATGAGCCATGACGTGCTCCATGAACAGATCGTGGATTTTGTGACGCGCCGGGTTCAGATTCTCCCGCTCCAGCACCGGCCGGATATTCTCGACAATCACCAATGCCGAATTCTCTTTCAGCGTGCTCAAGATTATCTCCCGGGCGTCTTTGTTCCCCGCGTAGATAACCGGCAGCTGGTATCCGGTGCCAAAACGGGGCCGGGGGTCTGCCGCTTTGATCAGTTCGGCGAGTTCCACGACATGAGATATCGTGCCCCCATCAATTCCGCCCGAAAGCAATATCATGTCCGGCCGTAGATTGCGTATCCGTTCTATTTTCTGATGGGGCATCCGGCCGTCATTGGACGCGATGACGTCCATAACGATCGCGCCGGCGCCCAGCGCCGCGCGCGCCGCGCTTTCCGCGGTCATGGTGAGAACCACTCCGGCGACCATCATCTGCAGCCCGCCACCAGCCGATGAAGTCGATACGTAAAGATCGGCACCTTGGTTATCTTTAGTGTTCTTGATAATCTTATCGCCGTCCAGTAATCGCACATTGGATAGTTCCTCGACCTCGCGCACCGAGTTCAGAACGCCCTTGGTGACATCCTCGTACGGGGCTTCGACCGTGGTCGGCGCTTCGCCCCTAACGATCAAACGGTATTCATCACCTTTTTTCTCAATCAGTATCGCCTTGGTCGTCGTGCTTCCGCAATCAGTTGCCAGGATTCTTGTCGGTTCCTTTTCGTTCATTCCTTGCCTCCTCAAGGCATTCGATTTCACAGATAAGTCTTTCAATATTGCCGCGATCCTCGAGCATCGCGGTTATTTCTTCATATTCATTATGTGAAAATATTGCCCGGTAAAACGGCTGCATGAATATCAGAAACTGATTGCCGATAAATGTTATTGGTTTTGAAGATTCAAGAAAAACGATCGCGATCGGCGCAAGCCTTAGATCGACGACTTTCTGGGCGATCTTGTTGATCAAGAATTTCTTACGTTCTTCGCTGACCTTGAAATCTACCTGGTCCATTTGATTTTCAAATCCTTGATCGCCTTTACCTCGTCAAGCCGCCGCACCGGAGTATGATGCGGAGCCTGTTTCAGCTTGTCCGGGTTGCTCCTCGCCTCCTGGGCGATCTTTTTCATGGCCGCGATGAACTGATCCAGCGTCTCTTTGGATTCGGTCTCGGTCGGCTCGATCATCAGTGCCTCGCTTACGATCAGGGGGAAATAGACGGTCGGCGCGTGAAACCCATGATCGAGAAGCCGTTTGGCGATATCCAGCGTTTTGATCCCGGTTTCCCGGAAGTTCTTGCCGGACAGCACGCCTTCGTGCATGCAGAATACGTCGTGGGGGAGATAGTATTCCTCTTTGAGCGCTTGTATAACATAGTTGGCATTTAATATTGCGGCCTTGGACACCTGCCTCAAGCCGGGCTCGCCGATTATTCTTAAATAGACATATGCTCGAACAATGACCAGGAAGTTGCCGCAATAGGATTGAACCTTACCGATTGAATCGGATAATTCATAATCCAGCGAATAGCGGTCATGGCTCTTGATGATCACCGGCACGGGTAAAAAGGGCTTGAGTTTTTCGACCACCGCCACCGGGCCGGCGCCCGGACCACCACCGCCATGGGGAGTTGAAAATGTCTTATGAAGATTGAAATGGACGGCATCAAAACCGAGATCGCCGCATCTCACCAGGCCGAGCAGCGCGTTGAGATTCGCGCCATCGAGATACACCAGACCACCCCGTTCGTGGACAATACTGTTTATTTCCCGAACATTCCTTTCGAATAGACCGAGCGTATTCGGATTGGTCAGCATCAATCCGGCGAACTCCTCGGTCATCAAGTGTTTCAGTTTTTCAACATCGACCAGGCCGTGATCGTCCGACGGCAGGGTAATCGGCCTGAAACCCGAAAAATTAACGCTCGCCGGATTAGTCCCGTGCGCTGAATCCGGGATCAGGATGAACTTCCGGTCTTCGTTGCGTTTTCGGAAATACGCCTTGAACATGCTGATCGCGGTGAACTCGCCGTGGGCTCCGGCCGCGGGCTGTAAAGTAATGGCCGGAAGATTCACGATGCCCTTGAGCATTTCGCCCAGTTCGTACATCAACTTCAGGGCGCCCTGCACTGTTTTTTCAGGTTGGAATGGATGTAGTCCGCTGAATCCGGGCAGACGACAAAGCTCTTCATTGATCTTCGGGTTATATTTCATCGTGCATGAGCCGAGCGGGTAAAGGTCCTTGTCGACATGATGATTCAACGTGGATAGATTCACGAAATGGCGGATCAGTTGCGGTTCGCTGATTTCGGGCAGAAACGGAGCCGCACGACGCCGGTAAAGATCCGGCAGAGCGTAATGCGCGACGTCATGCCGGGGCAGGGAAGACGATCTGCGGCCGGACTTCGAGATCTCAAATATACATTCCATTCGTTTTATCGATTTTTATGAGTTTTCACGAACCGTTCAAATGAGCGGTCATAGGTTTTCTCGATATCGTCGGGAAAACAACAGGCCGGCAGCTGATCCATGCTCAGGTGATAATGCAGGCATTCGCAGCATCGGCCCTTGCGCGCGCAGGGTTCGTATGAACAATTGCAGTTCTTGAGATTCTTATTGATATTGCAATCCATCGCGTATATTATAATTATAAACCAGGAGATGTCAACGCTTCATGAAGGTTGACATTGATTCTGGCTTGATTATTATCGATCCCAAAGACTAATTACACGACTTTTGCGTTTTTTAAAGAATATAAGATTTGGGCTCATTGGCTTATATTCGCCCGAATTGCTCTTAGAGGAGAAAAAAGGAGCTCATCGTGATAAGTATCAATAAATCAACATTTATGGCGCCACCCCAGGATTGCCGTTGTTCAACGAGCCGGGTGGCTCAGATGAGCCTTGCTTCGCCCAAAATTTATCTTCTCATTGAATTTACAAAAGTCGTGTAATGACATGAAGATAAGGACGATCACCGCCGGCATGACCTTGGATTTTAAGAAACTGGATCGTCAGATCTCCGGCATCGCGGAATTCCTGCATGCCGCACGTCAAACCTATCAGAAACACAGTATCGAAGTGCAAAGCCTGCGTCTTACGGTCCAGTCCTGGACCGGATTGGCGAAAAGATATCGGAAAAAGCAGTACCTGCGCATGATACGCGATCTCGAGAATGCCGGTTTGAATAATCAGATAGATTTCTTGAGCGTCGGCCAGGCGCGCACGCCGGAAACGATCAGAACGATCCCGGACATAATACTGAATACCAGGAGAACAACCGCCTGTGCAATCATCGCCGATAAGAAATCAGGTTTCAACCGTGAACTGATCAAGTCAACGGCCGAAACAGTCATGGAAATCAGCCGCAACACGGTCCATGGCTATGGGAATTTTCGTTTTGCCGGTATTGCCAATTGCCCGGCGCGCACGCCTTTTTATCCGGCGAGCTATCATCAGGGCGCGAAATGGTTCGCCCTGGGATTGGAATGCAGTGATTTGCTTCATGAGGCTTTTTCGGCCGGTGCGCAGTCCGCGCGCGCTAATCTGCATAATATCTATTCTCGAACCGCGAAGAGTATATCAAGGATCGGATCAGAGATCAGCTCGGCGCATCGGTTTTTGTTCCACGGAATCGACCTCTCGCCGGCTCCGTCTTTAACGAAAAAAGACAGCATTGTCCATGCCTTTGAGAAGATCATGGGTGCACCATTCGGCTCGAGCGGGACTCTGGTCGTCGCCGGCATGATCACCGATGTACTGCGTAAATTGCCGGTAAAAAAGTGCGGCTATTCGGGGTTGATGCTGCCGGTGCTCGAAGATTATGGCCTTGCCCGTCGTTATGGCGAAGGAAGGATAAAGATGCGCGATTTACTGACGATATCGGCGGTTTGCGGTACCGGACTGGACTGCATACCTTTGCCTGGATCTGTAAGCGCGCGACAACTGATCGCGATACTTGCTGATGTCGCTACCCTCTCGTTGAAACTCAATAAACCGCTCTCGGCACGCCTGTTGCCGGTTCCCGGGAAGAAGGCGGGTGAGAAGGCGCGATTCAAATCGCCCTATTTGATTGATTGTGTTATCCCGACCCTTTCATAGTAGGGATTATAGGTTATGCTTTCTTATCATCATGCTTGCATTGGGACAATATTAATGTATCATGCCTGATGGAACCGTCACGATGAGACCGGATCGCAGACGCAAGATCAGGAAAATACTGGCAACTGCCGGACTGATTGCCTATCTGGTCATCGTGATCATCGTTTCAATCATCGTTGTCCGCCAATTCGGCAATCTGATTGACAATCCCGCGCAGATAAGGAGCAAGATCGAACAGGCGGGTTTCCTAGGATATGTGCTTTTTGTTATCCTGAACATTTTTCAGATCATATTTGCTCCGGTTCCCGGCCATTTCCTTACCGTGTCTTCTGGATTCCTCTTCGGTCCTTTCAAAGGGATAATCGTCAACTGGATAAGTGTTATCATCGGCGGTTCGATCGCGATATTGATCTCAAGACTGCTCGGCAAGAAGGCGATCGAAATCCTGCTGGATGACAAGGCCGAGCGTTTCGAAAAAATCATAACCGCGCGCGGCATTCCTTTCATTTTTCTCCTGGCGACATTGCCCAATCCGATCGGCGACACGCTTTTCTATCTTGTCGGTCTGACCAACATCCCGTTCAGCGTGCTGGTTGTGGTTATCGCGCTTGGCCGGTTACCCGGGACGATCGTCGCGGTGCTGATCGGTGACACGCTGTTGATGACCGGACTTCACGGTTGGATGATCGCCGGTATTGGTTTGGTGCTGATAATCATATTGTATGTTCTGTTCGGCCGTTTTTTGGAGGATTACTTTGAGAAGATAATCAGGAGATATTTCTGGAGAAAGGAGCAGTGATGATGAAGTATCTATTTCTGGTGCTCGGTCTGGCTTTTCTGTTTGTGTGCAGCCACCGGATCGACCACAATGCTTCTGGTAAGTACGTAACCGGGACGATCAAATACCTTGAATTTGAAGGCGGGTTCTACGGGATCGTTGCCGACGACAGCACGTATTATCAGCCGCTCAATCTGCCCGACAATTATAAAAAAGACGGAATGAGAGTTAGATTTCGTTTTGAACCGCGCGATGTCCCGACGTTCCAGATGTGGGGAGTTACCGTAGAAATACTGAAGATCGAAAAGGAATAGCCGCCGATCGATGACCCGGGCAGTCGGTTAGGTTTTTCCGGTCAAACCCTTGGGCAGGGATCGGAGCGGGCGTTTTCCGAATTCCGGCAGTCTTGGTTTGTGCAAATTGATAAGCCGCAGGCAT
This sequence comes from Caldifarciminota bacterium, assembly GCA_037446995.1. GTDB lineage: Bacteria > Hydrothermota > Tepidihabitantia > SM23-42 > SM23-42 > RBG-13-43-14. Next base: position 11,173 of record JBBIHN010000021.1, on the reverse strand, counting down.
TCACGGATCCCGGCCGCAAGTTGCGGGTCTTTGTCCCGGGCGTATTCTTCCGGTTTGACATCGACTTCAATATCCGGATCGGTTCCGTAATTTTCAACTGCCCATCCGACATCAGAAAACCAGAAAGAGTATTCTGGCTGGGTCGTCAGACCGCCGTCGGCCAGATTGTAATACGGCGATATGCCGACGACACCGCCCCAGGTGCGTTTGCCGATCAGGGGGCCCAGTTTGAACAATTTGAACGAATGGCTGAAAATATCGCCGTCTGATCCGGCATGCTCGTTGGTGAGCGCGACCATCGGGCCAAAAACCGACTCGCTCGGATACGGTTCGGGATTGCCCCAGCGCGATATCGCATAGCCGATGCGTTTCTTGGTCAAATACGACAAGACCAATTCCGATGTATGGCCGCCGCCGTTGAAGCGGGCGTCAACGATCAACCCGCGATAGGAAAATTCCGCCATGTAATAGCGGATGAACTCAGCAAAACCGAAAGGCATCATGTCCGGGATGTGCAAGTAGCCGATCTGGTTCTTGCTTAGATAATGCACTCGTTCCCGATTGGACTCCACCCAATCCCGGTAGCGGGCAAGGCTCTCATCGGCGATCGTCCGGACGGTTATGGTCCTTGTTTTTTTTCCCTGGCCGGTTCTAACGGTAAGACTTACCTCAGTGTCAGCGTGATTAATGAGCAGCTCGGCCGGTGAGCGTTTTGCATTGACCGGGATATCATTGATCGCGACAAGATAGTCACCGTGTTCGATATTTACTCCGGGAGCGAGCAGCGGCGAGTGGGCATTTTTTTCCCAGGGATCACCCCGGACAATACGGCGGATGCGCCAGGCATCATTAGCCTTAACGTATTCGAGATCGGCGCCCAGAAAACCTTGTCGATACGGCGGCTGCGGACGATAATCGCCGCCCCATTCATAGGCATGGCTGGTCCCTAGTTCACCCTGCATTTCCCAGATGAGATCGGAAAATTCATTCCGGGTGTTGATGCGGGCAAGCAGTGGCCGATAACGCGCGTAGACCTTCTTCCAGTCGACGCCGGACATGTTCTTGGTCCAGAAATGATCACGCTGCAAACGCCAGACATCGCGGTACATTTGCTGCCATTCGATTACCGGTTCGACCAATATCTTAACCCGGCCAAGATCGATCCAGCCGCTTTTCGGACCGATCGGCTGGGCCGGCAGTTTCTGATCGATCTTTTCCATTGCCTTAACGATCCTTAGCTGGTCTTTGGTCCGGTAGATGATAATATCATTATCACTGGCGGTCTTGAAATCGAGTATGCCGGAGGCAACCGGGTAGCTTTTTTGTTCATTAAGATCATAATAATTGAGCTGACCCACTGGTTTTGGACCATCGAAGCCCCATTGTTCTTTGCCGCCCAATACCGGGAATGCCGCGTAAAGAACTTTGTCTTTCACGCCGCGAATCTGCGTGTATACGCCGTGGCCGAGGGGAAAAGGCAATATCCGTTCAGTTATGCCCTTGAAATCGATCGTTGTTTTGCCTGGTTTTGCCTTAGTTTTCTTCTTGACATCCGGGATATTCGGATCAATACCGGTCGGAGCGCTTTTCGCATATTCAAAGGGCGACGGGACATCCTTACGAAGCAAGATCGCATAGGCTTTTGTGTTGGCCGGGAACCCAAGGTCAAAATGGAATTTGTCGTAGACCGGATCAAAGTGCCGGTTGGATAGAAAATAAAGATACTTTCCATCCGGATCAAAACTCGGGCTGAAATCCTGGGCTACAACCCGGGTCACCGCATAGGTTTTGCCGGTTGCGATATCCGCAACCTTTATGCAAGAAGCGAAGTAATTGTTCGCATAGTAGGCATAAGCCAGCCAGCGGCCGTCCGGTGCCCAGGCGATATCGCTGATGCGTCTTATCTTACTGCGATCGAGCACGGTCAGTCGGCCGGTCTTGAGGTTGACGATCATCAATTCCGAGCGGTGATTACTCAGGGCGACGACATTGCCGGCCGGTGATGCTTCAAGCTCGACCGGGCGGCCAATGTCCAGTTTCAGGGTTCGTGTTCTGTGTGAATCGCTGGTCTGTACATGCAGGCAGTCTTCGCCGGTTTCATCGGAGACGAAGACAAAACCGGAATTCTTGCTGAGCCATCGGCCGAGCCGGTATCTTGCCTTTGGTTTGTTCCCGTGTTTCCTTATCGATCCCTGCCAGTTGGGAAATGAGAACACCTGACCGCGGCTGGTAATTAATACGCGATCGGCCTTGGGACTGATCGCGTAATCTTCAAGATACGCGCCGGCGTTTACGTACTTGCGTTGTGTCTGAACGCGCGGGCTGTGATATTGTATTTCGATCTTACGCAGTTTATTGGTCAAGACGTTGAGCATGAAAATGTCGCCGCCCGCATGATAAACAATGCGCTGGCCATCGGTGCTTGCGTTGCGAACGTAAAAATCGACGTGTTCGGTGTGACGTTGTATGTTTTTGCCGTCGATTGTGCTGGAATAGATATTGCCGACGCCCTCATGGTCTGAGATGAAATAAATTCGGTTCTTGACCCACATTGGCGATGTCAGATTACCCTTGATGCGAAGCGGTTTTTCGAACCTGCCGGTGCCTTTTCGATCGATCCATAATTCGCCGACGGTTCCGCCCCGATATCTTTTCCAGCGCGCCGGGTCATAGGTATTACGTCCGATCACCACGGCTTTTCCGGGGCCAAAAGCGATTTGATTGGCGGCGCCGAAAGGAAGCTTAACTGGACGGGTATTAGTCAAAAGGTTGGAATAGAGAAAGAACATGCGTCGATACCATTGACCGCAGTTGCTTGCAAATACAACTTTCGTGCTGTCGGTGGTCCAGCCCGCGACCGAGGTCATTGCGCCCAGAAAGGTCAGACGCCGCGCCGTGCCTCCTTCGGCGGGCATAATGTAAACTTCGGGATGGCCTTCTTCGCGGCCGGTAAAAGCAATATGCTTGCCGTCGGGCGAAAAACGCGGCTCGCTTACCGAGGAGAGATTAGAGGTAAGCCGCCGGGCAATGCCGCCGTTCACGGACACGATCCAGAGATCGTCTTCGCTCACGAAAGCGATTACATTCTTGTGTATTGTCGGAAACCGGTAATAACCTTGCATAATCGTCCTTTCATCTGGTAGATGCATTATTGAATCAATTATAACCATATCGGCTATCATATCAAGCGTACGGTTTTTCTCTTGACTTTTTTTGTTGATTGGAATAGACTGTTCAAGAGAAGGAGGCGATAATGGGAAGGTTCTTCGCATTATTGTTGTTTATTGTCTGGTTTGGTTGTGCTGGTCAGGCTTATGTTGAAATCGGCATGAACGACGCGGCGCTTTTTGCCGGGGTTTTCGGCGATCTCCAGATGAATGTGAGCCGGATTGAGATTGCCGAAACCGGCGATTATTCGACGATCTGGCAAGGCCGGAAACAGATCACGGTGGCAATACAATCTTCTGACTACGTGCCGCTCACCGACGCACCGGTGACGGTCGTCCCCGGTTCATACCGTTACCTCCGGATTACCATCGATTCGTTGCGTTATGTCGACGGTTCGCCGGTGCTGCTCCGGGAGGCGTCTCTATTGTTTGTCGCTCAGGCTTTCGCCAACATTGCGATAGAGGAGAACGACGAATTGCGTCTTGTTGTTCTAGCCAACAGCAATAACTGGTTTGATCTCGATTCGCTTCGGATTACGCCCGGTAAAGATGCCTTTGAAGGCGCCGCCCTTCGAATTTACTATGAATGATCAACGAGATCATTAAATTCAAAGAAGTCAGATCAACTCAGGACGCCGCCCGCCGGCTGGTCGGCAAGAAAAAAGAGTTGGCCGTGATCGCCTTATCGCAGAAGATGGGCCGGGGGCGGCATGGACGTCATTGGTATTCGCCATCCGGCGGGTTGTATGTTTCACTTGTGCTTTTTCCGAAATCCAGGCCCGAAACATTGCCGCTGCTCGCGTGCCTGGCAGTGATAAAAACTCTGGAACAGTATGGTTGCTCTCAGGCGTCGATACTCTGGCCCAATGACGTTCTGGTTGACCAGCGCAAGATATGCGGCATTCTCTCCGAGCAATACAAGAGCGCATACATCTGCGGCATCGGTTTGAACGTTAATATTGAGGAATTCTCCGGTACCGAGCCGAACGCGACATCCATGCTGCTTGATCGCAAACAAAAATTTGATCTCGAATCGGTCGCGGTTTCGTTGATCGACAAATTCAACACTCTGTATTTGGAATATGCAGGACAAGGCCTTGAGATACGGCAAGCGTATCATTATATCGGCGGCATTGGTGAACCGGTCGAGATAATAACGAGCCGGAACCGGGAAACTGGTATTGTTCACGGGATTGATGATGATTGGGCGATATTGATCAGGGATGAACACGGCGTGATCAGGAGATATCGTTATGGCGAGGTCAAGAAATTGAGATGGTAGCGGTATTTGATGTCGGTAATTCGTTTCTGCATATCGGCATATACGACAACGACACCCTCGTTAGGAAAGAGGATTTTCCGCATCGCGCCGCGGTAAGAGCGCGGATCTGGAGGGCATTTGCCAAATACCGGATCCAGGCGGCGGCGATCAGCTCGGTAGTCCCGGGAAAGACGGAATATTATCGCAAATTGCTTATATCGTTGACCGGTACAAGACCAATGGTTATTCATCATAAGCTCCGGCTCAAACTGAAAATCGGATACACTCGGCCAGCCGAGCTCGGCACGGATCGTATCGCGGCGATGGTTGGTGGTCGAGCACGCTATGGCGGTGATTTTATCGTCGTTGATTTCGGAACCGCCACTACGCTTGACGTCGTTTTCAGAAGCGGGTTTTCCCCGGGCGGGATCATAATGACCGGAATTCAGACCGGGATCACTGCTTTGGCCGGTGACACTGCGCGGTTGAAGTATTTCAAACCTCGATGGCCGGCAGTATTGCTGGGGCGCAGTACCCGGGACGGAATGCAGTCCGGCGCTTTTCTGGGTACCAGGGCAATGATCAAAGGCCTGGTTGATGAAATCAGGGACCGATACGGCCGCGATTTTCTCGTCATCGGGACCGGCGGCTGGGCAAAGAGCGTGCATGATAATACTTCGCTCCTTGACTATTGTGATTCGGATCTTGTGCTTTACGGGATATACAAGATCTGCCAGTACAATGACGATTGTCGATAGGAAGAAAATAATCAGCCGTTCGGCCGAGGAAACAATCGGCTACGGCGTATCAATGGCCCGAGACCTGGTGCCGGGCGACATCGTGTATTTCACCGGCGAGCTGGGCAGCGGAAAAACCGTTTTCATAAAAGGAATATGCCGGGGTTTGGGGGTTAGGTCCGACGTGACCAGCCCGAGTTTTGTGATTGCCACCCGGTATCAAGGTCGAATACCGGTTTCGCATATTGATCTATATCGATTGGATGCCGGCGGCGTCAGCGACCTTCCGCTCGAGGAATACATATTATCCGACGGCGTTACGGTTATTGAGTGGGCCGAGCGCGCCGATGGCAGGTTGCCCGGAATCGTGATCCGGATCGCAATCGTCGATCAAGTCACCCGGGAGATCATTGTTGAAGATACTCGGCATTGAGACTTCATCTCCGGTTTTTTCGATCGTACTCGCGGATAATGATCGAACGGTCTTTGAAATCCGCAAAGACCGGCGCGCTTCTGGATCGAACCGGGACGCCGGTTTGTTCGACGATCTCAGGAATATGGCGGGTCATCATGAATGCCGTCAGGCGCAGGCGATCGCGATCAGCATCGGCCCGGGATTGTTCACGTCGCTGCGGGTCGGTTTGAGTCTTGCCAAGGCGCTGGCAATCGCCTGGAGCAAGCCGGTCGTTGCCGTCAATACCCTTGATATGCTCGGTATTTCGTCAGCCGTAATTGCCGGTCCGGTGCTGGCATTGATCGACGCTCATCACAATGAGCTGTATGCCGCCCGGTATGAGTCCGGCAAGCTAATCGGCGGCTACCGGTTGACAACGCCGCAGGAATTGGTCGCAATGATCAGCGGCAAAGTTACGGCAGTCGGCTCTGGTGTTCACCGGCTCGAGAAATACGTTAATGAATGGATTACCGTTGATCATGCGGCATCTGAATCGTTCCGGCCGGATGCAGCCAGGCTGATCGAGATCGCCCGACCGCGAGCCGAGCGACAGCAATACGAAGATATCGAATATCTGGAACCTTTTTATCTCAAGAGAACCGATGCCGAACGAAATCGAAATAAGACCGATGAAATTTGAGGATATCGCCGCGGTCTATGAACTTGAACTGAAGCTCTTCGCGAATCCCTGGCCCCGGGCTTTTTTTGAAGGCGATTTGAATTTGCCTTCGACAATCGCTTTTGTCTCGACCATAGGGAATCAACTGAATGGTTACGCGCTTGGTTCGTGCATTCATGATGAGTTGCATGTCCAAAATATCGCGGTTGACAAACGATGGCAGAGAAAGGGCATCGCGGTGAAATTGATGTATCAACTCGAGCAAGATGCGAAATCAAGGGACTGCTGTCACTGCTATCTTGAAGTACGAGTCAATAACCATGCCGCGAGACGGTTGTATGAAAAGCTGGGATATGCGGTTTTATATACCAGGTATCATTACTATCTCGACGGTGATGATGCTTATGTTATGACCAAGGAGCTGAAATGAATATCATGATGCTGTTACTATTATGCTCAAGACTGGAGATTTTCTTTCTCAAAGATTCTCCGGACTTGATGGTCCGGATTACGCCGGAGGTCAGGACCGACCGTGTGCAATTGTACTATTCGTTCCGGGCGGCGGATTGGGATACGATGAGTCTGAGCGCGGGTAATAATATCTTTGAAGCCAGAATCAAGACGCCGGAGAACTACAAACTGCTTGGAGCTTATTTCGCCTATCCGGACGGCGCGATCGATAACAATAAGGGCGATCTTTATCTCTACGAGATCAGCATTTTTCCCCGGATGATATTTGCTTTCTCGTTAGCCCAGATGGAGGTCATGGTCGAACAGGCAAAGAACAAGATCCTGAAGCGCACTCATGTTGACGAGGCGGTTATGCTCTTGAACTATGTCGAAGAGATACTTGACGAACTGCCGTACGTTGAAAACACAATGATTGAACTGAATAAGAATATCATCAAATCTAACGTTGAGAATCTCCGGCAGATGCTGAAGTAACGCAGCATCGATCGTCAAGGAAATGAAGTGTCCGAAATGCGGTATCGATAACCCTGGCGCCGCGCGTTTCTGCAGTCAGTGCGGGAGTAAACTGGCCGATGAACAGCCGCGCGATCAAGGCGGACGTCGCCGCGTGGCCGTGCTCTTTGCCGATATTTCCGGATTTACTCCGCTTTCCGAGAAGCTGGATCCGGAAGACGTAAAGGATATCATTGATTCCTGTCTGCATCAGCTCGCCGCCGCGGTTTACCGCTATGAGGGCTATGTAGACAAGTTCATCGGTGATTGCATTATGGCGCTGTTCGGCGCGCCGAACGTTCATGAGGACGATCCGTTGCGATCGGTGTTGACCGCGATTGATATGCAGAAAGAAATCGTCAATTTCAACCGGGAACGTAAGTTGAATCTCGAACTCGCGATCGGAATAAACTATGGTATGGTCGCGACCGGGGATCTTGGCCGGCCCGGAGAATACACGGTCATGGGCGATACCGTGAACCTTGCCCAGAGGCTCCAATATAACGCTCCTAAAGGCAGGATCTATGTGAGCGAGGCGGTCTACGACCATACGAAAAGCGAAATAGTCTATCGGAAACCAAGAACGATACGGGTAAAAGGAAAGAGCGAACCGGTCAAGATCTTTGAGCCGGCTAAGGTTCGACGGGCATTCTCAATGCGGCAGATCGAGGAAATCAAGTTGATCGGTCGCGGCTCCGAATTGGAGAGATTACTGAAGATTTTCGAAAGAGTGAAAAACCAGCAAGGACAAGTTGTTTCGCTGATCGGCGACGCCGGCATCGGTAAATCAAAGTTATCGTACGAATTCCGTAAGAACCTTGGTCGCGATGTCAGGATAATCGAAGGCCGCGGACTCGAGTATTTGAAACACTCGTCTTTCCGCGTATTACATGAGATGATACGCTCATTTTTCCAGATCGATGAAAATGATCACCCCCGGGCGGCCGGCAGAAAACTGGTCGGCTTCATCCGCGGCATGCATCAGTCAAGTCTGATTAAGCTCGTGCCTTTCATAGAATACTTCATGGGGATCAAGTTGAATCCGAAAGATGCGAGCCGCTTTGAATCGATGAAACCCGATGACCGTGCCCGGCTCATTACCCAGGCAGTATTGACCTTATTCACCAAAACCGCGGTTGATCGGCCGACGGTTTTTGTTTTCGAGGACTGCCACTGGGTCGATGCCGAATCGATTGCCGTAATGCGGCAACTGGCAGAAGAGATCGCCGGCAAGCAATGCATGATCCTTGCTCTATATCGACCCGAGTTCAAAATCGGCGGGATCTCGAAATTGAGATACTACACTCAATTCAATCTCCTGCCGTTAACGATTGACGAAACATTTTTGATGCTTAAGAACATACTGGGCTGCAATGAGATCGAAGAGAAGTTGCTTAAGCTTCTGACTTTCAAATCGGGGAGAGTTCCTTTTTACGTGCACGAACTGACCTCGAGTTTGCGCAGCGAAAACGTGATCTTCATCGACAACGGCATCGCGCGATTGAAAGCCGGCATGGAAACCGCCGTGCCCAGAACCCTTGATGAACTGCTGATGACGAGAATCGATAAATTGACACCCGACCTTCGCCGGGTGATCGATGTCGCTTCGGTGATCGGCGATCAGTTTTCAATGAAAGTGCTCGAAGCGGTCATTGGCGATCCGGACCGGTTGAGAAAGAACTTGAGACATATCACGCAGATCGGCGTCATTACCGAGTCCAGCATCGCTTCGAAAAGATTTGAAACAAAGTACGGTTTCTGCCATTCCTTGATGCGAGAGGCCGTGTATCAATCGCTCCTCAAGAAGACAAGGATCGATTATCACCGGCGGATCGGTGACGCGATCGAGAAGGTCTACCAGGGCAATCTTACTGAACACTGTGATGTCCTGGCCAAGCATTTCATGATCGGCGGCAGAACCGACAAGGCGGTAGATTATCTGGAGAAGTCGGCGGACCGGAAGAAGGAGCTGTATCTAAACGAGGAAGCCATTGGTTTATATCAGCAGGCGATTGAGAATATTGATCGGGATGAAACCGATCGCATCGCCGTTATGTATGAAAAGATCGGCAGCATCTATCAGCTGATCGGCCGCTATCAGGATGCTCTGGTGGCTTTCGGCCAGGCGCGTAAGTACAGCGCGAATAACCTTATTGTGAACGCCCGCTCATATATGAATGAGGCTGATATCGTGAAGAATCATGGTCAGCTGGACCGGGCGCTGGAATTATTGGGTAAATCCCGGCAGGTTTTATCCGGTCCCCGGAAAGACGACAGAATCAAAAGGATCGAGTTGCTGGCAAATATCGCGAGTCTTGAATGTTGGATACTCAGGATCAAGGGTAAGATCAACGAATCGATGCGAAGCGGGTCCCAGGCAGTGCAGCTGATCAGAAAAACTAAGGATTGGCATGAACATGCCGAATTGAAAAAAGCGATGGCCAGGGCATATTTCAATCTTGCTATATTGCACAGTGTTACCGGCAATCTTGAGAAAGCGATCCAGCATTGTGAAGAAACACTGATCTTGGCCGAAGCGATGGGTGATCGAATCGGCCTGGGCAGTGTCTATAATACGCTGGGAACCATTTATCGAGATCAGGGTAAGTATGATCAAGCGATCAATGCCTACACGATGAAGTTAAAGATCAGCCAAGAATTGGGCGATAAGACAGGAGTCGGCGCCGCTTACGGAAATCTCGGCAACGCCTATCGCAACAAAGGCGATTTTGACAAGGCGATTGAATTGCTGACAAAGTACCTGAGTATTACCGAGAGCATAGGGTACCGGCAGGCAATCGGTGGCGCCAACAACAGCCTGGGAATTGCCTACTGGGACAAGGGTGAAATCGAGACCGCGGTCAAATTTTTCAGACAGGCACTGAAAATCAGTGAGGAGGTTGGAGACAAGCGTCTTCATGCGATAACATTGGGCAATCTCGGCGAAGTCTACGAGAACCGGCTGGAACACGGTAAGGCGATCGAACTGTTCGAGAGATTTTTGAAGATGAGCAAGGAGCTCGCGGATAAACGCGGTGTTGCCAATGCTTCCCTGGCATTGGGGGCAGCGTTTACCGAAAGCGGCAAGTACGACGAGGCGAATACCATGCTCAGTGAAGCGGAAAAGATCTATGAAGACTTAGGCAATAAGAATGCGCTTGGCAATGTATATCATTTTGCTGCAAAACTTTTCTTAAAACAGGGGCAGTTGAAAATCTCACAAAAAAGAGCTGAACAGGGATTAAAGGTCGGCAAGGAATCGGGTTCGATCGGATTGCAGGCGGAATGCCTGTTGGATCTCGGTAAGATTTCATCGGCACAGAAAGACTATATGAAGGCCGCTGGTTACTTCAAGAGTGCGCTTGATCTTGCCCATAAATTCGGCAACCAGAATATTATTGCCGACTGCAATTATGAGATGGCAAAGTTCCTGTTGACCAGCAAGATTCAGCCGAGCGCGGTTCGTAAATACTTGAACAGCGCGCGCGCAGTTTATTGCCAGCAGGGTGTTTTCCGACGGGTGAAAGAGATCGACAAGATGCTGATGGTCGGGAAAGAAAAGGTGAAGAGGTGAAAAGGAGCCCGGGTTATGCTGTAATCCAGTTCTTTGTTCGGAGTGTCTGGTTTTCGACTACTTAGTTGCGCTCAGTGGTGTGAACTATTTCACCGTGCCATTTTCCGGTCGGATCAAGGCGGCACGCGATCTTATCGCCGCCTCGAAAGCTACCGTCAAACGCTATATCATGATCAATAAGCAGTATCACGTTTTTGTTCGGGTTCAGATAATACTCGGGCAGAGCGAGCTCAAATTCTTTGAGATTGCGGCTGTTTATACGAAGCACGTTGTTTCCGATGATTTCGGCCATGATCTCGGCAGTTGAATCGGGATTTGCCCGTTCACGCATCAGTATCCATCCGGATTCAACTATGGCATCCCTGGACATAAAACCATGGCATTTTTTTGGTGCACAT
>JBBIHN010000020.1:17577-20570 GCA_037446995.1 Caldifarciminota bacterium | reverse complement strand
AAAACGCAAAAGTCGTGTTATAACTTAGGGTTTTCGTGAAATTATTGTGAGGTGATGGGCAAATGCGTTTAAAACAGTATGTAACAGCAAGTAATTAATACCCTTCAAGATCGGGAAAATAGGATTGATCAATTTATCCGGATGATTGATCAGCATATCATTTCTCTCCCAGTAGATCGTATCAAAAGAATGTTGTTCCAAGAGTGTGGTTATTCTGCTAATGCTGTATAGATAATCATGCGATTCCATGCCCAGTCTTCTCGCGATGAATTCGGTGTACGAAGTTTGCTGGGGCAGTTGAAAAACATAGAAGCAGCCATTGGTTTTTAATACCCGGCGTATTTCTTCAAGTATTGCCGGCACTTCGGCAGGAGGTATATGTTCGATGACCGCATAGGCAAAAACAGCGTCAAAATGGTCATTCTCATAAGGAATCTTCGCGCCGTTATAAAAGCGGAAATTGGAGGGTGCATATTTGTTGATCGTTTCCCAGACATCCTGCATGCTTTGTTCGCGGGTTTTTATTTTTTCGTCCCCTTTGCCCTTGAAAAATCCCTCGAGTGATTTATCTTCAACGGTTTCCAGCCCGGTTACATTATAACCAAGTTTTGCTAACAGTAGGGTCTGCAAGCCGATGCCGCAGCCAAAATCAAGAACACTGCATGGGGGGGGTGTGTAGGATTTTACGATCTTCAGATCTCGCGCGATATTGGCAATATGAGCGCGGGATGAATAGGCGCGAAAGCATTTTCGCAAAAAAGGCAGTTCAGACATTGATGCTTTTGACTTCAATTCCTCCCGGATCTTGCCGATCTCTTTTGCCACGTCCATATTCACGGAGAATTATAGGGAGATCATAACATCTAGTCAATATTCGTGGGCGAGATTGACATAGGGAGCCAAATCAATATACTAAATCGTGGAATGGGCAAAACGGATTGTTACGGTACTGATCGTTGTCGTCATTTTTTATTTTTTGGTCAGCAGTCTGGCAAATAACTGGAGTAAAATACCGTTTTCATCGCTGCGTTTCGAACCCGCAAGCCTGATAATTTCGTATTTTCTGCTTCTGGTGAATTTTGTTTTGTTTGTATTGGGCTGGCAGCAGATCATACTCAAACTGGGCGGCGACATAAGTTTCCGAAAGGCATTTTGGGTACTGGCGGCATCTCAGACCGCTAAATACGTACCCGGCGGCATATGGTTTGCCCTTGGTCGCATACAAATGGGCAAGAGCCCGGCAACGCGGAGTGAGATTATCGCGGTAAGTTTGATAATTGAAACCGCATTGACAATGCTGGTCGGCATCATACTATTCGGCGTCGGGGTTGTGGTTAGTCGGGCGCAAACCGGCGTCAATATTGTTTTTTTGCTGCTGGCGTTGGTCATTTTTGCTTTGTTGATGTATCCGTCGGTGATCACGACGTTGTTGAACGCCGCCTTAAAGATTTCTAAACGGTCGCCAGTAGTGATAACTATCTCATATCCGAGTATTTTAGGAATCTCCACGTATTTTTTTGGATTGTGGGCATTCCAAATACTAGGGTTCTACTTTTTGATCAATGCCATATGTCCATTGACAATCTCGTTGATATTCAGGCTTACCGCGGTCTATACATTATCATGGATGGCCGGATTTCTGGTACTATTAGCGCCGAGCGGCCTGGGCGTGCGCGAGGGCGTGATGACTTTGATGCTTTCGCCGGTATTACCCGCGCCTTTGGCGGTCGCGATCAGTCTTATCTCCCGGGGCTGGATCACGATTTTCGAGATCATCGTGTTTCTTGTCGGTTTTGTCATACGAAAGCGAAACCAAGACCATGGCCGCGAAAGTATAGATAACGCTTGATTCCCGGAAAGTAATGCCTATAATCAAGTATGAGTAAGAAACACAAAGCCAGGAAGACAGTAACAACAACCGTTGATACCGCCGCGCCGGTTATCATTGAAAAGTACTGGGACTATCTGGTAATTATCTTCTTGTTCATCGTCGCCTTCATTTATTTCGCGCCTTTTTTGAACGCCGACCGAATGATCGGCGGGTCCGACTATCTGATCGGCGCCTATCCATTCGAAGAATGGACGCTCAGTCAGAAAGAGCTGCCCTTATGGTATCCGGACGTTTTCGGCGGCATCCCGGTGCTGGGGTCGCCGGTCGGCGGCGCCCTGGCGCCGCTTGCCCAGTTGCGCGTGATAATGCCGCCGCATGTCTTGCTCGCGATCACCTTTATCATTCTTTTCTTTTTAGCCGGGCTCGGCACGTATTTGTACCTTAAAGGCATAAAATTATCCGGCTACGCGGCCGCGATCGGCGCGGTAATATATCAATTTGCCGGCAATCTCGCGACCACGCCCAATGCCGGTCATGCCGGCCGGGCGGCAAGCATCGCCTTGTTCCCGCTGATGCTGTTCTTCTTGCACAAAGGATTGTCAACCAGACGGCTCTTCTATTTTGTGCTGATGGCAATGACCACGGCGTTTACATTTTATGAAGGCCATTTTCAGATAACCTATTACGCATTACTGTTAATGCTCGGCTACGCTGTGTATTATTTGATATCGTGCCGCCGGGAATTGCAAAAACGCGATTATTTCCGGATCATCGGGTATGGTATCGGCTCGGTGGCGCTGATCTGCGTTCTCATGGCGGCAATCTGGCTGCCCGTGATCAGCGGTCTGGGCACGGTCGCGCGCGGCGTGGAACGCGGCTATCAATACGCGATCTCGTGGTCAATGCCGCCGACCGAGATCATTGATCTTATCTTCCCCAGTTATTCCGGTGTGCTTGACAATTATTGGGGTTTTAACAGTTTCAAGATTCACATGGAATATTTCGGCGTTTTCGCGATATTCTTCGGACTGGCCGCGATAATCATGTTCTGGGAAAGAAAGTACGTCAGATTCTTCACGATCGCCGGATTCCTGGCATTGCTGGTTGCGATCGGCGGACATACACCCGTATTCAGGATATTCTACACGATTATCCCCGGTTT
>JBBIHN010000020.1:0-17567 GCA_037446995.1 Caldifarciminota bacterium | reverse complement strand
GCGCGCCTTCCCTGGTGTTTTTCATTTTCGCTTTCAGTTTTGTCGCGCTCGCGAGCCGCGGATTTGACGGTTTGATCATGAAAAGCGGCGAAGAACGGGTCGTCAATTATCGCAAGAGATTTATTCTGACCGGCGCGATCATCGGTGGTATTGTTCTGCTCGCGGCTTTGATATATACGTTTGGTAAGGACGGAATTATCCTCTCGATGCGGAACACGTTCGGACCGCGCATCGCCGAACAATGGGGGGCAAGAGCCGCGGAGGCGAAAATGGCGGCGCTGGCCGGAAATTATGATAATTTCACCAACAGCGTATGGCGCAGTTTGCTGTTGATCTTGATTTTTGCCGGTGTCGGCTACGCCCTGGTCCAGAATAGAATCAAGATCTGGATACTGGCGATCGCAATGATCGGTTTGACCATGATCGACCAGCTGGCTTATGTCAGTCGTTTTTTGCCCTCGGTCGCCGGGCCGAAAACTTATTATGCGGCTGATGATATTGTCAATTGTCTGAAAAGGGACAAAGATGTTTTCCGGGTATTGCCTTCACAATGGTATCCGCACAGCCGGGACCTTTATTTATTGTATCACGGCATACAAAGCGCGGGCGGCTACGTGCCCAATCCAATTCAACGCTATCAGGAATATATCGGCGCCGGCACCAGCGTGATGTTTCAGCCGGCAAATTTGCTGCCGTATCACGGCGAAGCGTCCCGGCACCCAGCCGCTTCCTATAAGTTGATCGATGTGCTTAATATAAAATATATTATTTTACCCGTCCTTCCCGACGAATCACTTGTCCAGGACGCCGGTACCAGAAGAATAGTCGCTGATCTCCGGTCATACGCGTCCCGGTTCAAGAATATCTTTCAGGGTAGAAATTTCTCGATTTATCTGAATGAACACGCTTTGCCCCGCGCCTACGTCGTTTATGATCACGAACTCGCCCAGGACCAGTCGGCGCTGACTCTGCTGATGAGCGAAGGTTTTGATCACCATCAGAAGGTCGTCCTGGAGGACGATCCCGGGTTTGAACCGGCCGAAACGGCAATGACTTACACCGAGGCAGAAATCATGCACTATTCAGCCAATCAAGTTGTCTGTCAAACACAAACCACGGCTGATGGATTTCTGGTTATAAGTGATAACTGGCATCCGGACTGGAAGGTCTTCGTCGACGGCAAAGAAGAAAGGCTGTACCGCGCAAATTACACGTTCCGGGCGGTATTCGTGCCGGCCGGCGAGCATGAAATAATTTTCAAATACGTATCCAATGCGTTTAATGCCGGCCGGGCGCTGAGCACGATCGCCTGGATAGCGGCGTTCGCCTGCGTTGTTTTCTACATCGCAAAGTCAACACGACTCTTGCCAAAGAAATAGATTTACATATAATTGAATAAATATTCACATTGTGTGAATATTTATTGATTAGAAATTATAGAGGAGGAATAATGCTGACCAATCGTTCGATCATCAAATCGACCAACAAATACAATGCGCGGAATTATCATCCTTTGCCCGTGGTGTTGACGCGCGGCAGGGGCGTCTGGGTCTGGGACGTGGAGGGTAACCGGTATCTTGACATGTTAAGCGGTTATTCGGCGCTGAATCAGGGGCATTGTCATCCCCATATTATCAGGGCCATCAAGGCTCAGGCCGGCCGCTTGACCCTGACTAGCCGCGCATTTCACAATGATCGGCTTGGACCTTTCTTGAAAAAGCTCTGCACCATGACCGGATATGAGAAAGCCCTGCCCATGAATTCGGGAGCCGAGGCGGTTGAGACCGCGATCAAGACCGCGCGAAAATGGGGTTATCTTAACAAGAAGATACCCGCCGGCAAGGCACAAATCATTGTCTGCGCGAACAACTTTCATGGCCGGACAACGACGATAGTCGGGTTCTCGACCGAAAAACAGTATCAGACTGGATTTGGACCGTTCACGCCCGGCTTCAAGATAATACCGTATAATGACATCAAGGCATTGAAAAGGGCGATCAATAACAACACGGCCGCGTTCCTGGTTGAGCCGATTCAGGGGGAAGGCGGAGTGCTCGTGCCGGATACCGGCTATTTTAAGGCTTGCCGTACGATATGCAAAGAAAACCGCGTGCTCATGATCGCGGATGAGATCCAGACCGGATTGGGACGCACCGGTTATTTGCTGGCTTGCGATTTCGAAAAAGTTAGACCGGATATCGTCATTATCGGCAAGGCATTAAGCGGAGGATTCTACCCGATTTCCGCGATCCTGTGCGATGATCATATCATGAAAGTATTCAAACCCGGGGATCATGGCTCGACTTTCGGCGGCAATCCGCTCGCCGCGGTGATCGGCACCGCGGCGCTGGAGGTCATTGAAAAAGAGGATCTGCCGAAACGCGCGCGCTCTCTCGGGCGCTGGTTCGGCGAAGAATTGTACCGGATCGAGTTGAAGAAACCAGCGCGGTCCTACTGCGAAAAACTGATGGAACTCGGGATTTTAGCCAAAGAAACGCATGAAATGGTCGTCCGTTTTGCGCCGCCCCTGGTTGTCAACAAGAAGAATCTGATCTGGGCCCTGGCGCGGATCAAAAAAGCGCTCAGGGACTGAACGGCTATACATAAAAAACGCCGTCGTATACGATCGAGTTGGGACCTTCCAGGTAAAGCTTATCCTTGATCACGACCAGGAGTTCGCCGCCTCTTGTTTTGCACGTGATCGGCGACTGGGCGATAAAGAGCTTGCTCGCAATATAGGCCGATGCCAGCACGCCGCTGCCGCAGGACATGGTTTCATCCTCAACGCCTCGTTCATAGGTGCGAACGAAAAGCGTGTTGCCATCTTCCTTGACAAAGTTCACATTCGCGCCGTCGGGTTTGAAGGTCTTGTGATTGCGAATCGCCTCGCCGATGTCTTTGACATTCAATTTGTCCAACGAGTCGACAAAGATCACGCAATGAGGAACCCCGAGCCGCAGATAGTTCGCACGGTATTTCTTCCGGTTGATCGTCAAGGTGAAATTCATCTTGATATCGACCGGGTTCGGGACTTCGATGCTTACGCTCTGGCCCTGATAGAAGAAGCCGAGCGGGCCTGAAGCGGATAGAAATTTACCTTTTTCCTCGATTACTCCGAG
Organism: Caldifarciminota bacterium; assembly: GCA_037446995.1. Classification (GTDB taxonomy): domain Bacteria; phylum Hydrothermota; class Tepidihabitantia; order SM23-42; family SM23-42; genus RBG-13-43-14. Next base: position 14,448 of record JBBIHN010000020.1, on the reverse strand, counting down.
ACGATACGCGTAGCTCACGATACAGCGCGCCCCATTCAGACACAGATTTGCTTCGCCGCCGTCTTTGTTGTAATAGCGCATGCTGAATGGATAATCTTTAGCCGGATCCAGAAAAATCACGCCGTCGGCGCCCGCACCAAGATGCTTATTGGCAATCTTCTTGACGAACTCCGGTAGTGCCGCGTCGGCGATAACCTCACTGACGTAATTGTCGTGATTATTGACAATCAGAAAATCATTGCCCGAGCCTTCGACCTTGGTAAAGAAAATTGGTTTCATCTGACTCCCTTCATAGTTCGTACATAGCGGATTAGATAAACGATAAAGGAACTTATCACCGCCATGATGCTGACATATAACATGACATTGGCAAGTATATCAAAATTTAGCGTAAATGCAAGTATCATCGCGCCGAATAGCAGTCCGGCGATCCTGCCCGGCATGTTTGATTTGAAGATCTTACCATGGTTTCGCCAGATGACATAACTGCCGGCGAGGATGAGGATATCGCGGGTAAGGATAACGATCAAACCCCATAAGGGGAATGCCCCGATCCAGAAAAGCGTTCCCAGGATGACGATCAGGGAGAGTTTATCGCAAATCGGATCCAGGATCTTTCCGGCCTCGGATTCCTGGTGAAGACGGCGGGCGAGAAAACCGTCGATCATATCGGTAAGTAATGACAAACAGATGAAAATAAAGGCAGTAAATCTTTGCCCGGCAAGCAGAAAGTACACGATGAAAGGCAGGATAAGGAGACGGGAGACGGTTAAGCCATTGGCAACGGTGATGAAAGGCGGCCTGGATTTCACTTTTTGGTTTTCCGTTTCATGATCTCTTCGGCATGGGTCAAGGTGGTCGGCGTGATCTTCCGGCCGCCGAGCATGCGGGCGAGCTCCAGCTGTCTCGCTTTCTCGTCCAGCTTGTTGATCCGGGTGAACGTCTCTTTATCTCTTATCTCCTTGGTGACAAGAATGTGGTTTCTGGCATACGCTGATATCTGGGGAAGATGAGTAACGCAGATAATCTGATGATTTTCGCTGACCTGATCGAGCAGATCGCCGACCGCTTCGGCAACCCGGCCGCCGATCCCCATGTCGATTTCATCGAAGATAATCGTCGGGATCCGATCAATGCCGGATAACATCGTTTTCAGGGCAAGCGTAATCCTTGAGATCTCACCGCCCGAAGCGATCTGGCGCAGCGGCTTTAGAGGTTCACCCGGGTTGGTTGAGATGTAGAATTCGACATTGTCGATACCGCTCTCGCTCAGGGCACTTGTTTCGATACGGGTGTTGAACGCGGCTCTTTCCATGCCGAGTTGATTGAGTATGCGCACGACTTTCCGGTCAAACCGCGGAACCGCCTCCTTACGGTGCATGCTTAGTTCTCCGGCTTGTTTTTCCACCCGGCTGCTCACCGCGTCGATTTCGGATTTGATCGCCGCGATTTCTTCGTCCTGGGCCTCGATCGCCGACAGTTCATCTTTCATCGCCTCGACATTTTTCTGGATATCGCTGATGCCCGGACCGTATTTCTTCTTCAGGCGGTAGATGAGATCGATTCTTTCCATCACGGCATCGAGCCGCTCCGGCGAGAAATCGATGTTGTCCCGATAGCGGGTAAGATCCCGTTGATTCTCATCGATCAATGCCGTGACATCCTGTATTTGCTCGGCGGCTTTGGCCAGCGAGACATCAAGCGCGGTGAGTTCATTGATCAGGCGGTGCGCCCGCGTCATTCTTTCCAGGGCTGAATTCTCGCTGTCGTACATTTCGACGAGAATCTGCGCGGCCAGCGAGGCTCTTTTTTCGCTGTTCAGCAGCAGATCTTTCTCTTGTTCGAGGCGTTCATCTTCGCCTTTTTGGAGCCCGGCTTTGGCGATCTCGTCGATTTGGTATTTCAGCAGATCGATCTTCTCGTTCTTTTTGCGGGCGTTTTCGATCAACCGTTGATAAGTCGACTCGAGCCGGCAATAGCGGGCATACTCACCGGCGTAGAACTTGAGCCTTTCATGATTGCCGCAGAACGCATCCAGCAAGGCAAGATGATTCGGCGGAAAAAACAGGGATTGATTCTCGTGCTGGCCGATCAACTCGACGAGGTTTCGGGACACCTGTCTGAGCAGGTTCAAACTGGTCACGCGATCGTTGATATATGCGGTTTGGCGCTTGCCTTTTTCAAGACGTCGGCGGATTATCAGATCGTCGTTAACCTCGATCCCGGCTTGATCCAGCGTTTGTTTGATCGCCGGATCAACATCAAATACGCCGGTGACTTCGGCATAATCCTTAGTGGCGCGAAGAATGATGTCTTCCATGCGGTCGCCGCACAGGGTGCCGATTGCTTCGACGATCATCGATTTACCGGCCCCGGTTTCGCCGGTAATTATCGTGAGCCCTTTTTCAAAGGTTATTTCGAGATCGGCCATCAGGGCGAAATTGCTGACCTGCAGCCTTTTAAGCATCCTCCCGGCCTCCCCACTGCAGTTTCTCGCGCAGGGTCGCAAAAAAGGTGGTGCGGCGCGGTTTTATCAGTCTTACCGAGTAATGTGCTTTCTTTAAACGGAACTGGACGTCCGGCCGTACCGCCTTCGATCTCTGTCCGTCCGCGACGATCAGGGCCTTACCCTTGCGGCCGACGGTTATTCGGATTTCGGTGCCGGCAGGGAGAACCAGAGGTCGTACCGAAAGCGTATGCGGCGCGATCGGAGTCATGATTATCGCCTCGGTGTTGGGCAATAGTATTGGACCGCCGATAGCGAGCGAATAGGCGGTTGAACCGGTAGGAGTGGCGATAATAACACCGTCGGCAATGAACCGGCAGAGATATTCGTTGTCGATTCTTGCGTTGAACTCGACTGCCCGGCCCGGATAACGGGTGAGAATCGTGATGTCATTGAGCGCGTACAGGCGCGAACCTTTAAAGGAAGCACCCAACACCATGCGTTCTTCATAACTGAAGTTATTGTTCTTGATCTCATTGAGGACCGGCCGCAGATCATCAAATGGAATGTTGGTCAGAAAACCCAGTCCACCGATGTTGACCCCGAATATCGGAATTCTCCTTGATCCGAATTCGGCGGCGGCAGTGAGCATCGTGCCGTCACCGCCCAGGGCGATTATGAAATCGGGCTTTGATGACAAAACAAAACCGTGCTCCTGGAGCAGTTTCTCGGTGATCTTAAAGATCCTTCGAGCATTCGGTTTCTTATAGTTAATAACAATTTTTGTTTTTTTCATGTCTGTTTCTTCTCGATCAAAAGATATCGGAATTGACCGGCAAGATCTTTGCGAAAAGCATAATTTTCGATGCCGTTCAAGGTCAGTAAATTCTCTATTTCATCAACCTGATTATCGTCGATTTCGAGGGCAATGCATCCATTGTTCTTGATCCGATCGTAGCCTTGCAGGATTATCGCCGCGATAATCCGGGTGCCGCGGCAACCGCCGCTGAGGCCGAGGATCGGCTCGAAATCACGAACGTTTCTCGGCAATTGCCTCAGCCGTTGGCGGCTGATATAGGGCGGATTGGAGATGATCAGGTCATGCCAACCTTTTAGTCCGTGGAGCCGGTCGGCTTGACAGAGCAAGATCCGATCCTCCAGTCCGTATTTCCTGATATTGTGACCGGCGCAGCGCAGGGCGCAGGCAGATATGTCAGTGGCGACGATCAATGAATCGGCGAAGATGCGGGCAAGGGCGATCGAAATCGCGCCGGTTCCGGTTCCGATCTCAAGGATTCTGCCCGGCGCGCGACTTAAACGGTCTTTGGCAAGTTCGACCAGGAACTCGGTTTCGGCGCGAGGAATAAAGACGCCGGGGAAGATATCGAGATCCATATCCAGAAAATAGGTCCGGCCGGTGACGTATTCGACCGGCATGCCGTTTCTCAGCTTAATGAGTTGACTGGTCAACTGCCGGGCGCCGATATCGCGGTCAGCCGGCAGATATAGTTCATGCCGGCGGCAGTTCAAGAGCCGGCCGGCGATGATCTCGGCTTCATTTTTGGTTATCAACAGGTCGTCACCGATCCTTTGCACCAGCGATCTCATATTCCTCCAGTTTGGCGATCAGGTCATCCAGCTCGCCTTCGATAACCCGGTCGAGATTATGCAGACTTAAGCCAATCCGATGATCGGTGACGCGATTCTGCGGGTAGTTATAGGTGCGTATTTTCTCGCTGCGTTCGCCGGACCCCACCTGGATGCGGCGCTGCGTGTCGATCTCATTCTGCCTTTTCTCTTCTTCGATCGCGGCCAGCCGGGCGCGCAGTATCTTCATCGCCCGCTCGCGATTCTTGTGCTGGGATCTTTCATCCTGGCAGACGACAACCATACCGGTCGGTATATGGGTCAGTCTTACCGCCGATGAGACCTTATTGACGTTCTGGCCGCCGTGCCCGCCAGCGCGGAAAGTGTCGATCTTCAGGTCATTCGAGTTGATCGCGAACTGAGCCTCTTCGATTTCGGGCAGTACCGCTACGGTCACGGTCGAGGTATGGATACGACCGCCAGCTTCAGTGACCGGAATTCGCTGGACGCGGTGCACGCCCTTTTCAAAATGGAACTGCCGGTAGGCATTCGAGCCTTCGACCGCGAAAATTATCTCTTTGAAGCCGCCGATATCGCTGGGATGCGAAGACAGGACTTCATAGCGCAAACCATGATTTTCGCAGTATTTCGAATACATGCGGAAAAGATCGGCGGCGAATATCGACGCTTCATTACCGCCGGCACCGGCACGGATTTCTATAATGCAGTTCTTATCGTATTCGGCGATCTTCGGATTGGACAGAACCGCGATCTCAAATTCGATATCGGCCAGTTTCCGTTGAAGCAGCGGCAGTTCGTTTTCGGCCATCTCCTTGAGCTCCGGGTCGCGACCGCGGATTATTTCAAGAAGGTCGTGAATTTCCTTTTTGAGCCGGTCTTTCTCTTGATTTTTCGTCAAAAATTGCTCGATTTTCTTGTATTCCTTTGAAAGCGCGGCATAATCCCTTTGATTCTTGATAACCTCGGGATTGGCAAGAAGATCGCCTAATTCCTCGAGGCGCTTTCTCTTTTCCGTATTTCTATCCAAAACGCGGGCTCCTTTTGAGGATCTTCCTGGAAGGATTACAGCACGATACTATTTACAGACGGTTAAGTTCTTTCGAATTTTTCTTTCAGGGCAATGTAGCGCAAATAGTCATCAAGATCTTCGACCGCCCTGATTGTTATTCCGTTTTCATGGATTTCGATTAGTCCGGCTTTGTGCAGATTATCTATATAATTCTTGATCTTAGCCTCATCGATACCGGTGATATGGATAAGACTCTCCGGAGTGAAGGGCACGATCTCGATGCCGGCGTCGGTTTTCTTGCCAATCTCTTTGGCCCGGGTGATAATGTAGGCGACGATCCGGCGTTCTTCGCTTTTTATCGTCAGCAGCCGGATTTGCTCATCGGTATTCCGCAGCCGGCGCGACAGCGTTTCCAGAACATATTCGATTAATGGATTCTCTTTTATCTTGGCTCTGAAGGTCTCTTTGTCAATAACCAGCATTGTAACCGGAGTTGCGGCAGTCGCCGAAGCCGACCGGGGCGATCCGTCAATGATCGCCATTTCACCAAAAAAATCGCCCTCTTTCAGCACGGCGAGTACTTTTTCATCATCACCCTTGCCTTTGGTAATCTTAACTTTACCGTCGCGAATCAGGTACATGACGTCGCCTTTGTCGCCTTCGTTGAAGAGAACATCTCCCGCGCTCAGTTTCTTCTCCATTCCTTCCATGATGAAGCCTCCTTTGTTTATTAATAATATTCTACAGAAATTCTTCATGAAGTCAACAATTTGAGCATTGTTTTTTGAAAGATAAGCCGGCACTAAACTGCCCGAACCGGAGGTTGTCCAAATATTGACATTTTCATATTGATCATTATAATGACTGACCAGTCAGTCATTATGGTTATTAACTAACAGTGAGCCGATATTATGGGAAATGGATGAAAATACAGGATAATAGGACTGAAAATAGGATACTGAAAGCGGCCTTGAAGCAATTCGGGAGCAAGGGGTTCGATAGAGCCACGGTCGATAGTATTGCCCGCGTCGCCGGGATTGCTAAGGGCACGATTTATCTTTATTTCAAGAATAAAGAGGCGATATACGCCGGCGCCTGCGTGCAGCAATTCGATCGGCTGATGGAAGGAATGACTGCGGAAATCAGTGCTGCCGGTAGCGCCGAGCAGAAATTGACCGGCATCGCGCAGTATTTGAGCAGTTACATAGTGAAAATCAGGTCTTCATTGCCTTTTTTTGACATAGAAAACATTCATCTTACGGCTCAGACCTTGAAAAGTCTGCACTCGGTTGTCATGCCCAAGATGATCAAAATGAACCGAATAATCGCCGAAGTGATAAGCCTGGGAATAAAAGACCGGGAATTCCGTGAACTTGATCCGCAGATCGCCGCATTCTGCTTTATCAGTCTGATGCGGGCAATGTTCATGAACATGATGTTCAAATTCGATACGGCCGAAAATGCTGATGATATAATGCGAATATTTCTCTGCGGGATCAAAAGGAGGTAGAATGTTTGGTTCGATTCTTGTCGGTATGCTCGTGTCTGCTGCGCCGGGCATTCCGTGTATGGACATATCTGTCGGTCCGCATTACGCTTCGTATCTTCTGTTTCAGAACGAAGAAGAGGCAAAAGGCAGGTGGCATTTCGGCGGCGAGATCGGCATGGCGAATTTCATTCCCCATATCGGGATGAAGATCAGGGGCGCGATGCTTCGTTATGATGCCCCGCTCGAGCAGGGGCCGTATACTTATGAATATGCGCCGCTTGTTTTCTGCGCGAGTTTTGATCTGCTGCCTTTTGTCAGCGTTCGCTGGTTTGAATTCACGGCTGAGACCGGCCTTGGTGTCTATTGGTGGAAAGGATTGTATGACGATGAGGTTATTGTATTGCCAAACGGCGATAAAATGAGCGAGACCGATATCGGTTTTGTCGGCGGACTTACTTTGCGTTTGAACCCGCTCAAGCATCTTGGTATCGAATACGCAACCCGCTATCATTACATGGCGACATCGAATATCTACAAATACGGGTTTCTGGATACCGATGATAAAATCTGGGAACACGGCGCCGGGATAAAATTTATAATGCCGTTCGGGCGCTGAGGAGGCATAATGCATTTTCTGATGATACTGCTGGTAAATTCGGCCCCTGTTGATACAATGCGCCTGACCCTTTGGGAGGCGATCGATCACGCTCTCCGGCATAATCCGGAAGTGCGGCAATACGAAATCGCCTACGCGAAAGCCGCGGTTCAAACCGGCCAGGCGCGCTCCGCTTTGTATCCGAGCGTGACCGCGACCGGCGCCTATGTTTATATGACTGATATTGCCGTGATCCAGTTCGACAGCATTCCAATACCTATGGGCCGGAACGAGAACTGGAACTTCAAGCTTTCCCTGCAACAGGTGATATTTGCCTGGGGTAAGATCCATAACGCTTACCGTATCAGCGATCTGAACCGGGAGATCGCCGCGCTTGCCCTGATGCGGAAACAACAGGAAGTTAGATACGCCGTGAGCGAAGCCTTTTACGGTTTATTGGTCATGGAAAGAATGGTTCAATTGTCCCGGGAGAGCCAGGATCAGCTGCGGCGTCATGAAATGTCCGTGGAAAAACGCTACAAGGCGGGGCTCGTGCCTCAATTTGATTTGATGCGGGCCAGGGTGCAGGTATCGAACTTGAAGCCCCTGGTCATACAGGCGGAGAATGGTCATAGACTCGCGCGCGAGGGATTCAAAATGCTGCTGGGGCTTGATCTGCATGCCGAAGTTTATCTTGAAGGCGATCTGCCTCTGGATGAACATGAATTCGACCTGGCAGCGCTGACCGAATACGCGCACCAGAACCGGATCGAAATCATGAACTTGAAAAAGGCATTGAAGATCGTGGATCTTGGTCAACAGATCGCCGGACGATCGAATCTGCCGACACTATTCGCCGGCGCCACGTATGATTATACAAAGCCTTTTGGATTCGGCGGCAATGAATGGGGTTCGAACATTATCTTTAACCTTGGTTTTCAATGGAGCCTGTTCAGCGGTTACGGCAATTACTACAAGTATAAAGAGGCGACCCTGCAGGCAAAGGAAGCCGGGCTTGCCTATGATAACCTGGAAAAGGCGATCGCGCTTGAGGTTAAACAGGCTTTCTTGAATTATCGGGCGGCTTATGAATCGGTTATCGCCGCCCGGGAGAATATCGGTCAGGCCGAGGAAGTATTCAGGCTTATTGATACCAGATATAAGAGCGGGCTGGCGACAAATCTTGAATTCATGGATGTCCAGCTGGCTGCGATGCAGGCGCAGACAAATTATCTGTCAGCGCTGAAAGACTACTATACGGCGGTCGCCGCGATCAACAAAGCGATCGGTAAGGAGAAATAGATGCGTAAGATCGTCATCATAATTATTGTCGTTCTCGTTCTTGGCGCCGCGGTGATTGTACGGATCGCGACCAGTAAGAAAAGAACCGCCGATAAGGGCGAGTCAGTTGTGGTCGTCGAAGTTGTCCCGGTCAAGAAAGGCCGAGTTATCAAAACCTGCGAGCTTCTCGGGACCCTGTCGGCGGACAAGACGGCCCAAGTCCTGCCCGAAACAATGGGCCGCGTGACCGGGATATTGGTCAAAGAGGGTACATATGTGAATAAGAACGACGCGTTGATCCGAATGCGTAATGAGACGATCGGATTTGAATATGAAGAAGCGTACGTTCGCTCGCCGATCAACGGTACGGTTGCCCGGATCATGGTCGATGTCGGTTCCATGGTCACGCCCCAGAGTATGGTTGCGCTCGTTGTCGATTATTCAATCGTCAAAGTGCAGTTTAACATCGCCGAGATCGATTATCAATGCATGAACCGCGACCGGACGGTTTTCGTGAAAGTTGATGCCGCTCCGGAAGAGGAATTCAAGGCGCGGATTACCGAAATCAGTCCGGTGATCGATCCGCTGACCAGGACCGGCTCGGTGAAGGCGGTAGTTAACAATCCCAAAGGCATGCTCAAGCCGGGCATGACCGCCCGGATCCGGATCAATATGGAAGAAAAGAATAATGTGCTCGTCGTGCCCCGGGAAGCTTTGATCGGTGATCATCTGTTCGTGATCGTCGAGAGCACGGCGGAAAAGCGTATGGTCGAGATCGGCATCAAGGGCGACACAAACACCGAGATTTCTGCCGGGTTGAATGAAAACGATATCGTGGTCGTTATCGGCCAGGAGCGCCTTGCCGGTGGCGAAAAGATAGAGGCCGTGGTCCGGGGTGAATGATGAATATTACTGATCTAGCAATAAAGCGGCCGCTTGCCGTATCCATGATCTTCCTGGGGATAATAATATTCGGCGTGCTGTCCGTGACCAAGCTACCGGTCGATCTTTTTCCCAATGTGACCCTTCCAATGATGATCGTGCTGACGACCTATCCGGGCGCCGGGCCGGAAGAGATCGAGACCATGATTACCGACCCCCTGGAAAAAAGTATCGGCACCGTGAACAATCTTGATAAGATAACGTCCCGCACCCAGGAGAATGTCTCCAACATACTTCTTCAATTTGCCTGGGGAACGGATCTTGACGCGGCGGCTAATGATGTGCGCGACCGTATCGGTTTTATTACGCCGTATCTGCCGAATGACGTTGAAACACCGTTGATATTCAAATTCGACGTCTCCCAGCAGCCGGTGGTGATGTACACGATCGCCGGCGACATTGATCCGCTTGAGCTTGAGAAGATCGGCAATGATATCGCTGATCGTCTTCAAAGGGTGAACGGTGTGGCGGCGTCTTACGCGACCGGCGGCACTTTCCGCGAGATTCAGATCGCGCTAGACCCGATGAGAATGTACAACACGGGAATTACCATCGATCAGATCATGGGCGCCTTGCGGGCACAGAATATCAATTATCCGCTGGGCACGATCGAGAGCGGGAATAAGGTTTATATCGTGCGAACGATCGGCGAGTTCAGGGATATCAAAGAGATCGAAAAGACCGTGATCGGCAATGCCAACGGCGTGCCGATAATCCTCTCCCAGGTTGCCGAAGTAAGATCCCGGGGGTCGGAACAGACAACGATCTCGCGAACCAACGGCCGGCCCGCGATATGGGGTTTTATCCAGAAGCGGACCGACGCGAACTCGGCGAACGTCGGCACCGCGGTCGTCAAGCGGATCAATGAGATCAAGAAAGAACTACCGCCGGGCATAAGCGTTGACATATTTTTCAACCAGGCGGACTATATCGTCCGTTCCGTGCAGAGCACGGCGAGCACGCTCTTGATCGGCGCGCTGCTTGCGATTGTCGTTCTATTTTTGTTTCTCGGCAACCTGAGGTCGACGATTTACATGGCCGTCGGCATCCCGATCGCGGTGTTCTTCACCCTGTTTCTAATGTACCTGTTCAAAATGACTTTAAATATCATCTCGCTCGGCGGGTTGACGATCGCGATCGGCATGGTGCTCGATGCGGCGATTGTTGTTTTTGAATCAATATTTCGGAAAAAGGAAGCGGGTATCGATCCCATGCAGGCGGCAAGTACCGGCGCCAGGGAGGTCGGCAGTGCGATCATCGCGTCGACCTTGACGACGATTGCCGTATTTTTGCCCCTATTACTGGTCAGCGGATTGGCGTCGATATTTTTCAGAGAACTCGCTTTGACCGTGACCTTTGCTCTCGTCTCTTCGTTGCTCGTCGCCTTGACGATCATTCCGACACTGTCGGCGCGTTTCGGCCGCGTCGGGAAGAAAAATGGCGGGTTGGGGAGAATCGTGAACGATTTCTACGCCGCTCTCGAGAGACTTTACATGCGGGTTATCCGATATGCGCTCCGGCACCGCCTGCTGGTCGTCATGTCGACGGTTGTTCTTTTTATCGCGAGCCTTGGGCTCGCCGCTTTCATCGGCACGGAATTGACCCCGGAAACCGATCAGGGAGAGATCATGATAAGCGCGGAAATGCCGGTCGGTACGAATCTCGCGACTACGGATTCGGCTATTCAGCAGTTGGAGAAAATCATCGTCGAAGAGGTTCCCGAGATCGATATTTTGTCGACTTCGATCGGCAGTGGTTCGGGTTTCAACGCGATATTCCTCGGTACGCCCGGTCCTCATGCGGCCCAGATATATCTGGGGCTTGTCTATCGGGAAGAGCGGAACCGTTCGGTCAAGCAGATCCAGCAGGAGCTGAGGTCCAAGATCGTTAATATCCCGGGTCTAGAGGTGAAATTCACCACCGACAATATGGCGGCGATGTTTGGCGGCGGCAAACCGGTCGAGGTGAAGATATTCGGCTTTGACTTGGCTAAGGCAAAAGGGATCGCCGAGACGCTTATCGAAAAAATGGAGGGGGTCAAGGGGCTGGTCGATATTGAATCGAGTATTGGCGAAGGCAAACCGGAGTTGAGATTGGTTATCGATCGTCAGAAGGCGGCGAATTTCGGAATGACCGCCTATCAGATCGGATCGATTTTGCGTTCGCGTATTGAAGGTTTTGTTGCCGGTACGTACCGAGAAAGGGGCGAAGAATACGACATCAAGCTGATGTTTGACAAGAGCAGCCGTGACGGGATAGAGAAGATAAAATCGATGACCATACCGACGCCGTTGGGCGAAGTGCCGATCCGCAATTTCATCGCCGATACGATCGCGGCCGGTCCCGTGACCATCGAGCATGAGAACAATACCCGTCTGATCAAAATCACGGCCGGCGTTGAAGGCCGTGATCCTGGTGGAGCCGGAGCTGACGTTCAAAGATTGATCGATGAATCGGATATCCCGGCTGACTTCAGCGTGGAAATGGGCGGTGGTTTCCGGGAACAGATGAATACATTCCGTGATCTCGGGTTTATCATTCTGTTGTCGCTGGTACTTGTCTATATGATCATGGCCGGCCAGTTCGAATCATTGAAAGAGCCTTTTCTGATCATGTTCACGATACCACTGGCATTGATCGGCGTGCTCTGGATGCTGTTCTTCACCGGCACGACGTTGAACATGCAAAGTCTGTTGGGCGTGCTCTTGCTGGGCGGCATTGTGGTCAACAATGCGATCGTTTATGTCACTTACACAAATCAACTGCGCCGCGAGACGGGCATGGCAATGCTCGACGCGGTGATCGAGGCCGGCCGGGTGCGCCTGCGGCCGATATTGATGACCGCGTTCACCACGATCTTCGGATTGATCCCGATGGCGTTGGCGGTCGGATCGGGGAATGAGTTGAGAGCCCCGATGGCGCGCTCGGTAATCGGCGGCCTGCTTTTCGCCACCTTCTTGACCCTGGTGTTCATCCCGGTCTTATATACCCTGTTCGAGCGGAAAAAGAAACAGGAATCAGTAGGCAGTTAATAGTTAACAGTAGACAGAATACCGATACCAGATAATGAAAGTTCCCTTTATCGAATATTGAAAAAGTGTACTGGATGTGTATATTTACTACAGGAAAAGGTTATTAGATCAGATTATTAACTAATGTCTTTTCCTTTAAAGATTTTGATTGCTTGCACGTTACGGTTATCAGTAAGCCGTCATAATGGTAAGCGCCTGTAGCTCAAACGGATAGAGCGACGGGCTTCGAACCCGTAGGCTGGGGGTTCAATTCCCTCCAGGCGCGTACAAAAGTTCCCTTTCCCAGACAATCTGGAAAAGGGGAATGTTAACTTCTGGAATTCGGGGTTGAAAGGAAAGAATAGGAAAGCCTGGAGAACCTTAAAGAGTCATTTTACGCTCTTCTTGCCTTTCTTGCTGATGCTTTTCAGGATTTGATAGTCATGGGCGTGCTCCCAGAGATGATTGAAAAGTATCTGGGATGCCTGGGCCAAGGCTGGATGCTCGACCACCAGCATGGTCAGGGGCGAGGTCGTGGTGTGGATGTTGGCCAGCGCCATCAGCACATAATGGCCGTCAAAGACGTACATTTTGATCGGCAGTTTCTCAATGACCCGGGCTCTCTCGCCGGCCTGCACGCAGCGGTGAATATGATCATAGTCAATCTCAAATTCGCTCAGCCCCGGGATTTCATACAGCGTACGCACAATCACGCCCTTTTTCAGGGCTTCGAATTCGGCATTTTCCTGCTCGCCTAATTTATCCCGGTGTCGCTGCGTCGAGTAGGGCGGTTTCACGAAACTTATGATTTCGCGCTTTGCCATTCTTACCAGATCGACGTAGCGTTCATGTATTGACTGGAGATCGCGTATTATCTCGACATATTCGGCGCCCGCAGTGCTTTTGATGCTGTCCCGGTACAACGGAACCAAGATCTTTGCCAACTGCGTAGCCAGCTTTTTGCGTTCATCAAATTCATGCTCGTATTGGTTGATTACATGTTTGAATGCTCGGTCCGGCTCAACCGCTTGATATCGCTTTTTGCTGCCGACAGATTTCTCGATGCACATGCCGCGCAAGACCATTTTCTGGGTGATCTCATAGACCTTGCTTCGGGGAACACTGGTTTTTTTATGGATTTCCAGAGCGCTCAATTGCCCGCATTCGAGCAGCGCCGCGAATACTTTGGCTTCGCCTTCGGAGATACCGAGTTCCTTCATTTTGGCGATCGCGTTTTCTCTATTATTCATGATAAATTTTTCCCTAGTTATCCCCATTAACCATAATCAACTACATCAATCTACGATAATATCTATTCATGACTCTTTGAGGCATCAATCGGACATTGCGCTTGCCCCGTAGCGCATAGCAGCGGGGAGGAACGAAGAGACGAAGCAATCCTGGCACCCTCAGAACCGGTATCCATACCAGTACCCGTTTTCGCCGTCGCTGCCGCTATCCGCGTCCTTGGCGATCCAGAGCATGTTATTGCAGTAACTAAGGGAGAAGCTGTAGCCTAAACGGGGCATCTTTATTTCATTGATCAATTTCCCGTTAAGGTCATAGACCAGTACTTTATCCTCCGAACCCCAGACGAACAAATAGGCTTCGGACGCCGCGACCGCGTATTTGAAACCGTGTTCGTCATGCCATTTCTCAAGTTTGATCGTTCGATCCAGATCGCCGGTTTCAAAATCGATGACCCGGATTTTACCGGCGCTGAGTTCATAAAGAAAATTGCCGTCCGGCGATATCGCCGGGGAACTGTTGTCCTCGACAAATATGTCACACAGATAAGCGGTCGCATCTTCGTAGTCCAGGTCGATTTCATAAAGGTCGTTTCCGTATATTTTGACGTAAATCTTGTCGTTTCCGGGATTATACAAAATGCTCCGTGCGTCGAGATAGACGTCATAATCGGCGACATAGGCGCCGTTCCGGTCATATTCGTTCAGAACACAGCTGTTTTCATTTCCGCCGTTGATGGTGAAATAGTGACGGCCGTCAAAAGTGATCGACATATTGTGATAATACACCCAGTCTTCGATCTTGATCGCCTGTACCGGC
>JBBIHN010000019.1:0-21712 GCA_037446995.1 Caldifarciminota bacterium | reverse complement strand
TTTTCCATGAATTTACCATTGATCGTCCACCAGTTCTTGAGTTTGATGAAGTCATTATCAACCCCGAGATAAATATCGGTCCGTCCTTCTTCGGGTTTCACGATTCCATGCATCAGCACCGGGGCGGCGATTTCAATATCATCGATATGGCGTATTGTATCAAGGACCGATTCCGGCAGGTAATTATTGATCTGTCCGCCTTTCAGGATCAGCGAAGCCGCTTCATAAGGGCATCCAATCGGTATCACCATTAAATGTATGCCCATGCGTTGGATCTGGTCGCGCAGCGATCGTTCATATCCTTGATTGAACGACAGGACGGTAAAAAGCACCGCGATCGCGACACCAATACTGAAGGCCGTGATCACAGTCCTGATCTTGCGCCGGGTAAGATTTCTGACCGCAACCAGTAAAAGGTTCATGTTATCTGGTCACCAGATAGTTATGGATAACGGCTAATTTTCTGACCGCAAAAGCGATCGCCGCGGATGATTTGATCGAACTCTGCGAAGCGGTTTTGAGATCTACGCCGATGACGAACGCTTCGTCATATCGTTTACCCCTGAATTGATCCAGGAATTCCGCGCCGCGCAGCTTTGCCCGTTCTTTCTCGCGATCACGCTGTATGCGAACCTCCTTGATCACGGCTTCGCGCGGATCCCCGCCGTGCTCCAGCGCGACGACCACTTCGATCGCGCCGTACTGGCCCTTGCTTAAGTGAGTGGCGACCGTTCCGCCCGTGTCTCCATCCCTGAATACGGTGAAGAAATTGAATTGGGTTTCGTCTTTTTTATATCTCCATTCAGATCGGCCTGCCAGTATGAATACATGCCAATCGTTTCGATCCCGGCGATCATCGGTATATTGAATTCTAAATAGGCACCCAGATTGCCCTGGTCGGATAGGTCCGAGATCGAATGCCAGGAGCCATCAGTGCCAATTATCAATTCACCGATCAGTTCAAAATAGGGGTTGGAAAATTTACCGTCAATTGCAACCCTGTTCTTCATAATCAGGGAATCGGGTTCGGCCATCATGTTACGGAAAGGATCGTCGCTGAAATTCGGAAGAATGCCTCTTAATAAGGAAAGTCCCGCAATAAGATCATACCAATTAGAATTATTCGTATAAGCAATCCTTATGGTTTGGACCTTATTGTTGTTCTGGTCCATAATGTTCGGACCACTACCGTTGGAGATCATATACCAATAATCAACCGGTCCGATCAACCCCTGTGCGGAGATGCCGGCATCGATGCGTTCGCCAATAGTGAATGCGTAAGGGTTCTGGAATACACGACCATGCGTGTCATACCAGGCGAGTAAACCAAAGGGAATTACTTGCTGACCGATTTTGATACTGGGCTTGCCGATACCAATTGGAATATTTATGTAAGCGATACCCTGATGCATTGATTTTGCCCAACCGTGCATAGTTCCGGCAATACAAATTTGGGCCGCGCCGGTAAGTACATCGCGATTTTCGTGGCTCATATTTCCGGTGATCATCAATTCAGCGGCCATAAGGTTAAAAGATGATGGGGTTTCGTCCGTGTTATCAACATAACGCGAATAGATGGCGGGATTAAAGCGAAGATCGATTCGTCCCAAGGCAATACCTGTTAAAATCAGCATCAATGCGTAAAGTTTATTCATATTTCTTCTCCTTAATGGTTTTCCTCCTGGCTAAGTGTGCCAGAGTCGTAGCTTTCAGTTTTTTTTCAATCATTCTTGATAGTTTATACCATAGGTCGCGCGTAACGCAGGTCCTGACCAAATTGCATTTATAGTCGGCCAGGCAATTCACTAATTGCACTGGCCCCCCAAGCGCAACAAATATATCGGCAACCTTTATCTTATTCGGAGGCAGGGTAAGCTGGTAACCACCCTTTACCCCGCGGGTTGTCTTGACCAGACCGTGAGACTTGAGGTCATAAAGGATTCTTTCCAGATATTTTTTTGAGACCTTTTCCTGGGCAACAACATCTTTGATCGCCATATATCCGCGACGATAATTCATCGCAAGTCGCACCATAAGTCTTGTGCCGTATCTTGTTCTCGTCGTTATTCGCATAAAGTATACCTATTTAGTAGACATTCGAGTATAATCAAAAGTTTAGTCAAAGTCAAGGTTCTTATTGGATTCGGATTCGGGGTCAGCCCTCCACTTTCCACACTATGTAATCAAGGATTTGTTGATCTTTCAAATGTAAGGGAGATTACCGCGTTGCCTGCCGTCACGCAAGGCAGGGGCACTGACCCAAAATACGTTCCTGGGGATTAAATCGTTCCGTCCCGGAACTGCTGCTGGATGGCTTTTTCCCGGTCACCAAGGACCATATCGTTGAATATATTTATTTCCTCGAGCCATTCTAATTTCTGTTCGATCGGCATTTGCATATAGACTTCGATCTGTTCTGCACTAACAAAATACGAAAACCCTTTATTGCTCATTTATCCCTCAAGTGCTCTTTAACTTTTTCCAGAGACTCAATATCGCTTAAATCCTGTTTGCGGCCGCTTGATCTTTTCATCTCGATCAAATCATCGATCGAAACCAGATAAATATCAGTATCCCTGACTTTCTTGACCGTTTTGCGCGAATAGGCAGTATCGAAATCCAAGGGATGAACAAGCACAATATCAACCGATTTGTACTGCGCATCCGGATGATAAAAACCGAACGCTTTCAAATTCCGGTTATCTATCCATTCATTCACCTTTGCCGTATCGGCAAGATCAGACGGGTCGACCGGCAGGCGCGGTTCATAACCAAGATCGCGCAGCATTTTGACTAGATTGACAATATTTTCCTTTTCCATGGATATAATGATATCGATATCCTGGGTCATTCTTGGCACTCCGTATAAATTCACCGAGAGTCCGCCAACAACAAGATATTTAATCTTGTGTTTAAACAGTTTTTCCAGTATCTCATAATAAAACATTGAATATTCTCCGATATCTTACCGACAATTAAATTATATGAATAAAACCCGAAGCGTCAATATTCTTCCGTTTTGAGCAAATTGGCATTTAAGGTTTTGCTTGTTAAAAATTCTTTCTTGCGATCGAACTCGCCTTACCGGTCACCTCGTCGAATTCGATGATCACGGTATTGATCACTGCCTCGCCTTTGGCCGGCCGGAATTTCTGAGGCAAGGCGGTCAGATAATTCTTGATTATCAACTCCTTTTCCACGCCGATAACCGAATCAGACACGCCGGCCATGCCGACATCGGTAATATACGCGGTTCCATCCTGGATCTGCTCATCCGCAGTCGGCACGTGAGTGTGAGTGCCGACGAGCGCGGTGATACTGCCGGCAAGATGAAAAAACAAAGCTCTTTTCTCGCTCGTTGCTTCGGCATGAAAATCTATGAAAATATTGCGAGTCTGCTCTTTGACTTCGGTAATAATCGACCCGCTGATACGGAACGGGTCTTCGACGCAGTCAAGAAAAACCCGGCCTTCAAGATTGACCACCGCGATTTTAATCCCGTTCTTCTCATAAACGCCGTAACCGGCACCGGGCGCGCCCGGCGGGTAATTAGCCGGTCTTAAGAGGCGCGGCTCTTTGTCAATATAGGCGTAGATCTCTTTGTGCCTCCAGACGTGATTGCCCGCGGTTATGCAGTCGACACCGGCGTCGAACAGCTCTTTGGCGGTTTTCTCGGTTATCCCGATACCGCCGGCGAGGTTCTCGCCCTGGGCGATCACGAAATCGATCTTTTCGTTCTTGACAATATCTGCCAGCGACCCGATCACCGCGCTTCTCCCCGGCCCGGCAAAAATATCGCCAATGAATAACAGCCGCTTCATGTGAATATCTCAGAGTTCCTGCATCTTGAAATTATAGCACTTCGGAAAGACGATCGATGAAATTGTCGATTTCTTCTTTACTGCGTTTTTCGGTCGCCGCGATCAGCATCTGATTTCTATTATGCTCATCAAATATCGACAGCGGAACGCCGGCGAGTATTTTGTGTTGCAGCATGTCATCAACAATATCCCGGGCCGGCCGGTCGGTTTCGACCGTGAATTCTTTGAAAAACTCCGCTCCATGAACCGGGCGTATGCGCTTTAGTGTCTTGAGCCTTTCCAGCAAATAGTGACTTTTGGCCAAACATTGCTCACCGACTTCAACTACTCCCTGTTTGCCCATACTACATAAATATATCAAAGAACTTAAGGCGCAAAGCGCTTCATTGGTGCAGATGTTGGAGGTTGCTTTTTCCCGCCTGATATGCTGTTCACGGGTTTGCAGCGTCAATACATACCCCCGCTTTCCTTCGATATCCGTTGTCTCTCCGACTATCCGTCCCGGCAATAAACGCACATAATCCATCTTAGAGGTAAACACGCCCAGTAGCGGACCGCCGAATCCCTGGACAATGCCCATTGCCTGTCCCTCGCCGACCGCGATATCGGCATTGTACTCGCCCGGCGGCATCAGCACTCCCAAAGATAATGGATCGATAACCGCGATGAAGAGTATATCTTTTTGATGAACCAGTTTTTCGATCGCGGCCATATTCTCAAGATACCCGTAGAAATTAGGATGCTGCACGCAAACGCACGAGGTATTGTCATCGATCATCTCCAACAAACGGCCGGTATCGAGCACGCCGTTCCGGGACGGACAGCCAATCAATTCCAATCCGCATTCCCGGGTATAGGTTTCGGTGATCCGGCGATAATGCGGGTGAATCGAATCCGCCAGAACCGCCTTTGTTTTTTTCTTTAAAGCGCACGCCAGGTGGCAGGCTTCGGCAAGCGCCGAACCGCCGTCATACATTGAAGCATTTGACACATCCATACCGGTAAGCTCGCAGATTACGCTCTGGTATTCGAATATCGTCTGCAAAGTACCCTGGGAAACTTCGGCTTGATATGGTGTATAGGCGGTATAGAATTCACTGCGCGAGATCAAACTGTCGATAACCGCCGGAATATAGTGATCATAGATACCCGCGCCCATAAAGGAAATCGCCTCAAGACTATTCAGGTTGCGGCCCGCGAGTTCGTGCAATAATCGACGCACCTCGTGTTCGCTCATCGCTTCGGGCAGCCCGCATTTACCGGCAAGCTGAAGATCCTTAGGTATGATCTGATCGACCAGATCCTGAAAAGAACCGACGCCGATACGCTCAAGCATCTCTTTTTCGTCCAGCGTGGTTAGAGGAATGTAATGCATCAGTGTTTCGCGATCAGTTCCTTGTATTGCCCGGCCGAAAGCAGTGACTCATATTCACCCGCGTCGGCAATCCTGATCTTGTAGATCCAGCCGTTACCATACGGATCTTTATTGATGATCGATGGATCGGCGACCACCGCATCATTTGTTTCAACTACTTCGCCGCTGACTCCGGCATAAAGATCGCTCACTGCTTTAACGGCTTCGATCGTTCCGATCGGCTCGCCCGCCTTGATCTTGCGGCCCACTGCCGGCGGTTCGATCATAACAATATCCGATAACTCAGATTGAGCATAATCGCTGATCCCTTCGACGACAATATCGCCTTCCAATCGCAGCCACTCATGCTCTTTGGTATATTTCAACCCTTCAGGTATGTTTGACATTCTACCTCCCCAAGGATACTCAAATACTTCAGATAAACTCTTGATTTCATTTATGACTCGGATTCCTGTAAAACGGTCCTTTGACTATTTCAACGTCGATCGGGTTCTTGGCCATTACCTGCATGGTTTTTCCGGCCTCGGCGCTTTCAATCTCAACGTATCCCATGCCGATCCCTTGCTTGATTGACGGCGAAAAAGTGCCCGAAGTAACCTGCCCGATCTTTCGGCCGTCGCAATGGATTTCCTGATGGGGCCTCGGAATCCCTTTGCCGGTCGCAATAAAACCGACCAGCTTCCTTTTTAATCCCGCTTCCTTATTTCTCAACAGCGAATCCCGGCCGATAAAATCCCCCTTGTCAAATTTTACGATCCAGCCGAGACCGGCTTCGAGCGGATTGGTCGTTTCATCAATATCATTGCCATAAAGGCAGAATCGCATTTCCAGGCGCAGCGTGTCGCGCGCCCCGAGGCCGATCGGCTTTATGTCCAGTTCTGCGCCGGCGTCGAAAACCGTATTCCAGATCAAACCGGCATCAGCGCGATCCAGATAGATCTCGAATCCATCTTCGCCTGTATAGCCGGTTCGCGAAAGCAGAACCCGGCATCCCTTGATATTTACTTCTGCCGCCCAGTAATACTTGAGCTTCTGCAGATCCAGATCAACGAACTTCTTGACGACGGTCTCGGATCCCGGCCCCTGGATTGCCAGTTGCCCGATCTCATCGCTTCGGTTCCTGATTTCGACATTGAACCGCTTGTTCTCGATTATCCAGTTGAAATCCTTGTCGATATTCGATGCGTTGACGACCAGGAACACCCGGTCGTTCAGATTGTAGACCAGCAGATCATCGACAATACCGGCGTCCGGATACAGCAGGCACGAATATTGAATCTGATTCAACGCCAACTTGCCAATGTCATTGGTCGTGATATAATTGACGAATTGCCAGCGATCCAGCCCGGTTATCTCCACCTCGCCCATATGGGACACATCAAAGACCCCAACCCGGTTACGTACCGCATTATGCTCTTCAACTATGCCTTCGAACTGCACCGGCATATAGAAGCCGGCGAATTCGACAATCTTGGCGCCATTAGCCAGGTGGGAGTCGTAAAAAGGGGTCTTTTTGATCATCGCATCAGTATATCCAAAAAACCCCAAAAGTCAATTGTCAGGCTCGGTAATTTTTGTTGCCGCCCAGCGATTAGTGGTTAGCGTCTATCATCTTGCCAGCACCGCCGCTCTCTTTACCCGGGCAGCATGATGGTTCAATTCATACTCGAGATACACGATGTACATGCCTCTTGCCAGCGGTCCGCCTGCCGCCTTGCCGTCCCAGAAAACTGTTCCCTGGACCAGCGTGCACTTCTCTTTTCTAATCACATATTGCACAAGCCTGCCCCGCGTATCGTAAATCGATATCGTCAGCAAGCCGCCGGGCTGGGGCAGGCGATAGTCGATCTGCAGAAAATCATCCTTGCCGTCATTGTTCGGCGTAAAAATTGCTGGGCTCAGGATCAGTTCACTGATATCGCCCAACACCATGAACTCCTTGAAAGCGATATTGTTCTCTTCTCGTTTATCCGGCGGGAATTCGACCTGATACCCGATAAGATGCCGGCCCTGAGACGGCTGCTTGTATGCATGCGTCAGCATGATGCTGTCAAGGGCATTTACCGGCGCACCGGGCATTTTGATCAGTAACTCGGTCGACTGGCATACCGAATCGTTGTTAAGATCATCAAAAATCATCAGGTCGTAATCATCGGCAGGTCTCAAGCCGTAGTTCTTGATCCAAACCTGAATCCGCAGATCCTCGCCGGTTCTGCCGACTGCCGGACTATGGATAATCGATCTTTCTTCAACCGCCAGATCATATGCCTGGGTCGTGCTGTTCTCCCGTCCCGGCGTGCAGCCAGCCGTATCAAGCGACGGATGCCAATTGCTTTTTTCATCTCCGATCTGCAGATCGATTGTCTCCCAACTGACTCCGTCGCCGGGATCCGAGGGAAAGGAATCCAGGCTGTCAAAGGGCGTGCCAAAGGTGGTTGAACAAGCGTCAACTACTGAATAGAGCAATAAAGGATCATTGTTGGCAAGACCGTTGCCAATTGCCGTATCATCAGTGGTTAGAATCAATGATGAATCCGGTATTTCATAGGGTTGAACATTGCCGCCGATGGTATCACTGCTCACATATTCCCGGTCCATGATCAGGGCGTATGAATACGGATAGATCAAGGTTGAATGAATGCGCACATGAGGGTATTTGATCAGGATCAACTCATCTTCCCAGGGATAAATCTCATCCGGATTTGCGTCGAAATCGGTTATGAAGTAACTCGCGAGATCGATCGTATCCGCACTATTGTTGAAGATCTCGGCATATTCATTGCGGTCCCCGCAGGTTTGTTCCGGTCCTTTTACATTGGACATTACCTCGGTGATCAAGATCGGCGATTGAATCGATATCAATATCAACGTTAACATAAACCCCGGCGCATTATACGGAAAATGGTCATTAAGTCAAGAGGCAATAAGAATAAAAGCAGAAGGGAAAAGGTGAAAAGGCGATGGAGGCGGCGGGAATCGAACCCGCGTCCGCAACGTTTCAATGAAGAGGACTACATACTTAGTCTCTTTATGAATGTCCCTTCGCGTCACCAAGAGACCGGTCGTCGAAGGCAAGCCTCTTAGACTTATCCATTAACCCCAAAGGCGAGAATCAATGGATTCCAGCCCATTATGACGCCTGACCCTGAACCGGGCTGAAGCCCAGGCAGACGTAGCCGCATTGATTATGCAGCTAGAGCGTATCCTGTTTCAGGATGTTTTTATTTCCGGTCGGATTTACGAGGTGGCCAGAACCCTCGGTATGCCCTCTTTCATTTCATCCGCCACGTCGAAACCGATCGCCCCCGATCTATCATAATATATATTAGGACACCAAGAATGTCAATACATAATAAATCCGACTACTCTCCACTTTTTTGTAACTTTCGATCGGTCATTGCGCTTGCCCCGTAGCGTACGGCAGCGGGGAGGAACAATTTTTCTTGCGTTGCCGTAATCAAGGTCTCCGTGTAACCGGCGCGTTTAAATGCTGATACCCGCCGGGCTCAAGCGCCGACTCGCGGCCGTCACGGACAATAAAAAGCCCTTTGCCGCGCATTATCCTTCCGATCTGGAAAACCTGGCATCCCGTGGTTGCCGGCAGTTGCCCGGCCGAAAACAACAATTCGAAATCTTCACCGGCTTCAAGAATAAAGGTCAGCGGATCTATGTTCTGGTCCTGGCAATAAGCACCGACTTCCGAATGTATAGGCACGTGGTCGCCGTCGATCACGACCTTGACCTTGCTTTCGCGCATCAGATGATAGGCATCGGTCGACAGACCATCCGACGTATCAATTGCGGCACTGGCATATTTCCTGATCGCCCGGACTTCGGCAAAACGCGGTTCGGGAAAGCGATGCCGGTTGACCGCGGTTTCATACCGGCTTTTCATCAGGTCCTGCGCCAGCACGTTTCTGCCGACTTCGGCCAAACCGAGAAAATTGGTCACGTACAGATACTGGCCGGGTTTTGCCCCGGAACGCAGCAAAGGTGTCTGGCAACGGCCGATAACCGTGATCGTGATCCCGAGGCAGGGACTGCCGACAATATCGCCGCCGGCAATGTCAAAACCGTATTTACGGCTTAATTCGTTGAAACCATGATAAATCAACTTAATGTCGTCCAGCGATATACCACCGGGCAGCTGCAATGATATCAACGCGGCAACCGGCTCCGCCGCCATTGCCGCGATATCCGACAGGCTGGCGCTCAAGGTTCGATAGCCGAGCGTTCGGTAATCGAAGTATCGCCGGTCAAAATGAACCGTGTCGACGAACGAATCAGTAGAGATCGCATAACCCGGGCGTAAAACCATCGCATCGTCGCCAATGCCCTTGATGATATCCGGATGACGCCGGGGAAAACGGCTCTTCAGATAATCGATAATTGCCAGTTCGCCCTGGGATCTATTGTGCCGGTTCATGGCGCGCTAAATCTCCTTGCCCGGATCCGCTACACGTGGAATTCAATAATGTCCTCATCGGTAAGGACATGATGCTTTTCAACCCGTTGTCCCGAGTACCCGTGGCTGTTCCAGAGCCGGGCGAATTTCAAGTTCTTCTTGAAGTCCTTGTGTATGTGTTCAGCCGCATCAATGACCGTGGTTCCCGCATCGAGCACCACCGGTTCGTTCTTCTCGGCCGGTTTTCCGATTTTCTTGGTGTATACCCGGATGACGCGAAGCTCTTCGAATATCATCTGCTTGAGCGCATCCATGCCGCGGTTCGAAGTCACCGAAACAACCGCGACCGGAGCGACCGCTTTGATGCTTTCGAGTTTTCCCCGAGACTGGAGCAAATCATCGTCGATCTTATTGACAATGACTATTGATCTTTTCATGTTACCGAATTCATGTTTGGCCAGAAATAAGTTATGCTTAGCCAACTCCTTGGTGACCGTCTCGAAATCTTTCTCTAAGTCACCCTGGCCATCGAACATGATCAACAGGATATCGCCGTTGCGGTACAATCCGAACAGCCATGCCGGAGCGTCGACATACAAAGGAGGCGTATCCACGATCTGGATCTTGATGTTCTCGTACTCAATCATGCCGATCTGAGGCAGTTTGGTCGTGAACGGATAATCGCCGACATCCAGACGCGCATTGGTCAAGGCATTTACCAATGACGATTTACCGCAATTAGGCAGTCCGACCAGCACGGCCTGGCCGGCACCCTGTTTTTCGACCTGATACCAGGTCCCGCCTGAGCCCCCCCTGGTCTTTCGCTGTTTTTCGATCGTCTCTTTTATTTTCGATATTTTTGATTTAAGATCGGCCTGTAATTTCTCGGTTCCCTTATGCTTGGGAACGTTTGCCAGAAGTTGTTGCAGATATACGAGTTTTTCCTGCGGCTCGCGCGCGTCCCGGTATTTCTTCTCGATCTCGAAATACTGCGGCGGTAAGTTAGCGGGCATGTATTCACTCCTCGGCCAATAATCAAGAAAGGCCGGTAATCCTTCCCTGTTCGTCGATATCGATCATCTCTGCGTTCGGAACCTTTGCCAGCCCGGGCATCAGCACTATCTCACCCGTCATCGGCACCAGAAAACCGGCGCCGGCAGAGATATTGATGCCGAGGACCGTGATCTTGAAGTCCCTGGGCCGGCCGAGCAGATCCGAGTTGTCGGACAGGGATCGGTTGGTTTTGGCGATGCACACCGGCAGCTTATCGAATCCGAGTCTATTCAATCGTTTGATGTCTTTTTCGGCCCGCGGCGTGTATACGACGCGGTCGGCGCCGTAAATCCGTTTCGCAACCGTCTCGATCTTGGTCTCGACCGGATCCGAAAGTTCATACAGCGGACGCATTTGCGAAGGTTCGTTCCTGATCACGGTCAAAACCGATTCGGCAAGGTCGGCCGCGCCCGCGGCGCCTTTTTCAAAGGCGCGTGTCGGCGCACATTCGCATTTGATCGAACGGCAAAAATCCATCACCGCCCTGATTTCATCTTCGGTGTCCCCTTCAAAGACATTGAGTGCTACGACCCCGGGAATGCCAAACGCCGCCACGTTCTCAATGTGCTTGGCAAGATTCTCCAGCCCCGCGGCCAGATTTTTGATGCTTCCGGCGCGCGGATCGCGCACCGGCGCGCCGCCGTGCAGTTTCAGGGCACGAATCGTCGCCACGATAACTGCGATGTCGACCCGGAGATCGCCGACCCGGCTGACAATATCGACGAATTTTTCGGCGCCAAGATCCGATCCGAATCCGGCTTCAACGACCGTGTAGTCGCACATCTTCAACGCCATCTTGATCGCCGACACACTGCACGTGCCGTGAGCGATATTGGCGAATGGACCGCAATGAATAAGCGCCGGCGAATGATCGATCGTCTGAACGAGATTGGGTTTCAGCGCGTCTTTCAAAAGCGCGGTCATGGCGCCGTCGACTTTCAAATCGCGGGCGAACACCGGTTTCCCCTCCATGTCAAAGGCAACAAGAATATTCCCCAGGCGCGCTTTAAGTTCGTCAATCGACTGAACCAGCGCGAGTATTGCCATAACCTCGCTGGCCGCGGTGATGATGAACCCATCCTCGCGCGCCGGACCGTTTGCTTTCCCGCCCAGGCCGACAACGATCTGCCGCAGGCTCCGGTCGTTCATATCCATGGCGCGGCGGACAAAGATCTCGCGTTCATCGATGCCGAGCCGGTTGCCGAAATGAATGTGATTGTCCAGCACAGCGCACAGTAAATTATGCGCCGCGGAAATCGCGTGCAGGTCGCCGGTGAAATGCAGATTTATGTCCTCCATCGGCAAGACCTGACAATAACCGCCGCCCGCGGCCCCGCCTTTCATGCCGAAGACCGGGCCAAGCGACGGTTCCCGCAAAGCGACGATCGAACACCGGCCGGCGCGGTTCAATCCCATGCTCAAACCGATTGCCACGGTCGTCTTGCCTTCGCCGAAAGGGGTCGGTGTCATCGCGGTCACCAGTATGAGTTTGCCGTTCTGATTGTTCCTGATCTTCTCCCAATGACGGGCGATTATCTTGCCCTTATACAAACCGCACGGCATGATATCTTGCTCGTCGATATTCAGGTTCCGGGCGATCTCGGCGATCGGCCGCAGCCGCGCCGAGCGGGCAATATCCAGATCGCTTTTCATATCGTAGTATAATATTTATCAGGCTTAGTGTCAACCGTGATCAGAGCATTTACTCCTTGCATTATTCCATGAACCGAGTATTATTCTCCATGTTATACCGCGATGCCGGAGTGAGTATCGATACCTTAAACCAGATCCGCAGGCAAATCGGGCGTCAGGTCATCAAGACATTCAACCATAAACGTAAATCGGTCTTCGGTCTTTTCGGCGGCATCTATTTGTATGGCGATGATTATCTGATCAGCAGCGTTGATAGCGTCGGCACCAAGATTCTGGTCGCATGCGGCGCCGGCGTTCATGACACTATCGGCCAGGATATCGTCAATCACTGCGTGAATGACATACTCACGACCGGCGCCGAACCCCTGTTTTTCATGGATTATATTGGTTTCTCGGAGATCGAGAAATCGGTGCTCATCGATATCGTCAACGGTCTGGTCAATGCCTGCCGCAAGGAAAAAATCGCTCTGATCGGCGGCGAGACCGCCCAGCTTAGCCGATTCTACCCCAAAGGAGTCTACGACCTGGTCGGTTTTGTTGTCGGCCGCGTAAGAAAGGAAAGATTGATTGACTCGGGCCGAATAAAGCCCGGCGACATAATGCTCGGTCTTGCGTCATCCGGCTTGCACACAAACGGTTACTCCCTTGCCCGTAAGGTTCTACTGCGAAAATACACGTTCACCACCTATATTCCGGAACTAAAATGCACGATCGGCGACGAACTGCTAAAGGTGCATGTCAGCTACCGGCGAAAGATCGAACCCCGGCTTGCCCATATCAAAGCAATGGCTCACATTACCGGCGGCGGTTTTTACGACAATATTTCGCGCGTGCTGCCCCGGGGCTGCGCAGCGGTTATCCACCGCAAATCATGGACTCCTTTGCCGGTCTTTGAGCTAATGCAGAGACTCGGTCATATCCCGGATGAAGAGATGTATCGTGTTTTCAACATGGGCATCGGCATGGTGTTGATCATCGACCCCGAAAATCTGAAACACTTCAAGCCGCTGAATGCCAGGTTAATCGGCGACATCGTCAAAGGCAAGAATACCGTCACGATCGACTGATTTTCCTCGCCTTCGATCATCCACGGGCCAAGCGGTCCAGCACCTCGACGATTTCCATTATCAGACGGTCGTTCAATACAAGCCGCTGAGCCGAGTTCAACCGATGGAATTTTAAAGCCAGAATTTTCCGCGGCGTCTTGTTAAGATACAGCGCGAAGTCGACGTTCTTTTCAACAACCGCGGCCAGGAACCGGATAAAATCGTCCCGTTTCAGCGCGTAACATACTTTGGGTGCGATGATTTTCTCTTCGATGATCCGGCTCGCCGGATCGATATTACGGTTTATCCGGAACGCAATTGCTTCGGAGACCAACTCTCCCTGTTCGCTCTTGATCTCAAAAACGACCGGATAGTTGAAGGCATCGTTGAAATTAAGGTCATAATCGATTTCCAAATAGCCCCGGGCGATCGATTTCGTCTTTATGATCTGCAGCGTGCCGAAAAGATCCTGACCGCTGCCCAGCCAATCCGGCAGTATCACCCGGGATTGTTTCTGCTCCAGATCATTCATCTGAATGCTTGATCACGCCGTTGACCACGGTTGCCCGGCATCTGCCCTGCAGTTCTTTTCCCAGCAGGGGCGAGTTGATCGATTTTGAATACAGCTTGTCGGCGCCGACTTTCCATCTGGCCGCCGGATCAATGATCGCGACATCGGCCCGCTCACCGATATTCAGATAACCCTTCTGTGCATTGATGATTCTCGCCGGGTTAAAACACAGCTTCTCAATGATCATTGACCAGGTAAACTTACGCTTATTGATCAACTCCATGACGATCAGGGACAAAGCGGTTTCCAATCCGATCATCCCGAACGGCGCATGCGTAAATTCCAGTTCTTTTTCGGCTTGGGAATGGGGCGCATGATCGGTCGCAATGCAATCGATCGTGCCGTCGCGTAATCCCTCGATTACGGCCCGCCGGTCATCTTCGGTCCGGATCGGCGGGTTGACCTTGAAATTGGGGTCAAATCCTGTCAGAGCTTCGTCATTGAAGAAGAAATAATGCGGGCAAGTTTCGCAAGTGACGGGCAAACCTTCGCTCTTTGCCTTCCTTATCATCTCGATTGCCCCTCGGGTTGAAATATGACATAAATGCAGGCGGGCACCGGTGAACCGCGCCAAACTGATATCCCGGCCAACGATGATCTCTTCGGCAGTCGCCGGTGAACCCTGCAACCCCAGACGCGCCGACACCAACCCCTCGTTCATCAAACCACCGTCAGTCAGCGCCCGGTCCAACGGGTGTTCCATGATCGGAAGATTGAACATTTTGGAATATTCGAGGGCGTGTCTCAGTACGTTTGCATCCTCAACCACGCTGCCGTCATCGGAAAAACCTCTCACCCCGGCGTTTACCAATTCTCCGAACTCGGTTATTTCCTTGCCCTGCCGGCCCCTGGTGATCGCGCCAATCGGAAAGACCGGGCAGATATCGGCCCGTTCTGCTTCACGATATATATAGTTGACGATTCCTTCGTTATCGATTGCCGGATCGGTGTTGGGCATACAACATACGGCCGTGAATCCGCCGGCAACTGCCGCCCTTGCCCCGCTTTCCACGGTTTCTTCGTCGGGACGACCCGGATCGCGCAAATGGCAGTGCAAATCGATGAACCCGGGGACAACGACACAACCGCCGGCATCGATCGTTTTCGCCCCTTTTTTCCTGATCCTCTTGCCGATCTCAGCGATCTTCCGGTTGACGATCAGAATGTCAATCTCTTTCTCGGCTCGAGAACGCTGATCAATGATACGGCCGCCGCTCACAATATCATTCAATTCTTCCTCCGGCGTGAACGAACAGAACCGCCATTCTCAAAGCGACGCCGTTCTTCACCTGGGCAAGGATCACCGAACGCGCTCCGTCGGCAACCTCAGGATCGATCTCAACGCCGCGATTGGTCGGACCCGGATGCATGATAATGCTTCCGCCTTTCATCCGGGCGGCGCGCGCCCGCGTCAAACCGTAAAGATTGCGGTATTCGCGCACCGACGGGAACAGGCAAGTCGCCTGACGTTCGAGCTGTATTCTCAGGGCCATGATCACGTCAAAATCGTCAATGATTTCGTCAAGGTCGTAGTGAACGTTTACTCCCAGGGATTCCATGCCGACCGGTATCAAGGTCGGCGGCGCGCAGACCGCCACCCGGGCGCCGAGTTTCTTGAGCCCGAATATATTAGAGCGCGCGACCCGCGAATGCAGGATGTCGCCGACGATCAGAATCTTCAATCCCGTAATCTCCTTGAAACGCTGGCGCATCGTGAGCATATCGAGCAAAGCCTGGGTTGGATGCTCATGGCTGCCGTCACCGCCGTTGATCACAAAGGCATCGAGATTCTCGGCCAGATATTTTGCCGCGCCCGGCGTCGAATGGCGAACAACGACTCCATCGATCTTCATTGCCTCGATGTTCCGGGCAGTATCGATGATCGTCTCCCCTTTCGCGACACTGGAACTCGTTCTGGAAAAATTTATCACGTCGGCCGACAGCCGCCTGGCCGCAACGCTGAACGATATCTGGGTCCGGGTCGAAGCTTCGAAGAAAAGCGTCAGTATGGTTTTGCCGCGCAATGTCGGGACGATCGGAATCGGACGCTCGAGCACCGAAGCGAAACGATCGGCGATGTCAAGATATTGGATTATTTCCTTCGCGGTCAGATCTTCGAGCCCGATAAGATCTTTTCTATGGCTCATGGTCGGACCCGCCGATCTTCAGTTGTCTTGCCGTCGGCGCTGGTTCGCGTTTCAAGCCGATGCGGTTTGTCCGGTTTTTGATCGTTTTCTTCGTCTTTCTCTGATCGCGGATAATTATGCAGTCTTCGCCATCCAGCTCCCGGATCAGCACATCGACGATCTCGTTCCGAGCCGCCGGCATTATCCGTCCGACATAGTCGGCCTGGATCGGCAATTCCCGGTGCCCGCGATCGACCAGCACGGCAAGTTGTATTGCCCTTGGCCGCCCAAAATCGAGAATCTCCTCGATCGCGGCGCGTATTGTCCGGCCCGTATAAAGAACATCGTCGACCAGAACAACAATCTTGTTGGTCACGTCAAAAGGGATGTCAGTGCTTTCGATAATCGGCATATCTGAAGCCAGCTGCAGATCATCGCGATACAGGGTTATATCCAGCGCGCCGATCGGTATTTTCTTCTTTTCGGTAAGTTTGATATTATCCAACAAACGCCGGGCAATGTAATCGCCCCGGCGCTTGATTCCGATCAGAATTATGTCTTTAATACCGTTGTTCTTTTCAATGATCTCATGGGCGATCCGGGTCAAGGCGCGCTTGATCTCGGATTCCCGTACGACTTTCTTCATTAAAACTAAGTATAAATAGAATCCGCCGGAAGTCAAGAATAAAAACCGTACTCCCGGAATATCAACGGCGCGGATTTCCCGACATCCGATTGCCATTGACAATAAACCTACTGCTCCTATAATGAAGTACATGCTTAACATGTTTCTGCTGTTGATGGTTATCAGTCAACACGATTTCACCATCGGCCGGGTGCAATACGACGGCGGCGGCGATTGGTATTCGGACCCTTCTTCGCTGCCTAATCTGCTCGAGGCGGTAAATGCGCGAACCGCGGTCCGGGCCGCGCCGCGCGAAGAGAACATAAGGATCACCGATCCCAAGCTGTTTCAATACCCGTATTTATACCTCACCGGCCACGGCAACATCAAGTTCAGCGACGAAGAAGTAAGAATACTCCGCCGATATTTTGCCGCCGGCGGTTTTCTGCACGCCGATGATTGTTATGGAATGGATACTTCTTTTCGGCGCGAGATCACCAGGGTATTCCCCGATTCGCCGATGATCGAATTGCCCTACGACCACGCGATATATCACTCATTCTATGATTTTCCCGACGGTCTGCCCAAGATCCACGAGCATGACGGCAAGCCGGCCCAAGGCTTCGGCATTTTCCTTGAGGAAAGACTCGTCGTGTTCTATACCTATGAATGCGATCTTGGCGACGGCTGGGAGGATCCGGCCGTTCACAACGATCCGCCGGAAAAACGCGAAGCCGCCTTGCGAATGGGGATAAACATCATCGTCTATGCTCTGACGCATTGACCATGAACGATATTCATTATCTGATCAAGATCTTGCGCCGCGTGCATCGACGGCAATCATTGGTTGAATTCACCGGCATCTTTCTGCTGTTCCTTGCCGTATCGATACTGATCCTGCTCGTGACCTTATTCTTCTTCAAATCTCCCTGGTACCTGCTTATCGGCCTGGCCGTATTCCCGCTTTACCGCGCGGTCGGCTTCATGGACCGCGTGCGCGCGGTTGACCGGCAATGCGGACTGAACGGCAGCCTGATCAACAGCGTTCAGTTCCTTCGTTATTCCGGGAAAAATCGGGAAGGGTATTCCCAGGAACTGATCCGGGCATACATCGACCGTTCGGTCAAGTTCATCAATATCGATCTTCTCCGTGGTCTGATCGACTGGAAACCGTTGATTGCCGGATCTCAGATCCTGCTGATATCGGTTATTATGTTCCTGCTGTATCCGGCGGTCTTCCCGGCCCGCTTTGCATTTTCGATTGACCCGCGAATCGAATGGATCGTGATCCCGGGCAGTACGAGTTCGGTCGAAAACACGGGTCGGGACATATCGTTGATCGTCAACGGCGTATATGTGCCGGGTAAGGTTCGCCTTATCCGGCAGGAGAATAACCGAAGCATCAGCGCCCTGGTCGCCGTTAAAAACGGTCAGGCAAAGACCTCGCTGATCGTGAAGCGCAGCTTCAAGTACCACTTCGAGTTTTTGAACCGGAAAACTGCGAGCCATCAGATAACCATGACAACTCCGGTGATGATCACCGATCTTGAATTCAGGCTTGACTATCCGGCTTACACCGGGCTCAAACCAGAAACCAAGACCGGCCGGCAGATTATCGCGCCGCAGAATACGCGCGTGACCATGAACGGACACGCCAATCAAATCCTGCAAAAAGCGTCGATGATCTATGGCGATACGGTTCAGCTGATCTGCAAAGAAAACCTTTTTCAGGGTGAATTCAAGATCCGGCACAGCGGGACCGCCCATATCAGGCTTGACGCATTATCATCCTTAGAAGAAGCAATAAGCGTCTATTCGATACCCGACCTGGCGCCGCTGGTCGATATATTTCTGCCCGGTCAGAATGTCAATATGCCCGACGGCATGATACTCGGCATCGGCGTGCGCCTGTCCGACGACTACGGACTAAGCGCCGGCAGGTTCGGCTATGATTTCAAGCGGACCGAACACAAGGCATTATCATTGCGCCGCGGGGCGACTGAAGACACATTGTTCTTCAACTGGAACCTGGCCGAGTTAAATCTGCTTCCCGGCGACGAAATATCCTACTACGTTGAAATCACCGACAATGCCGGCAATAAAACCCGGAGCAGCACCTATTATGTGTATTTTCCGACCATGGAACAAATGTACGCGGCAATTCATCGAGAGGAAGACGCGCTTGCCGGCGCCCTTGACCGGTCTCTCGAAGAACAGGACAAGCACGCCCGCGAACTGGGCCGCATTGAGCAGAATCTTCTGAAGAACCGCGAACTCGCCTGGGGTGATCAAGAAAAACTCCGCGAATTACTGCGCCGGGACAAAGCTTTGCTTGAACAGATCGAGGATTGGCAATCCGAGCTTGAGCGGACCATCGACAAAATCAACGAGGGTTTGATCCTGGATCCAAAAGCCTTATCCAATCTACAGGAATTATGGCGGCTGCTCGATGAAATCGCTCCTCAGGAACTACGCGCCGCAATCGAAAAACTCGAGCAGCAATTCGAAAAAAATCCCGGCAAGCCGGAAGACATGATCAAACATCTCAAACAACATCAAAAGGAATTGACCCAGGCACTGGCGAGAACCCTGGAAATACTCAAAAGATATCAACAGGAGGAAAGACTCCGGCAACTGGCGCAGATCGCCCGCGATCTGGCTCGGCAGGCCGATTCTCTTTCGGCCGGCACCGGTGACCTTGACGACCAAGCAATTGGTGATCTGCGGGAAAAAGTTCAAGAGCTTGCCCGGGAGACCAGCCGCCTGGCGGCGTCCCGGGACCTTGAAGAAAATATCCAGGCTTCATTGAGCGCAATCGCCGAGCAGCTAGAGCTTACCGCGGGCAGCGACGAAATGACCGCGATGAGCGCAAGCCTGAACATGTCGGCAGCCGATCTCGAAAAACTGTATGAAGAACTGGTCAAAGGGCGCGGCGCCGAACTGCAGGCCAATCTCTACCGGATTCTTGACCAGTTGATAGCGATCTCC
Organism: Caldifarciminota bacterium; assembly: GCA_037446995.1. Classification (GTDB taxonomy): domain Bacteria; phylum Hydrothermota; class Tepidihabitantia; order SM23-42; family SM23-42; genus RBG-13-43-14. Next base: position 2,049 of record JBBIHN010000019.1, on the reverse strand, counting down.
CATCAGCAGGAGGATCTTTTTACCCGACCCGGCGATCATAAGTTCGATTACGAACTTCAAGATCAAATCGCCGGTTCAACCAGGGCCGTCGCCGAGAGCCTTTTCAGCGGAGAAAAACGCAGTTTGTACATTACTCCGACCATGGGAAAAAGGATTGCCCGGGCCGCGGGCCTCATGGACCGGGCGAAAACCGAAAGCAATGAACGCGGTCTTATGCAGGAAGCAGTTCAGTCGATAAATCAAGTTGCGGTCGAGTTGTTCAAGAACCTTGAACAAGCCGCTGCCGGCAAGACTTCAACCGGTGCCGACCGGCTTATGGAACAGCTTGCCGGCATAAGCAAGGGTCAATTCTCGATAAATCAGTCCACGGCTTCGCTTCTTCCTTTACCCGTTACCGGTATGTCGCCGGGGATCAAAGAACAGATGCAGCGCCTCGCCGGCAGTCAGCGAAAAATACGCCAGGCGCTCTCGGATCTGCAGCTTGAGGCCGGATCCGAACCTTATCAGGATTTGCTCAAGAAACTTACTGAAGACGTCCAGGCGGTCGAGGAAGATCTTTTTCAATACAAGCTCGACCGTCAGCTTATCGAACGACAACAGCAAATCCTTACCCGCCTGCTTGACGCCGAAAGATCGATACGCCGAGAGGACTTTGAAGAGAAACGCAAGAGCAAAACCGGTCAGGATATTGCCGCTGAACCCCCTTTGCCATTACCCGGCCGACTCGGCAAAAATGAGCTCCGGGACCTGCTTAATCAGGCGCTCAAAGAGGCCTATCCGCGGGAATACGAGATATACATACGCGAATATTTTGAACGGCTGCCCGACCTGAAATGATACTCGTTATCATCCTGATCGTATTTAGCGTAGCGAACCCCGGCCGCCTGACCCGGCGTCCCGGGCCGATGCCGGATTTTGAATCAATCATCGCCGACAACCTGGAGTATCTAAAACACGACGCTTTTGATAAAGCGATCGCCCTGCTGCGCCTGCACCAGGATCACTTTTCCGGCGAATCCCGGGCGCAGATCGAATACTGCCTTGCTGAAAACTACTTCTTTGCATCGAAAATATTGAATGCCCGCGATTCATACATGAATATGGTCCGACGCCATCCGGCCTCGGTCCAGGCCAACAATGCGCTGGAGCGTTTGTACCAGATCGAGGGTATGCGCGCCGATACGGCAGCCATGAAGAGGATCATGTATGCCCTTTGCCTGCTCGAAACCGGACGCCTTGATGCCGGCCGAGACAGCCTTCGGCAACTGGTTAGATCAAAGATCGGCGATTATGCCTGTTATTTTCTCGCCGACGCCTATCAGCGGCTGGGCGATCTACCCATGGCCCTGGCGGCGCTGTTGATGCTTGATGAACAGTTTCCCGAGAGCCGGATAACCGGTCTGCCGGTATTGAGGGCCGAGCTCCTCATCGCGACCGGCGATCATGAAAAGGCAAGGATAGTTATCGAGGACTTTCTGGTCAAGGATCCGGTGTCGATCTTTGCGGTCAAGGCGCGCCAGTTGATGAAACGTCTGAACCACTGACCGGCACGAATCAATCGCGCCACTATTCGGCCGGCAATCAACCGGTTTTCATTCGATCAATTCTGTCTTCATTGTGCTGGAAACGCTCAGCGGAAAACGGAAAAGCGGTCTTCCGGATGGATCGAAAAGCCAAACCTGTCCCCCGAAATTCTGTTCGATCTCGATAAACTTCGCCCAACCGTTTCCACGATCAAGTACTACATGCCCGCTTTGATCCCCACGCAGATTGTAACGGATCATAAATCCAGCTTGTTGTATCCAGATTGTTTGAGAGCCGGGCGTGATGGCGGCAGTTGTTTTCAGACGGATCTCATCGTCTTTGATCTCGCCCAACTCATACTGGGTTCTGACTTGCATTGGAAAGCCTCTTATCAGTTCGATCTTCTGGTGCCAAGTATCACCCGGCCTGACCGGCAGTTCCGGGCAAAAAGCGAACAGTTGGCCCATTGTCTCTTTCATCGCCTCCCCGCCAAACTGGTTGCTGAAATTTTCCTTCAGCTGTTCG
>JBBIHN010000018.1:0-21764 GCA_037446995.1 Caldifarciminota bacterium | reverse complement strand
AGCATCTGCGACTTATGCAGTTAGAGCTAGGGCTGAAAACAATTCTTCGGGAGCGGTTTACGCTGGGTATTTTGAAGCAGAAAACTACGGTACAGGCACTAAATTTGGAATTTACGCAACAGCTCCAACTTCTCCTGCTGGTAGTTATGCAGGACGGTTTGTCGGTAATTTCCTTGTGACCGGTGGTACAAAAAGTGTTGGTGTGAAATTGAATGATGGCAATTATTATCATCTCTATTGCCAAGAATCACCCGAAGTCTGGTTCGAGGATTTTGGTTCGGGAAAGTTGGTGAATGGAACGTCCATAGTCGAAATTGACAGGGCATTTAGAGAATCAGCAAACACAGAAATTAAATATCATGTGTTTCTTACACCTGAAGAAGAACCAGTCTTGTTAGCAGTAGCAATGAAGACTCCGACATCTTTCGAAGTACGAGGAACAGAAGGTTCAGACATACCGTTTTCCTATCGTATCGTAGCCAAAAGGCGTGGATTTGAAAATCTTCGTTTTGAGCCTATCGTTGGTGCAACACCTGAGGAGATTTCATCTGAAAATGCGCTATTTCTGAAAATGGCCCAAGAAAAAGAAGGAAAAAGATTGAATAAACGAAAATGAGGTTATTCAATACCGACGGTTGAGAGAATGCTAATAACAATCATGGAAAAAATATTGCGATGGCATAAAACGACCGACGCAATCTTAAATTGTCTGCAAAATAGCAAGATTGCCACGTTCTACGGGATTGAAATAACTGAAAAGATGAATTTTAATTTTCTTGCACAACAATTTAGGAGATTGGCAATTCAAGAAGTAAAAACCTGTGTCGCGGTAGCACCCGCGGTAATTACAAAGGAGGTCTAATGTCTACTCAACATAAATACATGTGTTTTGTAATCGGAATGCTAACTGGCTGCCTTTTTTCTTCTGCTTGGGGAAATAATGTCAGTATACCAAGGATCTATGAAATTTTAGAATCTGATACAATAAATCATGCACCTGAAGTTGAATTTGGCAATGATATCCAAATTTCAAGTTCTTATTTACCCCATCGTGCTTCTTCCCTAGCATCGAACTGGTGGTCAACCAACCTGTTTTGCGCTATTAACCAAACTTATAATGGTTATAGTTCGATTGGAATATATAGATCAACGGATGAAGGCCGTAATTGGTCATATTTTGGTGGGATCTACTTGCCAGATTTGTCGTGGTTTTTTAACCGCTTTATCTCTATTGCCGTTACGCAAAACTATGTTTCGTTAGCATATATAACATCCGCGGGCACACTAGTAGATACTGGGTGGGTGGGAACATATAGAAAGCCGCTTTCAGGTGGTAGTGGCGATTTTTTTGACTTCCCACAATACCCGAACTCGCACCCAGACCTCTTCTATAATGGTTCTGGTGATAATCTATATACGGCGTTTGCATACTGGTATAGCGGGAGCAGAAGCACAATTGTATTCTACAGTTCCACTGATGCGGGTCTAAGCTGGGGAAACGAATACAGCTTTGCTTTATCGCATTCTTATAGGTTTCCTAAGCTAGCAGGTGATTTCGGTACGGGCATTCCACCATCTTTGTATTTGGTATATAATGACTTATACACTCCGTATGGGACATATTTTTCTAAAACTACAAATTGGGGTACCACTTGGAGCACACGTACGATTCCCTCTGTTGGAGGATCATCTGCCGATATAATGTGTGAAACATCGTCACACCCCTATCTTGTAGTAATAGGAACAAATACCTGCAATTGGATTAACGACGGAGGAAGCACATGGTACACATATAGCTTACCGAGTGGTATGGGTGTGAACCCTTCATGTGAATTCGATTATTGGCGTCATAGATGGGTAGCAACATGTCATCCAGGTACACGAGTTTATTTTAAAACAGATGGTTTTCCGCCTACCGGCTTTGCTGCCCCCTGGCAAGCGGTTGATGACAATAATACAGCAGTTCATATTACAAATCCGGGATTATGCGTAACTGAAAATAGTAGATTGGTGAGCTGGGTTGATAGTAGACTCGGAACTTCGCAGAATTGTGTATATTGTGATTTAGAGGCTTGGACCAATGTTGATGAAGACAGTAATTATCGTGGATTTGTCGCAGCGAACAGAAGTTACATTACAAAACCTAATCCTTTTACAACATTCACCACTGTCGCTGGCCATGAGACTGAGCGCTTCATCCTCTACGACATTTCCGGGAAGCAGGTGGCTGCCTATCATGGTGACCGGGTGGGATATGACCTTCCACCTGGGGTATATTTCCTTAAGCCGGAGAATATGAATGCAAAATCTCTGCGCATAGTGAAGGTCAGATAAGTTCAAAAAAGAGTGGGAATAAACCTTTTCCATAAGGGTCAAACACTAATACTTTTTAAAATTTAAATATTTCTTAAAAAATAACCTTTATCAGGAGCTTCGGTTCGACGCGGAACGCCGCGCCTTTGCCCTCGAAAAACCCGTGCGTCTCGATCATGTGAATGTTTAACTCTGACCAGCGTATACTGACTCTGGTATCAAGCCGGCGGCAGGTCGTAATCATCTTGGAGCAGCGCACGCCGTGCGACCACGGGCACGGTATGCGGCCGCGGCTGTCGTCAACCGAGACCTCAATCTGTTCCCCGGCATTCACCCAATCACCCAAACCGGTCTTTGCCAGCTCAGTCAGCTCGCGCATGCGTTCTGCTATTTGTTCGTTAGTCTTGCCAAGTCGGGCAATCTCGGCCGCGTCGGCCTCGATGATCTCGTCCACGCCGCGCCGGTCAATACCCAAAAACCCGCAGGACGATATCTTTGAAGCGCCCAGCATTCTTTCAAGTTTTTGCGTTTGCGGCGATTTTTTCATTATTGCCCCCTAAGAGAATTTGTCATAGTATATTTTATCCTGGGCAATGCCGTATTGCGCGGCGACTTCTATCGACGAATCGATCATGCCCGGACTGCCGCATAAATAGCATTCATGATCCTTGGCATCACTTTGCTTTTCCAGATAAGCCGCGGCAATGTCCGTGACCCGGCCGGTCGCGCCCGTCCAGTTGTCGTCTGGTTCAGGCTGAGAAATCACCGGCACATATTTGAAATCGGCCAGTTTTTTCTCGAACTCCGGCATTTCGTCAAAAAGGAACAGGTCTTTCATGCCGCGCACGCCGAAGAAGAAAACCGCTCGGCGCTTATTCTGTTGGTTAGCCATATCATGCAGTATGCACTTGATCGGCGCGATCCCCGATCCCCCGGCAATAAAAACAATCGGCGCGCCCGTGTCTCGCAAATAGAACTCGCCGTAAGGGCCGTTGATACGCACCTTGTCATTTTCCTTCAGATGATCGAAAAGATAAGTCGTGCAAATGCCGCTGGCGACGCGCCGGACAATCAGTTCAAATCTCGTATTGTCATTAGGATCAGATGATATCGAATAGGCGCGGTAAACCTCTTCTGAATTGCCTTCATATTTGGGCGTAAGCAGCTGCACGTATTGACCGGGTTTATATTTAATTATATCCGGCTCGAGTAACTTGAAATCGAACTGTTTGATATCATAGGTCTGATCGATGATCTTCTCGCATCGACAGGTATATTCCCGGACCGCGAGAAGAAAGGACGGTATCTCGATCCTAAGATCGCTGCGGACTTTTACCTGGCAGGAAAGTCTGATGCCGTTTTTTCTTTCCGCGCCGTCTAAAAATGGCTCCTCGGTCGGCAGCACCGTGCCGCCGCCTTCCAGCACTTTCACTTTGCAATAACCACAGGTACTGCGGCCGCCGCATGCCGAGGGAATGAATATTTTTTGCGCGGTCAGCGATTCCAGCAAAGAATCACCGCCCCGGATCGTGAATTTCCGGCCGCCGTTGTTGACATCGATATCAACATCGCCGTAATTGGTTATCACCCGCTCGGCGATCACGAGCAGTGCGGCTAGCGCCGCGCCGATACCGGAAATCACGAATACCGCCAGGAACATCGCGCCCTATTGCCCGGCAAGCACGCCGGTGAATCCGATGAATATCAACGCCATGATGCCGGCGATGATCAAGGCGATGCCCGGCCCCTGCAATCCGTACGGAATTCGGGCGTTATTGAGCCGCTGTCTGATGCCGGCCATGGCGATGATCGCCAGCATCCAGCCTAATCCCGAACCAAGACCAAAGGCAATACTTTCAACAAAATCGTACTCGCGTATCACCATGAACAGCGAAGCGCCCAGTATCGCGCAATTGACGGTTATCAAAGGCAGGAAAATGCCCAGATTCTGGTAAAGCGGCGGCGAGTACCGCTCAATCGCCATTTCCAAAAATTGCACAAAGGCGGCGATGATGATGATGAAAAGGATGAAACGGAAGTATTCAATGCCAAAAGGCTGCAGCACGAAACGGTAGGCAAGCCAGTCGAGCATGACGGTGAAGGTCATGACCACGACCACGGCCGCGCCCAGGCCGACCGCGGTTTTCACCTGGCGCGAAACAGCGAGAAAAGAACACATTCCCAGAAAACGCGCCAAAAGCATGTTCTCGGTGAATATCGAGGCAAAAAGTATGACCAACAGATGAAGAAAATAGTTGCCGGTGTTCATTTCTTAACCGAGCCGGGCCATGCCGCTTTGGATTTCTGAAATGTTCTCGCGATCCAGACGATGACCGCCAGGGTGAAAAACGCTCCGGGCGGCATGACCATGATTATCCAGCGGTCCCAGCCCGAACTTGAAAAATACGGTACGGCGATTCCCAGAATCGAGCCCATGCCGAAAATCTCGCGTATCACGGCAACGGCAATGAGAACGAACGAATAGCCGAGCCCGGCAAAAAGACCGTCGAGAAAAGACGGTAAGGGCGTATTAGCATTGGCGAACGCCTCGGCTCGGCCCATGACAATGCAATTGGTTATGATCAAACCGACATAGGGACCGAGACTGCGGCTCATGTCCGGCCAGTAAGCCTTTAACGCCCGATCAAAGAGAATAACATAAAATGCTATGATCAAGGTCTCGACCATCATGCGCACGACTCTCGGCGTCCACTTGCGCAGCAAAGACACGGTCAGACCGGAAAGCGCCGTGGTCAGGGTAACCGCAATACCCATGACAATGGTGTTGAGCACCAGATTGGTCACGGCTAATGCCGAGCATATGCCCAGTATTTGCCGGAAAACCGGATTATCGTTCCATAATCCGTCGATTACCACGTCCCTTATCTTCTTGGTCGCGGGCATTATTGACCTTCCGTTGTCCGGCGGCGCCAGTCGATCAACTTCTCATTCAAGAATTTCCCCAAACGCGTGCTGGTCTGGGTCGCGCCGGTGATCATATGCACCGAACTTTCATCCAGCTCGGTCGCGCTCATTCTGAATTCAATCGGCATGCCGCCGGACGCGATCTTCTTGCCCGGGAACTGATCCCGGAAAAACGGCTTGGCGATCTCTCCGCCCAGGCCCGGGGTTTCATTCTGTTCATAAAAAGAAATACCGATTATTGTCCGGCGATCCGCATCGATACCGATAACGCCCTTGATCGGCGCCCAGAAGCCAGGCCCGGCGACGGGCAGGGCATAACCGAGCAATTGTTCGTTCTCATAAAGACCGAGTATATCGGGTGTCTGCTCATTCACAATCCGTATCGCTTGAACGTATTTATCGTGAACTGCCGACGGCGCGTAACCGCGAATGTCGATACTCAACGCTTCAAGCACCGAGCGTTCAAAAGCCAGCCGCTCGTTATTCTTCACCCGGTCACGGGTAAAAGATCCAAAGACCAGCAGCACCGCGCTCAGGATCAGGGTTGCACCGAACATATAGAATATCGGAAACCAGAATTTTTCCTTAAACTTCATGCGCTTTTTCCTCGACCGCCGATTTCCGGACGCGGCTCTTGAAATAGAAGTCCAGTATCGGCGCGAACATGTTGCCGAGCAGTATCGAGAACATCAAACCGCCGTTGAATACCGAGAAGTTCCGGATCACGAGGGTGCTGATGCCGATCGTCGCCGCGTAGATTATTTTGGACGGCAATAATCGAGGCGCGCTGATCGGATCGGTCGCCATGAAAAAGGCGCCGAACAAAAAACCGCCGCCCATCAACGCGGTGAGCATGGCCGGAACCGGCTTAACGCCGAGACTGAACAAAATGCCGTTGGCGATGCCGTAGGTCAGCACCAGAGTCAAAACAATCCAGCGGTTCGCGGTTTTCGTGACGATCAAGTAGAATCCGGCGATCAATATCGCGAGCACGCTGGTCACACCCATAGACCCGGCTATCCTGCCCAGAAAAAGATCGAGCAATGACGGCGGCGTAACCGCGCCGGCCTTGAGCAATGCCAGGGGCGTGGCGCTGGTTATCGCGTCGGGCAAAGCGGTCGTCCACATGCCGAAACCAGCGGGAATGCCCGAGGCGGGCGGCGCCCAGGTCGCGGTCATGGCGACCGGAAAACACACATAAACAAAAGCCCGGCCGACCATTGCCGGGTTGAAAATATTGAAACCGAACCCGCCGAAAACCATTTTCCCGAAAATGATCGCGAAGACAATGCCGATTATCAGAATATGCCAGGAAATGGTCGGCGGCAAAATCAACGAGTAGATTATCGCGGAAACGAACACCGCCTCGCTCACCGGTTCCCCCCTTCTCGCCTGAAAAATAAACTCGGCGAGAAAAGCCGCCAGGCAGGAAACGAAGATAACCGCCAGACTGCGCCAGCCGTAGAAATATATCGAGGCGATTATGCACGGCAGGCAGGCGATGATTACCCGGCGCATTAAAGGCTGCTTCAGCAATATGTTGCGGAGAATTTGCTTATGTCTAATTGAACCGTCTCTTCGGTCATCGCCGTATGGCACGCCCGAAGTATAAACACTAACCAAACGAAGTCAAGCCGTTCCCAGAACCACGGCGTCAGCCGCCAGCCGAAACTTGCGAATCCGGTCTTGATTAGTGATCAAGACTAACTATACTTAATCATACATAATCAAAGAAGGGAGCAATAATGATCAATCTGCTTGTTGCTTTAATTTTCGCCCGGAGTATTGGCGCTCCGGGCAATGTCACTGCCGCCAGCATAGTCCATAACGACAGTATTGCCGTCACCCTTGCCTGGCAGCCGGCCTTAGATGAAAGCAGGCTTCAAGGTTATGAGATTTATCGTTCACGATATTCTCGGCTGGCGGTTTTGACACAGGACACGCTGTATGTTGACCGCGATATCGACATCGGCCGCGAGTTTATCTACGACATTGTCAGAAGAGAAAAGAAACCGCTGAAGCCGCGCATCAACAAAGAGACCGGACGATTGTCATGGCGCGTTCCGCCGCAATACCGGCATTTTACCGGCATCCAGATTACTAAAGACGGCGCAGTGATCGGATTGCTGCCAATATCGGAAAGCGAATATCAGGACAACATGTTTTCGCCGGGAAGCAAGTATGAAATCGCAGCAATCAAATCGGTATCGATCTTTCACGAAATTTCAAGCGGCGCAACCGCGGATCCGGCGTCGAACATCATCAAATGGAAACGGCCGACTGATTACTATCTCAGCGATCAATACGAGATCTGGCGCGCCGGAAAAGAAGGGGAATATGACCTTATTGGTTCGGTAAAACCGGGTATCAACCAGTATCCGGATACAACCATAAAAGACGGAGTGCGATACTATTACAAGATCGCCGGGGTCAAAGACAATACCCGATTATTCTCCGAGCCGTCCGCGCCCCTGTACACGATCGGCACGCCTAAATGTCTGCTCGCCGTTGACATCCCCAATGACGAAGGCGGCGGATTCAGGATAACCTGGGAACCATCGCCCAATGCCCAAGACATCAAGACCTGCCTGCTCATGAGACTGGCCTACGATTCACTTGCCGGCTACCAGGACACTTTCATTCACGTTGATTCAACTGGTATCGCTGGTGTTGATTACCGGTATCTGGTCGTCCGGAGTTACGAAATAAGAATGTCGCCTCGAATCATTGCCGATTCCGCCGGATTAACCGGCCGGGCAATACGCATTGAGTGGAAAATAAACCCGAAAGTTATCGGACAGAAATATGACCTTACCCTGATCTACCGGGCGGAAAAGGACAGCGCCGATAATTTCAAATACATCGACTATACTTCGCCGTCAGCTCACGAATTCATTGACGGTACTGCCGAGCCCGGTAAAGAGTATATTTATGAAGCGCGGGCAGTAAAGGAACGATATCACGCTTTCCGGGTGTCTGATACGCGTACCGAAGACGGCAAACATTACGCCACTGTTTCCTGGAAGCCATCGCGAGAACCACCCGAGTTTCTGGGCTACATAGTTCAGCGCGCCGACCGGGAAAACGGCACTTATGGCGTTTACGCCCGGCTCGACGCTCAGGTATATCGGTTTCAGGACCGAATCGGAATATACAATCACGTTCCTTATGCCTACCGGCTGGTTGCATTGACCAGAAACGACGAACGTATTTTCTCCGAAACCACGCCCTATGTACTGGCATCGCCTCAATGGTTTCATGCCGCTCGATCCAACACCTTGATCGCCCTTTTGATCTTTATCTGCATTGTTCTGGTCTTCATGCAGGCGGCGAAAAGCGGCAAGACATTGTTCGTGCGACGCATTGCCGGTCTATCGGCGATCGATGAGGCGGTCGGCCGGGCAACCGAGATGGGCCGGCCGATTTTGTATGTTCCCGGCACCTCAACAATCGAAGACGTAGCAACGATTGCCTCGCTGAACATACTGGGCGAGGTTGCCAAGAAAACCGCCCATTACAATACGCCGCTTATCGTTCCGAACCGTGACCCGATTGTTTTCACCGTTGCCCGGGAAATCGTCAAGGAATCGTACGACAAAATGGGCCGTCCCGACGCTTACAACCCGGACAGCGTCTATTTCATCACCGATTCACAATTCGCTTTTGCCGCGGCCGTGGACGGTATCATGCTGCGACAGCAGCCGGCAACGAATTTCCTGGTCGGCATGTTCTGGGCCGAATCGCTGATCATGGCAGAAACCGGGGCATCGACCGGCGCGATCCAGATCGCCGGCACCGACGCGGTCACCCAGCTGCCGTTCTTTATTACCGCCTGCGACTACACGCTTATCGGCGAGGAATTGTATGCCGCCAGCGCCTATATTTCAAAAAACCCGAGCCTGCTTGCCGCGCTGAAAAGCCAGGATTACACGAAGATGATTATTGTAATCGTCACGGTCACGGCAACGATTCTCGCCCTGCTGCGAATCGGTATACCGGTTTTCAATCTGTTCAACGTGCAGTAAGCGAGCAAGCGATGCAAAGAATGATTTTCCATAAGATTTCGTTTTCGATTCGCTTAAGCAGGGCTTCAGAGGAGGCATCATGAAGAGAAAAATTCCGTTGATTATCGTACTTGTGCTGGGTATTACGATGATGATTCAGTTCTTTATCCCGCATAAATTCTCAAAGGACATCTATATGAATATCCTGGACTGGATCGCGATCATCGGCGCATTCGCGTTTATCCTGGGTCTGGGCAGCATTATCCGGCATCATATCGATAAAATCAGGAGGAAAAAGGAACACTGGCCGTACAGCTGGGTGACCTTGATCGCGATTGTCATGACCGCGATCATCGGCCTGGGTGGCGGCATGGAAGGTAAAGGACCGCTGCCGGTATCATTTCCGATCGTAACCAGTGCCGGAGCAAGAGTGATCAGTTATTCGATCCAGACAATCTACGAAAATATCATGGCGCCATTGGGCGCAACCATGTTCGCCCTGCTGGCGTTTTTCATGGCATCGGCGGCATATCGCGCGTTCCGCGCCCGCACCATGGAAGCAACTCTGCTGCTGGTCGCGGCTTTTATCGTCATGGTCGGCGTTGTTCCTCTGGGGCATTTCATCTCCCCGCGTCTGCCATATCTGGCGCAATGTATAATGGACGTACCCAACACCGCATCGAAAAGAGGAATTCTGTTCGGGGTCGGGCTCGGGGTCGCGGCAACTTCGCTGAAAATAATGCTCGGCATCGAAAGAAACTGGCTTGGAGGCGGCAAATGAAGATCTGGAGTTCGCTGCTCAAAATCGACCGCCGCATAATATATCTTGCCGTCGCGATATCGGTATTGGTGCCGCTGATCTTTCCGTTCTCGATCCCGACCAACGTCATGCCGCCGACCCAAGTGTTGTTCAATGCGGTCGACAATATCGATCCGGATAATCAGGCAATGCTCATATCCGTCGACTATGACCCCCAGACCATGCCTGAATTGCAGCCAATGCTCAAAGCATTGCTGCGTCATGCCTTTGCCCGACGCCTGCCCGTGCTGGTGATGTCCTGGCCTGTTCAGGGACTGGGGCTCGGAAAAAAAGGTCTCGACGAAGTGACTGCCGAATTCAACAGACTGGCTCAAACCGCCGAGGATTCGATCATCTACGGCCGCGACTATGTCTTTCTCGGCTGGCCGCCTTACTGGCTTGCCGCAGTGCTCAGAATGGGTTCGGATATTGGCCAGGCATTTCCCGCTGATTATTATAAGAATCGCACCTCGGCTCTTGAACTGATGAAAAGAATAAAGAATTACAATGATATCGGGCTGATTATCAGCATTGCCGGCAGCGCCGCGCCGCAATCCTGGATAACCTACGTGAATACCCGCTTCGGCGTCAGGGTTGGTGCCGGCTCCACCGCGGTAAGCGCGCCGGATTTCTATCCGTTTCTCAATACCGGTCAGATGACGGGCATGATGGCCGGACTCAAAGGCGCATCTGAATACGAACACCTCGTCCATACCCGTTATAAGACGACCGGCGAAATGGCCGCGATCCGGGGTATGAGTTCGCAATCGATAGCCCACCTGGCAATATTGGTGCTCGTGGTTATCGGCAACATCGGTTATTTTGTCACCAGGAGGAAACAATGAGCTTTGATCCATGGATCTGGATCGGCGCCTTGCTGACGCTGGCAATCTTTTCTTTTCTCTACCGGGAAAACCCGTTCTATCGATTTGCTGAGCATCTTTTTGTCGGCGTCGCCAATGGTTACGCGATCACCGTAATGTGGCATCTCGTCCTCACAACCCGCGTCATCACGCCTCTGCGGGGCGGCAATTTCATCGTGATCATTCCAACCTTGATCGGTATGCTCTATTTCTGCCGCTTCATGCCTCGATTTGCCTGGCTGGTGCGTTTTCCGATCGCGATCGCGCTCGGCTTTTCGGCCGGGGTTAGTATCCCGGCAGTACTGCAAGCCAGCTTCATAAAACAAATTCAAGGCACAATTGTTTATCCGCATACCTTAGTCAACTGGCAGCAGGGATTATGGGCGGTTATTATTCTCATCGGCGTGATCAGCACGATCTTTTACTTCTACTTCTCCCGTGAACACACGGGTATTCTTAAACCGGTATCCTATATCGGTATTATCTTCATAATGATCGGTTTTGGGGCATCATTCGGTTACACGGTCATGGCGCGACTTTCACTGCTGATCGGCAGGTTCTACTTCCTGTTCAAAGACTGGCTGGGCATAATAAAATAGCCGGCCGGGCAACCCGCTTATCGTCCGCCGGCGCTAAACCAGAATCAAATTCGATTGTCAAAAGCACGAAGGAATTTCAGATGTTTTATCGATTTTGAACAAAGAAAACAAGGATACTAAGGAGGCTTGATGCCTGAGATCAAGGACGATATCAAGAGAATACATGAGCAAATTGAACAGGAAAGCATTATCATCCAAACCATTACCAGCGAAATAAACCGGGCGATTGTCGGCCAGAACTACATGATCACCAGACTACTAGTTGGTTTGCTTACAAACGGTCATATTCTAATCGAAGGGGTGCCGGGTCTGGCAAAGACTTATGCGGTCCGAACCCTGGCCAATGCGATCAGAACGAAATTCCAGCGCATTCAGTTCACGCCCGATTTGCTGCCGGCCGACATCATCGGCACGATGATCTACAATCAACGCAAAAATGAATTTACGGTAAGCAAGGGGCCGATTTTCGCTAACCTGATCCTGGCTGATGAGATCAACCGTACGCCGCCCAAAGTCCAGAGCGCCTTGCTCGAAGCAATGCAGGAACGCCAGGTCACGATCGGAGAAGAAACCTTCAGTCTCGATGATCCATTTATGGTCCTGGCGACCCAGAATCCGATCGAACAAGAAGGTACCTATCCCCTGCCCGAAGCGCAGGTCGATCGCTTTCTCCTGAAGATAAAAATCACGTATCCAACCAGAGAAGAAGAAAAAGAAATCGTTGAACGGATCGCGATCCGCGGCGAACCGGAAATCGAACCGGTGATCGATCCCAAGAGCATAATCAAGGCGCGTGAGTTATGCAAGAACATCTATATCGACGAGAAAATAAAAGATTATATTCTCAATATCGTATTCGCAACGCGTGATCCCAAGGCATTCGGACTGAACGATCTCGGTGGACTGATAAGATACGGCGCGTCGCCGCGGGCTTCGATTTATCTGAACACGTCCGCGCGCGCCCTGGCATTTCTCAAGCGACGCGGTTTCGTGATTCCCGAGGATATCAAAGAACTCGCCGCCGACGTTCTGCGCCATCGCATCATTCTTACCTATGAAGCGGAGGCCGAAGAAGTCACCACTGATCAGGTCGTGCAGAAAATACTTGCCGGAGTGGAAGTGCCATAGCCTGATCCATGCTGCCCCGTGAATTTCTGAAAAAAATTAGACAGGTTGAAATCCGAACCCGGAAACTGGTCAATACCATGTTCGCCGGCGAATACAAATCAACGTTCAAGGGCACGGGTATCGAATTTCTCGATGTCCGTGAATACCTGCCCGGCGATGACGTGCGAACCATCGACTGGAAAGTCACGGCCCGTATGGGCCGCCCCTATGTCAAGAAATTCGCCGAAGACCGCGAATTGACCGTTATTCTGCTGGTTGATGCTTCGGGTTCTGGCCACTTCAGCACCCGCAATCAATTCAAGATCGAACAGGCGGCCGAGATCGCGGCCACGCTTGCTTTTTCCGCCGTGCGCAATAACGACAAGGTTGGCCTGCTGTATTTCACGGATCGCGTCGAAAAATACATACCGCCGAAAAAAGGCCGGTTTCACGTCCTGCGACTGATACGCGACATACTTTATTTCGAACCCAGTCATCGCGGCACCGATGCCACCCGGGCGCTTGAATTTCTCATGCACGTGATCAAGCACCGGGCAATAGTGTTTTTTATCAGTGACTTCATCGGCCCGGCCTATGCGACCGATATGATACGCCGACCGCTCGGGGTGGTTGCCCGGCGGCATGACCTGGTTTTGATCGCGGTCAATGATCCGGCCGAAGAGCATTTGCCGGCCCTTGGATTGATCGACTTAGAAGACAACGAAACCGGCGAGATCATAACCGTCAATACGGCCGATCGGTTCTTGCGCGATGAATTCCGCGCTTTTCAGCTCGAGTATTATCAGGCGCGAAGAACGCTTTTCAAATCACTGGGCATTGATCATATCGCCGTCCGTACTGATGAGGACTTCACGCCCAAATTACACCGTTTTTTTCAGGAACGAGCCCGGCGCTACCGATGATTGCCGTATTGCTCATATTTCTGATCAACAATGCCGAGATCAAATCGGCACTCGACAGAAAATACGCTTCTCAGAAGCTGACGATCGGCGACCCATTCAATGTCACCATAGAAATCGTCACGGATCACGGCACAAAGATCAACGGACCATTTATCGACGGTGTTGATTCATTTGTCATTACCGACGTGAAGCGAAAAACGGTCGGTGAAAAAGGCAGGAACGTGGATATTTTCAACCTGCGCTTAGTGCCTTTTCAAACCGGCGAACTTGAGATACCGCCATTGTTGTTTTTGAACATCAATGACGGGCAAATCGACACGTTGACAAGCCCGTCAATACCGATCACAATCCATTCGGTCCTTCCGGCCGGCATGAAAGACATTAACCGTTTGAAACCGGCGGTTGAATATCCCAATTACGTGCCGCTGATTATTTTTGTCGCTGCCCTGGCAATTGGCGGGCTCGGCTATGCCGGCTACCGGATCTACCAGAAGTATTGCCTAACAAGAACAAGGCCGCGACCCTTACCCCTTCCCTGGATCGAGGCTCAAATTGCGCTGGAAAACATACCGCTTGCCAGCTGGCTGGAGAAAGGTTTGGTCAAGACATACTATTATACACTGTCGGAAATCCTCAAGAGATATCTGGAAAGAAGATTCGCGTTCAGCGCTCTGGAACAAACCACAACCGAAATCATGAACTGCTTGAAATCGCTGAAAACCCCGATGCAGGAAGAGTTCGGGCATTTCTTCGAGCGCGCCGATCTGGTTAAGTACGCGAAATTGCGACCGCCCGACGAAGAACTGAGCGCGGCACTGGCCACGGCGCGCGGACTGGTTCAGAAGACCATACCGCCGGATTGCGCCGCATCGGAGAAGAAACATTGAAATTCGCTCACCCCTGGTATTTGTTACTGTTGTTATTGATCATACCGTTGATCTATCTTGAATTTCGCAAACGACCGGCCGCGGTCATATTCTCGGATTTGACTTTTTTTAAAGCCAGAAACTCGAATGGCCGGATCCTTCGTCATATTCCTTTTTTCCTGTCGACACTGGTCATGATGATGGTCACGGTCGGCCTGGCGCGACCGCAGAAAGGCCGGGTCTTCGAGGAAACAGAGATGCGGGGTATAGATATAATCCTCTGCCTGGATATCTCAACTTCCATGGCCGCCGAAGACATTACACCGAAGAACCGCCTTTTTGTCGCCAAAGAAAAAGCCAAGGAGTTCATCGACAAGAGGAAAGGCGACCGCATCGGTCTGGTGGTTTTTGCCGGCGAGGCGCTGACCCAATGTCCCCTGACCTTTGACCGGGCGATTCTTAGAAATCTGATCGATTACCTCGACTTTGGTGTTCTTGAGGACGGCACCGCGATCGGCAATGGTCTTTCGATCGCGATCTCCCGTTTGAAGGATTCACGCGCCAAAGAAAAAATCATAATCCTGCTTACTGACGGCGTGAACAACCGCGGCGAGATCGAGCCGATCAGCGCGGCCAGGATCGGCCAGACATTAGGCATCAAGATCTATTGTATCGGTCTCGGACAGGATGAACCTATGCGGTTTTTCGTGAATCATCCCAAAGTCGGTCGCGGCTATATACAATCGGATCCGGTAGACATGCAACTTCTTGAGCAGATCGCCGGGCTGACCAATGGCCGGGCGTTCCAGGCAACTGATGCCCAGTCATTGGGAATTATATACGACGATATCGATCGCCTTGAACCAACGACGTTCAAAATATCCCAGCATACGGTATATTCGGAGAAAGCGCATCATTACCTGCTGCCCGGTTTGCTACTGATGCTTCTGAATCTGGTTCTGGGCCTGACAATATTCCGGAGACTGCCATGATCAAATGGGTAATGCCTCAATATCTTTATGCGCTGATTCTTGTTCCTTTTCTATTCATATTCTTGTTACATCGGGCATTGACGGCAAAAAGAAAATTGAAACGCCTGGCCGATGCAAAAATGATCGACCGTTTGACTCTTTCGTACAGCCGCCGCCTCACGATCCTGAAGAACGCGATGATTTCGCTGGCGCTTGTCCTGACGATAATCGCCCTGGCGCGGCCTAAATGGGGCGAAAAACTGAAGGTCTTCGAAGGCCGGGGCATCGACGTGGTAATCGCCCTCGATGCGTCCAAGAGCATGTATGCCCAGGATCTAAAACCGGATCGATTGAGCCGGGCAAAGCTCGATATCAGACAATTACTCGATCATCTATCGTCGAACCGGGTGGCGATCACGGCTTTT
Source organism: Caldifarciminota bacterium (assembly GCA_037446995.1). GTDB lineage: Bacteria > Hydrothermota > Tepidihabitantia > SM23-42 > SM23-42 > RBG-13-43-14. The sequence continues at coordinate 5,969 of JBBIHN010000018.1, read as the reverse complement.
GCCGGCGAATGCTATGTTATGTGCCCATTGACAACCGATGTCGAAGCGGCAAAATTGTTCATGGACATAATATCGCCGGATGCGATGCCGGTTCCCGGAACTAATCTTGAACAAGCCATCCTGGTATCGAGCTCACTCTTCAATCCAAAAGAAGACACTTACAAGGCTTTGGTCCTGTATACGGACGGCGACAACACGGCCGGTGACCCAATGCCGGCGGTGGACTATGCCAGACAGCACGGCATCAAGATATTCACGGTTGGCGTCGGCACGATCGAGGGTTCGCCGGTGCCGGAGCTCGACGCCCATGGGAATATCGTCGCCTACAAGAAGGACAAAGAAGGCAAGATCGTGATGTCACGTCTGTCCGAACGCCTGCTGATCGTTATCGCCAAAGCAACCGACGGCCGCTACTTCCGTACCGAAGGTCACTACATAGACCGCCTCAGCGCCGAACTGGATAAGATACAGAAGAAGGAAATCGGCGGCGGCGAATATGTCGAATACGAAGAAAGATACCAGTTGTTTCTACTGCCCGCTTTCGGGTTGTTGTTTGCCGGTTTGCTGATCAACAACCGGCAAAAGCGCTGGTGGGATTTATGAAAATTACAACTGCGGGGTTGCTTTGCCTGGCGGTTTTTTCAGCGGTTCGGGCCGATGTCGGCGCCGATCTGCGCCGGGGCAATCGTCTGCTGCGCAAGGGTAAACCGGATCAGGCTTTGACCGCCTACGAGAAAGCGCTGGTGCGTGAGCCCGATAATCCGGACATTCATTATAATATCGGCGGCGCTCTATATGGTATGCAGAACTATGACGAGGCAATCGCCGCCTACCAACTGGGACTACTAAAGAAAGACAGGAAATTCCAGTCCAATGTCTTCTACAACATTGGTAATTGCCAGTTCCGAAAAGGCGCTCTCGGAGCGGCAATCGATGCCTACAGAACAACCCTGCTGTTGAATCCAAAGGACAAAGACGCCAAACAGAATCTGGAGTACTGTCTGGACTTGAAACGGCAATTGGAAGACCGGACTGAGAACGACTCGCTCGGTCAGGATCAAGCGGAACCGGAGCCGCGGCCCCAGCCGCGCCGGGCCGAGCGCGAACAGGCAGAGAGAATACTTGATGCCCTGCAAAGCCAGGAGAAAAAGAGCCTGGAAAAATCCAGACAACCGGAAAGGAAAGAACGTGTTGAGAAAGATTGGTAGCGTATTGCCGGCGTTAATGATCCCGATCTTTGCCGCCAGCCTGAATTTCACCGCTTCGGTCAATCGCTCCGAGATCGGAATCAACGAGGCATTGATCCTGACGCTAACGGTCCAAGGCGAGAACATCGGCAATGTCCCGGCGCCCCAGATTCCCGATCTGCCCGATTTCACGACCGGGGGCCGATCTTCTTCACAATCCACGAACATTCAGCTGATAAACGGCAAGCTCACCCAACAGCAGTCGATCAGCTTCATCTACACCCTGTATCCCAAAACGACTGGCACCAAGACGATCGGCGCCTGCAAACTATCGTTCAAAGGCGAGACCTATCAAACCCAGCCGATCGAGATCAATGTCGTTAAAGGCAGCGCTCCGCCGGCACCGGCACCGCGCATTGATCAAACCTCAAAAGAGGAGATCAAGGATGAGTTGAAATTGATCGCGACCGTGGATCGCACCTCGGTCTATGTCGGCGAGCAGATAAACGTCGAGTTCAGCATCTACACAAGGATTGACGCCAGTTACGGAAATCTTGAGAAACCGAGTTTCAACGGCTTCTGGGTCGAACCGATATTTGACGCCCAGCAAATCAAATACGAAACGGCAGCCCATGAAGGTAAACAGTACAGCAAGTTTCTGCTAAAAAAGACCGCCCTTTTCCCGATTCAAGACGGACAATTGCCGATCACGCCGATGAAGATCACTGCTTCGGTGGCATTGCGGCCAACGAGCTTTTTTGACTTCGGACGCACCGAGAATGTCACGTTATCCTCAAACCTGATCCGGATCAATGTCCGCCCTCTGCCCGAGGACGGCCAACCCGGGGAATTTTGCGGCGGGGTCGGCAAGTTCACGGCAAGTGCGAAACTTGACCAGACAACGTCCAATGCGGCCGAACCGGTTAATCTTCGACTGCGCATATCCGGCGCCGGCAACGTCAAAATGATCCAGAAACCGGACATGCCGACAATACCCGGGGTAAGAATACTTGACCCGGAGGTCAAAGAACAGACCCAGTTCACCGGCAACCAGATACAGGGATACAAAGAGTTTCTCTTCCCGATTGTTCCACAGGTCGACGGCGAACACGTCATCCCGGCGATCCGGATCGCTTACTTTGACCCGGCGAACGGACGCTATGTAATGCTCGCAACCGAGCGCTTGAAATTCGTGGCGACTCAAACCGCAATCGCCTCGCCGATCGTGGCGAGCAGCACGATGAAAAAGATCGGTTCTGACATAAACCACATCAAACCCGATCGGGTTCGGCTTTCTGGCCGGAAATTCACCGCGGACTGGATAATATCCGGCGCCTATATTCTAGCGGTCCTGACCGTCGCCGCGGCATTCATCTATCGACGGCACGCCGATCGTCTGTTCACTGATCGGGCTTACGCCCGGAAAGTCCGCTCCAGCCGCATCACCAGGAAGCGTATTCGCGAGGCTGAGCAGGCGCTGAAAAAGGACAACCTCGGCGAATTCTACTCGGCTCTTGCCCGCGGTCTTGAAGGCTATATCGGAGATCGCTTCAACCTCGACACCGGCGCCTTAACCAAAGAGCAAATTGCCGATTTCCTCGAAGCCAGGGGGATCAGATCTGATCTGATCACGGATCTGATCAGGATTATCGGTCACTGCGAGCAATCACGATTTTCCCGGGATACACAGGGCGCTGATCCGCACCGGATCATGCAACAGGCAGAACAGTTAATAAGGGAAATATGATCCTGCTCCTTCTCGGTCTGGCCAATTCGACCGAACTGTACAACCAGGCAAACGCCGAGTACCATGCCGGCGACTATTATCGTGCCATCGACCGCTACGAAGAGGCTTTGCAGGATCTGAAGAACGCGCACATATATTACAATCTGGGCAATGCGTACTTCAAAACCGGTCAGTCGGGCATGGCGATAAGGAATTACCGCCGGGCATATTTTCTGGCGCCGCGCGATCCCGACATCAAACACAATCTACTCTACGCCCGCGCCTTCCGTGTCGACAAGATCCATATCAGCGCCAATCCGATAACAAACGCGGTCAGCCTGATTGTCCACTCAATTTCCCTGTACGAGGCCCAGCTGTTGAGCACGGCATTGATCATTATCATATCGCTCTTTGTCGCCGGCTATATCGTTTTCCGACGACGTGCTTTTATGTACGTCGTTGCCCCGCTTGTTTTGGTAACGCTTTTCTGTTTTTTATCCTGGGGAGTCTGGGCGACCGAGATCAGGAATAGGCCGGTTGTCGTGATCGCCCTTGAGGCCACCGCGCTCAGCGGACCGGGTGAGGACTATCGTGAAATAATAAAAGTTCATGACGGCGTCGAAGCCAATCTGAAAGAAGCACGAAACGGCTACTGCCTCATACAATTGCCGGGCGGCATCGGCGGCTGGGTCAAAAAAGACGCAATCGTAGAGATTTTTTAACCGGCACTCAAATACGCCGCGATGACTATTTTATCTCGACGTCGATCTGCTTGGGTTTCATCGCTTCGGGCTTTGGCAGCGTTATCGCAAGCACGCCATCCTTATAGGACGCCTTAATCTTGTCGGCGTCAACCGCTGAAGGCAGCGTGATCGTCCGGCTGAACTGGCCATAAGAACGTTCGATCCGATGAATCGTCTTGTCCTTGATTTCCTTCTCCTGTTTTCGATCACCGGATATGACGAGCATATTGTCGCGCACCGTGACCTTTATGTCGTTCTTGTTCATGCCGGGCAGCTCGGCCTTGACCACAATATTCTCGTTGTCTTCCTCGATGTCGATAAGCGGCGCCCAGAGTCCTTCCCGGTCTTCGGGAAAACCGCCGAAAAAACTGCTGAAAAGCCGGTCCATATCGGCTCTTAGGTTCAGCATATCCCGGAATGGTTCCCATTTTCTCATATATTTTTCAGTCATATTAACCTCCTTCCATTCTGCAATTTAGACAGGAAAAACTACAACCGGTTTATTTTTGCAAGATTCCCTCTTCCGGCACGCAAAGGAATACCTTTCGGGCATCGCTTCACTTCCACCGCCGGCACCGGGCCGATCGTCGGTCGGGTGATCAAAACTTGAAAATCCAGGACGGGATTTTGATTAATAATTCGGACATCATTATCTATTGCATAGCATATGCCCTGAGCCGCATCAAAGGCATTGCCGATACCGATCTCATTCAAAATTTTAATAGGTACACGACTTTTGTAAATTCAATGAGAAGATAAATTTTGGGCGAAGCAAGGCTCATCTGAGCCACGGATATTACCTGTAGCAGCCACCCCCTGAATAAATAAAATGGCACCTGTCGAAGGGCAGTGAACTCGAATAGGCGCAATGACAAAAGACACAACACTGTAAAATAGCAAGGTTGACAATATTTTACGAAAAGTGGATAGGAGTCAGACTTTTTCCCTCTTGACATGTCTGCAATAATAGCTATACTAAAATTGCAATGACTGCAAGAAAAGCGAGGTTATAATTATGATCTGCCCGAGAGATTTGGTTACAAGTATCGCTCCTTTCTTAAAGAGAAAAGAGTATCTGGCCATCATCGGACCGCGGCAATCCGGAAAAACCACTCTTCTCGGCATCATCCAAACGCATTTGCGCAAGGAATTGAAAACCAAACGGGACCAAATAGCATTCATTACCTTTGAAGACCGCCGGCTCCTCGCCCAATTCGAGTCCGATCCAGTGGCATTTGCCCGTTCTTTTCTACCCCGGCATGCTGCCCGGCCTTTCTACTTGATGATCGATGAATTTCAATATGCAATAGACGGTGGTCAAAAACTGAAGCTCATATATGACACAATAGGCGACCTTAAAATAATCATTACGGGTTCTTCTTCCCTTGATATCAAGGCCCAGGTTGGTCGCTATATGGTGGGTCGTATGGTTACCTTCCACTTGTTCCCCTTCAGTTTTGGCGAAGCCCTTCACCTAGCCGACCGGCGCACAATCAGCATCTACCATGATGGTCATACAAAAATCGCATCATGGCTGCAGGACAATAGTCCGGTCAACATAAAAAGCCGAATCGATATATTCGGGGAAGAGATGATCGATTGTTTTGAGAATTACTGCATATGGGGAGGATTTCCCACGGTTGTATCGGCTGACGATATCGATGTCAAACGGAAACTCTTATCCGATATATACGACGGATATGTCCTGAAAGACATAAAATCGCTGCTCGGGCTGACCACAGAGAAGAATCTATATCTATTATCCCAATATCTGGCAACGCAGATCGGGAACATAGTCGTGTATCAGAATCTTGGCCAAGCGGCGGGACTTGATTTCAGAAATCTAAAAAAACACCTGCATATCCTCCGGGAGACACTCATATGTCAGGAACTGAAGCCGTTTTTCCGGAATCGTCAAAAAGAGCTATCAAAGAATCCCAAAATTTATTTCTGGGATCTCGGATTTCGGAACAACCTCATGGAGGATTTCAACACGCTTGATAGACGCCCGGACCGTGGTGCGATCATCGAGAATTATGTGTTTATCAGACTGCAGGAACTATTCCGCGGTTACGAGAAGATAAATTTCTGGCGGACAAAAGTCGGCGCTGAAGTCGATTTTGTCCTGCGCGTTAAGGATCAGATCATCCCGATCGAAGTAAAATACTCGGATTTTTCATCCGAGAAGATAACCAGAAGCATGGCTAGTTTTATCGATGCGTTCAATCCCACTTTGGGAATCGTGCTGACCAAGAATTACTGGGGTATGATGCAAAACAAAAAAACGCGCATCCTATTCGCGCCTATCTATTA
>JBBIHN010000017.1:14710-22068 GCA_037446995.1 Caldifarciminota bacterium | reverse complement strand
ACAGGCAGGTCGGTAACGAACCCTTTTCATAATCATAATATCATTGATACTAAGCAACAGCGCTTTTGTCAAACACTTTTTTCTCCCATTGAAACCGTTTAATTGACAAAGTGAATTACTTCACTATAATTACGTTGTTTTAAGGAGATTGAATGATTGTTATCTATCCAGTTCGTCATAGTGTTCTGTTTCAGCGACTTCCGGACAAAATGCGTTTAATTGATTGGCGACTTAGCGGTTGTTTCGGCCATAAACATGGGTATAATGGGATACCCGTTAGGAGGTTTTATGGACGACGCAACGAAACCGCCGGCTGATGAGCAAGCACAGCCTGGCAGCACCGCCCGGCTGATCCGCCGGGTGCGTGAAGCAACTGAACGCCGGTTTACCGCCGAAGACAAGATCCGCATTGTTTTAGAAGGTTTTCGCAAGGAATTACCGGTATCGGACATCTGCCGGCGGGAAGGTATCAGCCCTTCGATCTACTATAATTGGCTCAAGCAGTTCATGGAAGCGGGCAAGGTGCGTTTAAAAGGCGATACGTTGCGGGGTGCGACCCCGGATGAAGTCAAGCAATTGCGATCTGAGAACACTCAGCTTAAGGAATTACTGGGTCAGCAGTTATTAGAGCTGGCCTTGTTCAAAAAAAGTCTGCTCGGGTAGGGAGAAGATGGTATCACCGTTTGGGTCCATGGGAAAAGCTGATGCTGATGCGGGAGCTGGATGGCCTGCGCAAGCACCGCCGGGCGCGGCTGGATGCTCTGGATATTCCCAAATCGACTTATTATGACTGGCGTCGTAAATATGCCCGGCACGGGATCAATGGATTAGCCATGAACAACAAGGGTAAAAGGACCTGGAACCGCCTGACTGTAGCTGAACGGGCCAAAGTCTTGCAGATGGCACGGCAGCATCCGGAACTGAGCTGCCGGCTCTTGTCGGTGAAGATCACCGATGACACATCCTTCAGCATCTCGCCAGTGTCGGTGTACCGGATTGCGAGCCGGACGCGCTTAAGCGGGGCATTGATGAGGCGATTCATAACTATGCCCGGACGCCGCATACCGCGCTTAAAAACGTAAGTCCTGGGATGTTTCTCGGACGCCTTGAATTCTTTGTTATTTTTATTAGTATGGGGAAAATCATTCGTGACTCCATTACTATGTTTCGTTAGGAATTTATGAACTGGCACTGTATGAATATCGAAGAAACCTTTCAGACTCTAAATTCATCTAAGCAGGGTTTATCTACAGAGGAAGCCAGAAAACGGCTTTCAAGTCATGGCCCTAACAAAATAAGAGAAACCAAAAAGAGATCTACTTTAGGAATGATCTTAGATCAATTCAAAGATTTTATGATCTTAGTGCTGATTACTGCGGCGGTCGTTTCAGGTGTAATTGGTGAACCCAAAGATACTATAGCCATATTAGTAATCGTGATCTTGAATGCAGTAATCGGTTTTGTTCAGGAATTCCGGGCTGAGAAGGCAATAGAGGCTTTAAAGATGATGGCGGCACAGGTTGCTACCGTAGTCAGGGATGGACAGCCGGCAAATATTCCGGCTGCTGATATTGTCCCTGGTGATATAGTTTTACTTGAGGCTGGGAATATTGTTCCTGCAGACATAAGGCTTATCGAAGTCGCACATCTTAAGGTTGATGAGTCGTCACTTACTGGAGAATCTGTACCTGCAGAAAAACATATCATTCCTCTTGATGATAAAACCATGCCCCTGGGTGATAGAAAAAACATGGCGTATAAAGGAACCATAATCTCTTATGGTCGGGCAAATGGGGTTGTCGTCTTAACTGGAATGAACACAGAATTCGGGAAGATTGCTACGATGCTACAGGAACAGGTGGAAGTAAAAACACCACTTCAAAAGAGACTTGCAAAGTTTGGACAGAAATTGGCTTTTGCAGTGCTTGCGATATGCGCCATTGTCTTTGGTGTCGGCTTTATCAGAGGAGAACCACCATTATTAATGTTTCTGACCGCTATTAGCCTGGCGGTCGCAGGCATTCCTGAGGCGCTCCCGGCAGTTGTAACCATCTCACTCGCTATCGGCGCAAAAAAGATGGTCAAACAGAATGCTCTAATAAGAAGACTCCCGGCTGTAGAAACCCTTGGTTCGGTCACCTATATCTGCTCAGATAAGACCGGCACCTTAACCCAGAACAAAATGGAGGTTCAAGAGATATATGTTGGCGGCAAGGTAATTAAACCTGGGGGAATTACCAATCAACAATCTCTAACAGATAATCTATTCTTGGCAATGGCGCTTAATAATGATGCAACTCGGCAGAAAGACGGTAAATACCTTGGCGATCCTACAGAGATTGCACTTTATACAATATCAGAAGAAGCCGGTTATAAAAAGGAGAACTTACTCAAAAACTATCCACGGGTTGCTGAAATTCCTTTTGATTCAGAGAGAAAATGTATGTCTACTTTCCATAAAATACCAGAAAAGGGTTTTATTTCTTTTACAAAAGGTGCAATTGAAATTTTGCTCGAAAAATCTGCAAATGAGCTGAGCACTAACGGAAAATCTAATATAGATAAGGAAAAGATTCACAGAGTGAGTGAAGCAATGGCTCAAAGGGGCTTGAGAATACTTGCGTTTGCAATGAGGAATTGGGACGTTCTGCCCAAAGATATAGCTCCAGATACAATTGAAACAGATCTCATTTTTTCGGGATTTGTGGGAATGATGGATCCGCCAAGAAAGGAGGTGCCGGAAGCCGTAGCATTGTGTAAATCTGCCGGCATAACTCCGGTAATGATTACTGGAGACCATCCAGTAACTGCAAAGGCGATTGCCAAAGAAATCAACATAATCGATAATGATAAGGGGATTTTAACGGGTCGAGCACTTGAGAAACTATCGATAAAAGAACTCGAAAGCAAAGTCGAACATGTGAAGATATACGCCAGAGTCGCGCCTGAGCAGAAGTTGAAAATAGTGAAGGCATTACAGGATCGAGGTCAATTTGTTGCCATGACCGGAGATGGCGTTAATGATGCTCCGGCCTTGAAAAGCGCGGACATCGGCATTGCCATGGGTATAACCGGCACCGATGCTTCTAAAGAAGCATCAGATATGATACTACTCGATGATAACTTTGCTACAGTCGTCAGGGCGGTGAAAGAAGGAAGGCGAATATTCGACAATATCCGTAAGTTCATAAAATACACAATGACCAGCAATGCTGGTGAAATATGGACGATATTTCTCGCACCTTTTCTCGGGCTTCCGATTCCTCTTTTACCGATTCATATACTTTGGATTAATCTTGTAACTGATGGGTTACCAGGGCTTGCCCTTGCTGCAGAACCGGCAGAAAAGGAGATTATGAAAAAACCACCAAGACATCCCAAGGAGAGCATATTTGCTCACAACCTTGGTCTGGATATTATCTGGATAGGTCTTTTAATGGGTGGTGTCTCGCTATTTTCTCAGGCCTGGGCAATAAAGACCGGTCATCCCTCATGGCAGACCATGGTGTTTACTGTCTTGTGTCTGAGTCAAATGGGTAATGTGCTTACCATCCGTTCTGAAAAAGAATCGTTTTTTTCTTTGGGACTGTTTTCCAATAAGCCACTACTCGGTGCTTTTCTTTTGACTTTTATGCTCCAGATGGCTACAATCTATGTGCCGTTTTTAAATTCTATATTTAAAACTCAACCATTGAGTTTCGGCGAACTTATTATCTGTTTACTCCTATCCTCAGTAGTGTTCTTGGGAGTTGAAATAGCAAAATGGACAAGAAGGAGAAATCGAGATGCTGAAAGATCTTCTTAAACCTGAGATTGAAGAATTAATCAAACAAAAGGACTGGCGAAGCCTTAAACAGGTATTATCAACCTGGCCAGAGCCTGATGTAGCTGATTTATTGGAAAGTCTTAGCAGGGAAGATATGGCAATCCTCTTTCGCCTTTTGCCTCGACAGTTTGCAGCTGATGTATTCAGCGAACTTGATGTTGATAGGCAAACCGCTCTTCTGCAGCAGATAAGCAATGAGCGTATTCGGGATATTATTACAGAATTAGCTCCAGATGATAGAACAGAACTTTTTGAGGAACTTCCAGGAAAGATAACCCAGAGGATCCTTATTTTGCTGCCTCTTGATGATCGTAGAGAAACACTACAATTACTTGGTTATCCAGAGGACAGTGTTGGACGACTGATGACGCCTGATTACGTTGCCATTCGATCTGACTGGACTATTCAGAAATCCCTGCGGTATATCCGCAAATACGGTCGCGACGCCGAAACAATTAATATGGTTTATGTGGTTGACGAGAAAGGACATTTAATAGATGATATACCATTAAGAAGATTAATCTTAGCTAACCCACAACACAAGGTTGAATCTATCATGGACAGAAAATTTATCGCAATTTCAGCATCAGAGGATCAGGAACAAGGTGTCATGATAATAAGGCAGTATAATCTGGTTGCCCTGCCGGTCATAGATTCAGAAAATGTATTATTGGGAATTGTGACCGTGGATGATATTCTTGACGTGTTGGAGTATGAAGTTACTGAAGATGTTCATAAAGGGGCTGGTGTTACTCCTTTGGACATGAGCTACAGTGCTGTTTCGGCATGGCGTTTATATCACAAGCGTATTGTCTGGTTATTGCTTCTGGCATTTGCAGGCTTTCTTTCGGGAAATGTTATTGCCGCTTTTGAAAAGACTATAGGAACAATCATTGCTTTAGCTTTTTTTATCCCAGTATTAATTGACACTGGAGGTAATACTGGTACCCAGTCAGCAACCCTTATCATACGTGCCATAGCCACTGGAGATCTCACTCTAAAGAAGTGGTTCAGCGTCATGAAAAAGGAAATATTGGTTGGTATCTTATTGGGCGCATCCCTCGGTGCTGTTCTTTATTTATGGAGCTACTTCTGGAAAGGCAATCCTGAGATTAGTTTGGTGGTCGGTATATCAGTGGTTGCTATTGCGTTATGTGCAAACTTAGTTGGTAGCTTATTGCCGATAGTTCTTATAAAACTAAAGCTTGATCCCGCAGTAGTCAGTAGTCCGCTCATTACTACGATAATGGATGTGACAGGTTTGCTAATCTATTTTTCGATTGCAATATGGTTGCTAAATGGTTAATGTTTATGATTTTCTATAAAAGAGACGAACCTCATCAAAGAATATGGATATAAAAGAATTAGCCGAAACTGTTTTATGCAAGCAAATATAACCAAGAAAGGAGGAACCACTATGAGAAAATTACTCATGCTAATTGTGGTAGTTCTGGAAGCAACTCTGGCCTATGCTCAAGAAGAGGAGTCAAAGATTATTTACGTTAAGGTTCCGGAGGAAAATCTTCGTTTTTCACTGAATAGCCAGAAGATAGGAACTCTTCGCTATGGGCGGGGCTTCGGGGTCACCTATGAAAAAATTGTCTCTGGCTGGCCCCCAATTCCTTGCCTTCATGCACGCTTCCTTTGTCCCAAGAGGATAATATCCCTTAATTGCTCCCGGTTAGCGGCGGCAAGCCATCTCCGCTCAAAATCCGGGTGCTGCACGATCTGGGCGATTGCGGTTAATGCACGCAGATGAAAATTCCTTTCGTCGATCGTACCGATCAACATGAAAATCGCTTTGACGGCCGGCGCTTCTTTTGAGAAAAATACGCCGACCCGGCAGCGGAAGATCAGAATGTCAAACAGATGTTCGCCTAGAATAATGACGTGGGGAATCGCCAGAAACGGACTAACAACCGTACTGGATTCGTGCTCGCGTTCATACAGGTATTTCGCGAGATCTTCCTTAGACAAATGTAATCGGGCGCTCAATGTCACTACCGCCTGTTGAAAAAATTCTGCCATTGTCACCTGGTTTTCGATGTCAATGATCTGTGCCTTATCGATGATATGGTCAAAACGATCCATTTGAATTTCGTCACGCTCGCGTATGATATGCTTTAACTCATTCTCAAGATTGTAAGTGGTCAATTCCCGAGCCGTCACCCTTTCGATCAAATGCAGCAAGGCATATTCCTTGCTCGCCTTGACCCGGCCGTACAACCAATAAGCAGAGATCCCGCCAGCGCTCAGCGCACAACTGATGGCAATCGCTTCGATGCCCATTTCCACCAGTAGAAAGCCAAGGCTGATAATACCGAATATCTGAAGCCACGGATACAACGGCGTCCTGAAGCTTGGTTGATAGTTGAAGAGACGGCTCTCGCGCAAAATGATCACCGACAGACACGCCAGAATATTCGTCAGTATAAGAACCACCGACGCCGCTTCGACCAGTATTTCGAGTTTCAAGAACAAAGACAACAGAATGAACGCGCCGGTCAGCAATAATGCATTGTGCGGTGTCTTGTAACGAACGTTGATCCGTCCCACGAAATCCGGTAGCAGACGGTCGCGGCTCAAAGGCACCAGGGAGCGAGCCGCGGTCATCAGGCCGGCGTTTGCGGTTGAAAGAAACGCCAGAATCGCCGCAATGCTCAACGCATAATACCCCCAGGAATTCAAAAATATAGCGGCGCCATCGGAGATCGGCTTCAGGCTGTTGTGCAGTGTTTGTGGATCAAGAACGCCGACCGTAACAAATACCATGAGCGTATAGAATATACTAACAACGATAAGCGTTATGATCATGCTTAATGGTATGTTCCGTTTCGGGTTTTGTATCTCTTCTGCCACACTGGCGATTTTTAGCAGACCCGCATATGAAACGAATACGAAGCCGGCAGTCGAAAGCATTGCCGTAATCCCTTTTGAGGCGAATTGCTCGAACCGCGCAATCTTCACCGCCGGTAATCCAAACACGATATACACCGTCATCAGGAAGAACATCAACATAACCAATACCACCTGGGTCTGTCCGGCCTCCCTGATACCAAGAAGATTGATACCCAGAAAAATCAGACAGAATGCAGCCGCAAAAATATGCATATCGACCGGGACAATAAGAACGGTGAAAACCGACATCCCGACTAACGCAAATGCGCTTTTCATGGTCAACGAAAACCAGCTCAGTAATCCGGCGGCCGTTCCGATCGCCGGTCCCATGCTCCGGATAACCGTATAGCAGTCGCCGCCGGCTTTGGGCATTGCGGTTGTCATTTCAGCGATACTGAGCATACCAGCCAACGACAGAGCCCCGGCGATCAAATATGAGATTACAACTGCCGGCCCGGCCCGCGCATGTGCCACACCCGGCAGGATGAACAAACCAGAACTGATCATTGCTCCGGATGCAATGCAGAAGACGTTGAACAAGGATAATTCCTTGCGCAATCGCACCATTATGTCAGCTCTTCCATTTTATCAACGACACAGTATATGCAATTTAGCGTTCGAGTCAACATAGATC
>JBBIHN010000017.1:0-14610 GCA_037446995.1 Caldifarciminota bacterium | reverse complement strand
TCCATTTTATCAACGACACAGTATATGCAATTTAGCGTTCGAGTCAACATAGATCCCATCGTCGCGCTCACGGTCGCTTGCAATGGTATAAACCACGGTGCGATGCGAAGTCAATGACAGCAATCAGCCAGAGAAAGCGTTGAGGAGTCAGCCGTTTTGCCCCTTGACATTGGACACAGCATAGTTATATAATTCGCGGCTATTCTCGATAATTGACAAGGAGACAATATGGGCAAGCAACCGGATGAAAAAGAAAAAAAGAAAGTGAAAACGAAGAAGGAAAAACTGTCCAAGAAGGAGAGAAAACAGAAGCAGAAAGAAAAGAGCGACTGGTAGAAGATTTTCCGGCGCTCAGGCGCGGATAAAATCCTTTATCTGCCGAAGGATATCGGATAAGACCGGAATGCCCTTGAAGAAAACCCGGCCGGTAACTTCGTTAGTGCAGGCGCAATACACCTGTGATATCAACTCCCTGAACCCGGGCGGCAATGGTTCGGGCGGCAAACGGCATATCTCTTTCCAGTTCTGACGGTCTTTCTGTTTTGCTTCTTCCACGGCCTTGAACCAATCAGTATTACGGTAGTAGATGCGGGCGATCTCCTTGCTTACCGGTATGCCCTGATAGGTGAACCGGCATTCATCGAGCGTGCCGAGCACATCAACCACGATCAGCCGCCGGTTTTCGTCATAGGCGACTTCGATCTTGCCGTCCTCGTTCACCAATCCGATACGCGCGAATTCTCCGCTGATGAAACCATTGATCTGAGCGGTCGTGGATTTTAGATTATCCAACTCGTCCGGGCTCATGCCGGCCATTTGCCGTACCTCATCCCAGGACAAATAGCGGTCAGTGATCTCAAGTTTGGTCGAAACGTCCAATATCGGCCTGGTTAGTTTCTGATTCGGTTGCGGTTCATGATCCAGGCCTAGATCCGCCGGTTTGATTTGAAGACGCTTGAAGACACTGCTGCCCGGCGGCAATGAATTACGGTAGATCACTTCCAGCGGGATCAATAAATTCCTCTTCTCTTTTTGGTAGACTGAATAATCATATTTACCGGCCTTCAGCTCCGGTCTTAATACCCGGACCAGATCAACTTCCATGATATTGGTCGGTTCACTTATCTCTTTCAATAACCTTACTTCATCATCAATGACCAAGCCGCGGTAATGAGATACTATTTTAAGTTCTCTGAGCCGTTCGAAGAAATAGGCGCTCAGCAGCGCGATCGACGCGCCTTTATTCGGGATATGATCCGGCATTTCGCCCCAATCGAACACCGAATACCGGTCGGTAAAAATGAATCGGCCGATGCCCGATTCTTCAGCCGATGCCGGTTTTACAATCTTAAAATCTTTCACACTGCCCATTCAACGCTCCTTTTCTCTGTTTCTGCTTTTCCAATGACTCGTAGGAATTGATCGCCCGGGTGAAGAATTCAATCGCTTCTTCATTGGCATACACCTTCTTGGCTTTCTCGCCGGCCTCGACCGAATACAACAGCGACTTCTCGTAATCCGCGCCTTCGAAAAAATGATAGGAAAGCAACCCTAAGAACTCGTCTTTGCGGTTCCTCAACTCTTCCTCAATATAGCCGCCGGACTGGCGGTGCAATTCCTGGCGGCGGGCATAAGACAAAGTACCGTAGGCGACCTCGCGGGTCATAATGTGCTTGAAGAAATATTTCGGATGGCGGTCGCTTTCTTCTAATTTCAACAGATCAAGATGCTGCAACGTCTTCAAGGCATTATCAAGAATATCCTCATTCGGGTAAATACCGCTGAGCAGGTATCCATCGAACTCCCGGCCCAGGACCGAAGCAACCTGAAGAACATCACGTTCGGCAAGATCGAGACGGTCGATCCGGCTCAGGATCACGGCCTCGACCGAGTCCGGCAACTGCATGCTTTTCACTTCACGGTTGCATTTCCAGACACCATCTTCTTCGAAGACATATCCCTGCTCGATCAGCGACTTGATCAACTCTTCAAGATAGAACGGGTTACCCTGCGACTTTTCCACGACCAGATCGCGGAAATTCCTCGGTATCTCTTTGACATCGAGCAGATTTTGGAACAACTCAAGGCTGTTCTCGCGCGAAAGCTCTTTCAAGGCGATCTCGGTCGTATATTCTTTTTCCAGAAATTCCTCTTTTTTCTTGATCGAACGATAGACGAGATTCAACAGCACCGAGTGTTGGCCGATGTTCCGGCCAACATAGTTGATCAGTTCGAGCGAAGCGGCGTCGCTCCAGTGAACATCTTCAATTATCACCGCGGTCGGTCTTGACCGGGCCAGGTGCTTGACAAAATCCAGGATGATGTCAAAAACCCTCTGTTTTTTGATCTTGGCATCGAGGAATTTAGTCAACGCCGTCTCGGGAAACGGCACGCCGATTATTTCACCGATCACCGGCAGCCACTCGATCAATTTTCTGTCGACCGCGGCGGTCCGGCGGCGTATCTTTTCCATTCTGATCTTGATCGAGTCTTCGGGCAGAAGACCGCAGAAATCGTTAAGAATACTGACCCAGGGATGATATGAAAACGCGCTGCCATAGGAAATGCAATCGCCTTTCAAAATATGAAAATCGGCCTTCCGGGCAAGTGTGATGAATTCGTGTACCAGCCGCGATTTACCGATCCCCGGATCGCCGTGAATCGCGAGTATCCGACCCTTCGCTTTTTTTGCATCATCAATAAGGCGCGCGATCCGGGCGACTTCTTTTGCCCGGCCGATCAGCTTGCCGCTTTCCGACAACCACCGGGTCATCGCCTGTCTTTCGCTGCGCTTCCTTTTTATTATCTGATAGGTGCGGATCTTTCTTTTCTTGCCCTTGAATTCCTGCTCGCCGAGCGCCTGGTATTCAAAAACCGCGGCGGTCTTGTAATAAATCGATTCGCTTACCACGATCGACCGCTCCCCCGCCTTGGCGCCGAGCCGCGCCGCGAGATTCACCGCGTCGCCGAGAGTCGCGTATTCCCTTCTTGCCTCGGATCCCGCCGGCGCGGCGAATATCGATCCCGAATTGATACCGGCGCGCATCTTTGTGTTTTTGAGATCCGGATGATTAATGACCTCGTAGGTGAAAAACGCGGCTCTCCTTTCTTCATCTTCAAACGCCGTCGGAAAACCGAATACGGCCAGTATTCTTTCGCTGTCCTTGTAAACATCGAACGCGTTCAACCAGCCTCCGTACTTCGCCAGCAGTTCTTTCACAATGGCGTAGAGTTTTTCCATCTGCGCGGCCGCTTTCGCCGGCCGCTTGTCATAAGGCATGCCCCCAAAATGCAGAAAAACGACCGCGATCTTCCGATGCTCGCCGTCCCGGTGATCAAAATAAGGCTTTAGTTCAATGCGCCGGAACAACCAATCCGGGATATATCTCTTTATCGCGTCATATTCCCGGCCGGTGATCGTCCGGCTCCCGGTCAACAACGACTTACCGGTCTTTGCCACGTTTTTCCCCGGGCCGCTTTGATATTTCCAAACATTACCTTTTTTCCTGAACTTGAATTCTCCGAGGTCTTCTTTGATCGATGCGTCAACAACTATTTCGCCGGCTTCGGCCCAATCGAGGACCGAAATCAGATCATTTGCCGCCTTTCCGGCCATGAAATAATCGGTCTTGAGATCCTGGAAATAAACCGTTCCCTTTTTCAATCCGACATGAACCCTGATCTTGAACACGCCGCCGCGGGTCCGGGTAGATGTATTTTTCCTGACATATTGCAGGATCTCACGCGCCGCCTGAAGGGCGCGCGGCGCGGCGCTGTCTTTTTCCGGAAAAAACGCGAGAAAGGCGTCGCCACCGAAACGATAAATATCGCCCTGGTATCAGTGAATCAGATCGATCAACGGTCCAAAGAAATTATTGATTATTCGATTGACCTCCTCGGACCCCTGCTTGCCGAGCGCGGCAAGTTTCTCGCTCATTGCCGTGAAGCCGGAAATGTCGGCCTGCAGCAGGACGACTTCCCGGATATCAAATTTCGCGGTCTTTTTCGCTTCGGTGATGTTTTGTTCAACCAAATAGCGCGGCAGAAAACCGGCCATTGAAACAAAGATACGGTCGCGAATTTTTGCTTTTTCGATTTTGCTGTCCGCTCTTTTTGTCCGTGATTTATGGTTGCTTTGCATGGCAGATTGTATTTATTTATCGCCGGCAGTCAATCGTATTGGTTTATTGCGGACCGGTTGACATTGACCGCTCATATCGTATAATCGCTGAGTCATGGATACGACCGAACCCCGTTCAGATGTAGTGTTTCAGCAAACCGCGGGCGTCAAAACTTTGCTCGGCAATCCCCAACAGGCAATCATCAAGCTCTCGATACCGATGATCATCGCCATGTCCGTGCAGATGATATATAATTTCGTCGACGCCTTATGGGTTTCCGGGTTGGGCGCCGATGCCTTATCTGCGGTGGGATTCTTCTTTCCATTTTTTTTCATGATCATGGCGGTCGCAGCCGGCCTTGGAGTGGGCGGCAGCTCGGCCGTCTCCAGGCGTATCGGCGCCAACGACAAGAGCGGCGCGGACAAAGTCGCTGCCCATACAATCGTGATGATGCTGGTCGCGGCGGTAATTGTCTCGGTCCCGCTTTTTGTTTTCATGGATCAAATATTCGTGAAAATGGGCGCCGGCGGAATAAGCGTGCCGGCTGCCCGGTACGGCAGGATAATTGTCGCCGGAACAGCAATCCTGTTCTTTGCCAATACCGCCAGTGCCTTACTGCGCGGCGAAGGCGACATGAACCGGGCAATGTACGCGATGATGATCGGCGCTGGACTAAATATCGTCCTCGATCCGATCTTCATCTATACGCTGCGCCTGGGCGTACCCGGGGCCGCTTATGCGACGCTGATATCATTATCGACATCCGCATCGATACTCTTTTACTGGATATGTATCAAGAAGAATACCTATGTCTCGTTACGCCTGAGCCGGTTTCGTCTTCAGCGCGTGATACTCAATGATATCATGCGCGTGGCAATACCCAGCATGGCAATGCAGTTGACCATGTCATTTTCCGTGCTGATCCTGAACCTGATCGCGGTGCGAGCCGGCGGCACGGACGGCGTCGCGGTTTTCAATACCGGCTGGCGGGTCGTCATGTTCGCCACCTTGCCTTTGATCGGCATGGCGACTGCCGTAACCGCGGTGACCGGCGCCGCCTACGGCGGCAGGCAATACCGGAAACTGGATACCGCTTACCTCTATGCGATTAAGATCGGGGTTATAATCGAATTAGGCATAGCCGCTGCCACCTATTTGCTCGCGCCCTGTATTACCCGTCTTTTCACGATGTCGCCGGAGGCGGCGCGCATTGCTCCGGATCTGATGATGTTTCTGAGAATAATGTTCGTATTCTATCCGATGACCGCGCTCGGCATGCTTTCCTCATCAATGTTCCAGGGCACGGGCAAAGGTTTCTATTCTCTGATCCTGACTCTTATCCGGACGATAATGCTGACCGCGCCGGCGGCTTATGTGCTGGCGATTACGTTGAACATCGGTTTATCCGGGGTTTGGTGGGGAATCGTGATCGGCAATTCGCTGGGCGGCATAATATCCTTCACCTGGGGAAGAGTTTACGCGGCCGGGTTGATCAAGCGTAATGTAAAGCAAAGAACTTCAGTCGGCAGTGAATAGTACGGGCTGAATACTAACACCCATGGCAAATAAATATTCGTGATCAGCCGAACTGGAACTATTGACATCAATCAAAGCCATCTTATACTCTAACAATAAAGGAGGTATATCATGGGAGCAAGATTGTTCGTGATCGCATGTGCAGTAATTCTCCTGACATCATGCGCGATGTATCATTTGCAGATTCCGGAAACTTTGGCGGTCGGCAAGATCAGCGGCGGCGCAGGCCTGACCGGGAGCGCTGAAGCCGGGCAGGTATTTGCGTTTCCCGGGTTCTGGATTCGCACCGGTATCGCGCCTAAGGCGGATATCGGCGTTCACACCTGGGGTCTGGGCATCAAAATGGACGGCAAGTATGGGCTGAACGAATACTTCGGACTGGGCGCCGGCGGCGCCGTGGCTTTTATGGGCGCGATTATTTATGGCGCCGAGGGTTCGCTGTATCTGGGCGTGCCAAGCAAAATCCTTTATCCGTACGGCGTGATAAGATTGTCGACCATTGGCATCAGCGGCGAGTTCGAAGATAATTCCTTTTTTGAATCGGTTGCCGGACTATCAGCGGTCGGCGGAATAAAAATAAGATTCGGCACCATGCTATCGACAATGTTCGAAGGCGGCATAATAGCCCCGCTATTTGAAAGCGGCGGTGAAACCCAGCCGGTTTTCGGCATCGGCGTGTCGATCGGCCATTGAATCCCGCTTATGCTCCTATGACCGATTGAATCTCATCGGCGCAAAGTCGGATATTGATCTTTCACGACAAAACTTAAGGTGCAATCAGAAGATGATCGCGCCTTTTTTCAAATCAGCGTTACGCTTGATCAACCGTTAATAGCTTTTATTTTATCGGCGCGTAGGACAAAGAAATCCGGTGCGCGATTCCGATCTTTCCGTAGGGAGCGACCGCGTAGTTTATGCCGAATCCTTTGATTCCGACTCCAATCCCTGATCTCAAACCGGCAAGCCCCTGAACCCCGGAACCGGTTCGATAACCGGCGCGCAAAGCCAGAATCTCGGCAACCCGGTATTCCAAACCGAGCGCAATACCGACTGGATCGGCATTGGAAATGATGAAATCATGAGCAAATCCCAGGTTTTGCATATCATAGCGCCAGCCCAGCCGGAACATCATCGGCAATGCGAACTGCTCCTGATCAAGGCTGAAACCGCTGCCGAGATTAGTTGCCGACATACCGGCTTTCAATCCCTTGATTGGCAGGTCATAACCGGCGCCAAAATCGGCCGACATTGATGATGCGCCGAATTCCTCATTGGATTCCCTGAGATATTTGAATGAACCACCGATCGATAAATCGCCAAGTTCCATTCCATAGCCCAGGCTTATTGTCCAATCAGACGCGGAAAATGTCTCGCCGGTCGAGTCGCCGCGAATCGTGATGATCGGTATCGCGCCCGATCCCCAATAATTGAATGCGACACCAAAGGTACCGATTTTCTGAACCGCGAACGCCGATGAGAAATACTCATGATTCATGCCGAGCAGCCACGAGTTGTGCATAAAGGTAATATCCAAGGATTTTATCTTGCCTAATCCGGCTGGATTGTAGAACATCGCCGCGGCGTTGTCAACAAAAGAAACCGATGCTTCGCCCATGCCGACAATCCGGGCATCGACCGGGATTTTCAAAAACGCGGCTCCGGCATCGCCAGCACCGGCATAAAGAAAACTCGGAGCCGTGGCAAGAAAAATGACAATCGCGGTCCCCCTGATAAATCCTAATTCAGTGCTTGATTTCATGGCTTCCTCCTTAGCGAATAACCGAAAGCTTGCCTTTTTTCATCGCGCCGTCAGGCGTGGTCACAAGATAAATGTATATTCCGCTCGCCACTTCCGCCTCCCAGGCGATATGGCCGTCGCCGTCAGCATCGGTTTCCGGACCAAAAACCAAGGATCCGGCAAGATCATAAACCCTTACCGTTGCATCGGCGGTAATGCCCTGAAAATGTATCGCGTCATGGGCCGGATCGCTGTTGGGTTTGAATGGTATCGGCGCGATTCTCAGTGAATCAAGACTGTGGCGCGGATTCGGTCCTTGAACCGTCAAGGTAAAATGCTCCTGAACCAATGCGCCCAGTGAATCCCGGCCGAAAATCCATACTGAGCCGGTATAGGTTCCCCGGGCCATGTCGATCGGAATCACAACCGCCACGGTGCAGACTTGAGTTTGCCCGACCGCCATACTCGACGGCAGCCCCAGCACGAAAACGCTGTCAATACTGCCGCCCGGTCCGTAGAGAACGGCCGAACCGCTTATTGAATCAATCCTCGATCTGCTTGGGCCGTCTTCAGGGTCCGGATTATACGAATCATCGGTATTCGCCAGGACGAAACGCCCTTTGGCATACGGCGAATACACCGGACCGGCCGGCTGGGTGCGCAAGTTCATCGTATCATTGACAACATCGAGTGAATCATTGTCGACATCCAGATCGGCCCAGGATTCAACCACCCAGCCCCGGACCGAATATATATTGCCGATATTGTCTTCGCTGAAATCATTCCAGACCACAAAGAAATTGGTTACGCCGTCGATCTCCCTCACCGCCAAGCCCGGCGCATAAAACGCATTGCCGAAATTCGCCGCCGATGAGCCGGTATAAGTCGCGAACAGACTCTGGGCATACCCAAAGGCGCCAAGTGAATCGCTGTAAGCGCATAACAGCAATCCGAACGTATCATTGGCGACCAAATCGCTATGCCAGGCAACCACCATTATGCCATTGGGATCAATGTCGATCCGGGGACGGAAATTCGTGATCCCGGAGTTGAAATTCACTTGCAGATTAACCGAAAAAGTATCCACGGTATCGGGTTTATCCGCAAAGAAAAGATACGGACGATCATCGTTATGTGCCGGCGGCCGCCGGGAATCTTCCCATATGACCAATGCCTTATTTGCGTAACAGGTGATCGAAGGATTGAGCCGGCGGCAGGACTGCGCCGGATTATCGTTTACCCGGATCGCGTTCGCCTGAAAAGTCGCGCCCGAATCAAGGGAGTAATTTTAATATATGTTCGGATGCGGATCCTGATTTGTGCCTGAGCCCTGTTCATAGGCAATATGCACGACATCGCTGTCATCGACCGCGATCGATGGATGCCGGGCAACGCCGGCCAGATTCGTATTGACAATCACGTCGCCGAAAAAGGTATTGCCGCCGTCAGTTGACCGGGCGCATTTCACGCGGGTCGCACTATTTCCGGCGCCGTCGGCCCAGGCAAGATACAGGATGCTGTCGTTTGCCGACAGGGCGACTCTCGGTAAAGGACCGAAATTGACCTCGCTGTTTTGATTATTGCTGATTGTAATGCCGCGTATTGTATCGGGCGCCGAGAATGTCGCGCCGCCGTCGCTCGACCGCACAAGATAAACATCCCAGAAATTATCCGCGGCCAGCGCCTGCCAGACCACGTATATATCATGGGTCTGCCGGCCCTTGATCAACCAGGGATAGCGGTAATTAAGATTCAGCGCGGAATCGGACAGGCATATATCGGCCGAATAGGTGGCACCAAGATTGCTGGAATAAGAAAAATAGATGTTGTAGAGGCCGTTCCCGTCGCGGTCGTCCTGCCAGACCACATAGATATTGTAGTCGGTGTCGATTATCGTGTACGGATGATCGGCCCGGTGTCCGGATATGCCCGGCGCGTCATCAACCCTGACCCAGTCATCGAAAATGATCGTGCCTTTCCAGGGCAGCGAATCCTGGGCATACCCGGCGATAACGAGTATTGCCGTAAGCACAATTATGGCTTTCATAACGCCTCCTTTCCTTTAATTAAATATAAGGATAGGTCATTATTTGTCAATGGTCACCGAGTCAGCGCGGCCTGTCGTCCCTGATTTGGTTATTTTCGACTCGCCATACATTCATTGACTTATTGGGTCCAGATCGTTACAATGATCGGAAAGTAACCAGGAGAATATCATGAACAGAAATATAGGCATTTTACTATTGACGACGATAATGATCAACACCCCGTCGGTCGCCATTGCCAAGACGATCGATGAATACATGAAGCAGGCGACTGGTTTGATCCAGGACGATAAATATCACGAGGCGACCGTGCTCATGGCCGAGGCAACCAGGGAATATCCGGACAGCTCGAACGTCTGGTTTGCGCTCGGCCAGACCATTGCCGAACAGGTGCAATTCCTGGGTGTATACCAGGCGACGGACATGATCGAGAATATGTTCATCGTCTGGGGTAAAGCCTTGGACCTTGACCCTCAGAACCTCAACGCGCGATTCAATCGCGGCGCCTGGGGGGTCAGCGTGCCGAAATTGTACGGTCAATTGGAAACCGGAATCCAGGACCTTAGTCTCGTGGTCGATGCTTTTGAATATATGAAAGACCCTTCGCTGCACGAGCAGCTGTTCCGGGCGTATCAATTTTTGGCGATCGGATATCAGAAGATCGGTGAGTATGAAATCGCCCGGCAATTGTGGCAGCGCCTTATCGATAAAACGCCGGAATCCGACCTGGCAAAGTATGCCCGGAACAGCCTGAATGATATTCTACGGGTCGAAACCTGGTACGCCGACCAGACCCGGCTCCGGTCTCCCCGAACTCAAGAGCTGACCGATCTCGAAGCTGCCGCCAATCAGAACATAGATGACCCGGAGCTGATATTCACCCTTGGCCGGGCTTATCATGATCTTGGCTATCTCGAAGAGGCAAGCATGGTTTTCAGGCATTTGATCAACCTCAATCCACGAGACATCATCGCCTATCAATTCATGGCGGTCGTGCTTCAGCAGATAATTGAAAAGGGTTATGATCCAAGAATCAGCCTGGACACGGATTTTCGAACCGATATCGCTTTCGAGATCATCGGTTTACTGGACGAAGCGGCTGAACTCGCCCCGGACAATCTTGAGTTGAAGCTGATGCGCGGGATCGCCGGCGTCGAACTGCCGTTTTTTGTTAACCGCCTGCGTCAGGCGATCAGTGATCTTGAACAAGTGGCTTTTGGCGACGCGCCGGCCGATATGCGTTCGGAAGCGCTTTTCTACTTGGGAATCGCTTATCAGAAATTGAGCAAAACCCACTGGATCAGACTTGCCGCCGATCATCCGGAAAGCGAATTGACCGAAGCCGTTTTCAACCAGATCAGTCCGAAAATGAGCATGGTTGATGAAAGCAACTCGCCCAAGCCCGCAGTTATGATCAATTTCATTCTCGGTTTTCAGGATGAAATGCCGCCCCAGACCGCGGTCTGGATTGAGGACCAGGAACGCAATTTCGTAAAAACCGTATATGTTTCGGGGTTCAGCGGCAATGCCCGCACCAAACAGATCATTCTTCCTTTCTACGCGCGCGCATCAGAATTCGCTGATGTCGATGCGGTAACCGGCGCGAGCATTGATCTGGGGCAACAGGTTTTTTTCTGGGATCTGAAGAACGCTCAAGGAGCCGTGCTTAAGCAAGGCGAATTCTTCGTGATCATCGAGGCCGCCTTCTGGCCGAGCATGCTCTATCAGCGAGTCGAGGTGCCGATCACGATCGGGAAAAAGGAAACGCGCCAGGTTGTACAGGAGGGAAATCTTATTCCCTACGTGGAAGTAAAAATGCTGAGAAAGTAAAAGCCCGGAATGATCTGCTTGATCGCCGCGATAATTCTCGGTCTTGGTACTCTCTATCAATCCTTCCGGGAAAATCTGAAGGATACATATTATTTGTCCGCCGCAATGCGGAGATCATGGAATCATACAGTGAACACCGAGGGCAAACATACAATTGATGACGGCGATCTCAAGAATGACTATTGCTGGCGACACTCGAGCGGTGCTGAAAGCCTTGTCAGCCGCTTTGCCGAACCGGCCGGTTACCGAAGGGTTTTCTCACCCGCTGGATCATTCGGTCACTGGCTGCGGAATTCGCCGCTGAAGCCGGGTAATCCGTCAGTATTTTTGTACGACGGTACCTTGAAGCAATATCAATATGGGCACGCCGCGGTAGTCGATATCGATGTCGGTGATAAAGACCTTCAGCAATGCGCCGACGCGATTATCCGGCTTCGCGCCGAATATTTTTATTCACGCGGCAGTAACGATTCGATCCTTTTCCGCATCACCAACGGCGATATGATAAAATACCGTAAATGGATAAATGGCTATCGGCCCCGGGTCATTAACGACCGGGTCAACTGGCAGAAACAAACGGCGACCGATTCTTCATATTCGAATTTCCGTAAGTATCTCGACTTCATATTCAACTATGCCGGCACCTTTTCATTGCAACAGCAGATGAAACCGGTTGATGACATTAATGGAATGCAAATCGGCGACATATTTATCCAGGGAGGTTTCCCCGGCCATGCGGTTCTGATCATGGATATCGCCGAAAATTTAACTACCGGAGAAAAAATCTTCCTGCTCGGCCAGAGTTATATGCCGGCGCAGGATTTTCATATCCTAAAAAATCTTAATGACCCTGTGCTCAGTCCGTGGTATCGGGTGAGCAGTGATTCCATATTGTATACGCCCGAATGGACATTCACTTACCGCGACCTGCGTCGATTCTAGTAAAAAAACGGTACCCGCTAATCGCCAGGCGCTAATCGGCGAAAAAGAACGCATCGCGTAGCGCAAATACCTATTGCGAAAAATTCCAGCGACGAAGTCGCGTGTTTCCTCCGCCATAGACGGATGATTCCATGCCGTAGACATTGATTCAGGCCGCACAGCGGCATATTTGCATTGCGGAGTTTTAGGCATTTAGGTAGTTTTAGGAATTTTGGATTTTGATATTTGGATTTGTTTAGGATTTCGGATTTAGGGATTAGTATTTATTAAAATAATGTTGACTACATCATTTTTTTTTGTTAGACTAACCGATGGAGGAAAAATGAAACAATTCGCGATAATATTTTCAGTATTCATACTGGCGCTTATGATCTCATGCCCCCGCAAGAGAACCCACGAATCCGGTTTCGAGCTCGCTGCAGGCGCAAGACGCGATGTCGAAGTCCTTTATGCCGCCCCGGCCGGCGGAACCGAGGGCTTAAGCGAAGTGAACGAGATAATGGTGTCATTTAACCAACCAATGGTGCCGCTTGAAGGTTTGCCCGATTTTGAATCGTCCGGGCCGCTGAAATTGACTCCTCAGATTAATGGCCGCTATCGGTGGCGCGGCACATCAACTTTGTTTTTCATCCCTGATGAGAAATTGCCCGGCGGCACCCGTTTTCAATGCCGGGTACCAAAAGGAACAAAATCCCTGAGCGGCATGACGCTCAAGAATGACTTTGACTGGGAGTTTATCACGGCTCGCACCGAAATAGTGTATTCGCGGCCCTACAATAATCAGGAATTCGTCGAACTCGACCATAAAATCTACGTGCGCTTCAATCAAAAAATGTCGGCCAGCAAAGCAAAACCTTTTATCAAACTCAAGGTCAAGGATTCCAGAGGATTTGCCAAGAATATGGCTTTTCAGATCCGGACTATGAACGAGGCCGAAATAAAGAATTTTGGCGACTATTGGAAACCGGATAATGTCCTGGTAATCGCCCCAAAAGGTAATTTTCCGATTCAGAGCGAGGTTGCGGTCGAATTCAAGCAAGGACTGCCCGGCGCTCTGGGCGAGCATGGACTGAAAGAAGACCGAACCATATTCTTCTATACCTATAACTACTTCACCGGCGAAGGACCGGAACAGAACGTGATTGACCCGCAGGGATCGATCGGCCTTGTGTTCAGCAATCCGGTCTACTACCGCGACCTTGTCGAACATATCATTTTTGATCCGCCGGTGGAAATCCCCGAATACTACAAGAATTGGTCAAGCTCGGCGATCTGCCCGTATTTCTATCTTGAATTCAAGCCGGCGACCGAGTACCAGGTAACGATCGGCAAAAACCTTAAAGACCGATTCGGCAATCGTCTTGGAAAAGACCTTGTGACAAGCTTCAGAACCACCGACTATATACCGAATATCCAAACCGCCACGGGCCGGGGCATTGTCGAATCCGACACCGATCGCCGTCATGCAGTCACGGTTGTCAACGTGAACAAAGTCCAGAAACGCATGGCGCTGGTGAACCGAAATCATATCATCCCTCTTGTGCGGAATTATCAGGCGTTTAGCAGCAATCAGTCCTTTACCCCGCCATTCAAGTATTCGATCGACGAAACCTGGAACCTGAATCCGGAATGGAACCGGCGAACAACCCGGCCGCTCGAACTCGATCAAGTCCTCAAGGGAAGAAACATGGGGTTCGTTTTCTTTGAAATCGATGCCCGCAAAGATCTCAGATATAACCGGCGCTATTTTCGAGGATTCGTTCAGGTGACGAATCTCGCCATAACCGGAAAGTTCTCTTCGGAGAACAACTTGATCTGGGTGACGACTCTGAAAGACGGCCGGCCGGTCAGCAAGGCGAATGTCGAGTTACGAGATGATGACAACCGCATCCTGTGGAGCGGCTGGACCGATCAAAACGGTATGGCCGAAACTCCCGGCTGGAAGCAGCTCGGCGTTATGCCGGCAAGAAGCTGGGACAAGCCGCGAATATGGGTTTTTGCCAGTCACGGGGATGATGAGGCGTTTATCGCATCGAACGAGGGCACCGGAATATACCCGTACGATTTCGGCATCGCCTATGATTGGCAGCCAGAGCCCGAACGGTTTCAGGGTTATATTTTTACCGAGCGCGGCATATACCGGTCCGGCGAGAATGTCTATATCAAGGGCATTATCCGCGAAAAGATCAAGGGTAAATGGCAAATTCCGGTCAATTTCGCCGGGTGCGAAATCCGGGTTCTCAATTCACGCGACGAGGAAATTTTTAGCGGCGACGTGACGCTGTCGTCCTACGGCGCTTTTGATATTAAACTGCCGATCGCCGCAAATGCGCCTACCGGCTGGTATGAAATAACCGCCAAGGCGCGCAACCTGGACGAATACTTCTACGGTTCGTTT
>JBBIHN010000016.1:0-22324 GCA_037446995.1 Caldifarciminota bacterium | reverse complement strand
AATAGAACTGGTACATGGCACAAATTTTTTCGCGATTTTTTCGAGAAACTTGGTTTTTGAAAAAAAAGGCGCCCGCTTCGCCATTTGTCTAATGTCAAGACCTGCCACCTTTCACAAAGGTGCATGTAAGGCAAGGATGGCGGTTGCGAGAAAGATATTTGTGGCGATATTTTATATGTTAGAGAAAAGAGAGTACTACCGATATATGAATAAAGGGTTGCACGATCGAAAAATGAAAGAATACGAATTATTTTTAGCGAAAAACAGAAAAATTATTTGAGGTATTGACTTTTTCTCATAGGCGCAATGACAATACGCTTTTCTGTCATGCGTCTCAATAGAGTATGATTGAAAAATTGTCTTGAAAATGAAGAAGATTAATCTATAATGATATATGAAGCTCATTAAACCGGTCGGCTTGATCAAGCCGACGCCGATCATTGAGATGGAAGATCTTATGCCCGGGCGCCGGGTATACGTGAAGAGGGACGATCTGAACGGATTACTGATATCCGGAAACAAGGCGCGCAAAATGGAGTATCTTGTCGCCGAGGCAAGCCACCTGAAGTGCGATGTACTGATAACCTGTGGCGGCGTACAATCCAATCATTGCCGAACGGTCGCGGCTTATGCCCGGCATTGCGGTTTTGACTGCCATCTGTTCCTGAGGGGCAGAAAATCGGTTCGCTCAACCGGCAATCTACTGATCGATCAGCTGCTCGGCGCCAAAATCAACTACATAACGCCTTATCAATACAGGAACGCCGAGGCGATAATGATCGAATATGCCGAACGCATTGCCGGCCTCGGTTTCCGTCCCTATGTCATACCCGAAGGCGGATCCAACGAGATCGGGTGTCTCGGCTATGTCGCCGGATTCAAGGAGATGACGGCTTTTATCAAGGATAAAAACATTGAAGCGGTATACTGCGCCGTCGGTTCGGGCGGCACATACGCCGGGCTGTTGGTCGGCAAAATGATCTCCGGTTTGAAGATCGACATCGTTGGCGTGATTGTTTGCGATTCAGTTGCTTATTTTAGACGCCGTATTCTGAACATCGTCGAGCGGGCAAGGCAGCGTTTCGCAACAGGATCCGGAATCGGCGAAAAGGACATCAAGTTGATCGCCGGTTATGTCGGCCCGGGATATGGTTTGACCTATGACGCCGAGATGATGACGATACGCCGAATGTTGAAATATGGTTTGATCCTTGACCCGGTGTACACGGGCAAGGCTTTTCACGGCATGATCAATGATCTTAAGAGAAGAAGCTATAAAAGGGTGATTTTTCTTCATACCGGCGGGTTGTTCAGCATTTTTGCCTACGATCGCGAATACGGCCGTATCGTGCGGCGCTGAATCGATTATTTGCGGTTGAACCGGATCAATGAGGTTCTAAGTATCTCAAAAATCAGGATATCGTAGGTAAGACCGATCGCCCGGGCTTCCAGCGGCAGATTGGATCCGCTCAGCAGACCGGGGATGGTATTAACCTCAAGGACAAAGGGATTATGATCCAGGTCGAGTACGAAATCCACGCGCGAGAACCCGTAAGCTCCGACCGCACGATGCGCGGCAAGAGCATATTCCTGGATTTTCTTGCGGGTCTCTTCGGGTAAACGGGCCGGGACAATGTACTCGGTCATGCCCGGGGTATATTTTGAGCGATAGTCATAAAAACGGTTCTTCTTAGGAACGATCTCGAGCACCGGCAGCGGAACCTGACTGAGTATACCGCAGGTTGCCATAATGCCGGGCACGAATTTCTCGAAAATCATTTCCTTGAATTTGCGACTCGTTCGCCGCATCAATCGTTCAAGTTCGGGTTTTGTTTCGGCGATACTGATGCCAACGCTCGATCCTTCGTCGCGCGGTTTTATAACCACCGGCAAATCGGTTTTTATCAAAACTTCATTCACGTCCGGCTCCTGGTCATAGTAGAAATCCGGAGTCGGAATGTTGTGGCTGATGAAAAGCTGTTTGGAAAGCAGTTTATCCATACCGACCGCCGAACCCAATATACCCGAGCCGGTATAAGGTATGCCGAGATACTCAAGCACGGCCTGGATCATGCCGTCTTCGCCGGGCTTGCCATGCAAGGCAATGAAGGCGACATCGATATCCTTGAGACGGCGTATGAAATTGCGGTCGACATCAATGCCCTTGACTCTGAAGCCCTGGCGCTTGAGCGATTCGATCACGCATTTGCCCGAACCGATCGATATTTCGCGTTCACTGGACCAGCCGCCGTAAAGCACGCCGATCTTTTTGTCCATGAAGAACTTGCGGTCTTTGTCCATGCTATAACTATAAACATCTGGCGCGCAAAGTCAAGCAAGCGGTTTTCGGATTAAAACCTCTCCCGGCGCAGCCAGCGTGAATACACAACTCTATTTGCGCGGAACCGGATATGCGGTCATCAGTAGTTCGGCCCTTTGGTTTACCTGACAGCAATGGATTTATTGTCGTTAATATTGGCATAGGCTGGCCTACTGATTCGGTGTCATATCCTTTGCTGGCGCCAACGCCGCCGACAAATTACTCGACCGCAAAATACCATTGTTTTACTTATAACAGTTATGACAAAAAACATAAGGTGGTGGGTGATTGGTATTTCGATCCGACGCCGACTTTTGGCTCTGGCAACAACGATTATCCGGGATGTGCAATATCTGACAAGGTATTCGATAACAATAATCAGCCATTGGGTGTTCTTTCAAAGAACAGCCCCGTTTTCGAGAACCAGTGATCCCCCACGAGTTTGATGACCCGGATGAAGCACTGTTTGGGTTCATGGGCTCCGGAATAACCAGGTGGTGGTATCAAACTACAATGCGGTGGGGTTACCCACGGTGGCGAGCGGGGTCAGTTCATCTGCGTCTTGACATCTTTTGTTATCTGTATAAGATATCTCTAGGAGGTCTGATGCGATTTCTGGCGCTGGTTTTTGTCATTATCGTTATTGCCTTTATCGTCGGTTTCATGATGCTCAATTTGGATCACAAGATTGAAATTGATATTTTCGGCAAGAAAATAGCCGATGTCCCGATCGCGATGTTGAGTTTGTATTCGTTTATCGCCGGGGTACTTTTTGTTTTTATCTTTGCTCTGGCCGACGGCATTGTGCTGCGCAGTAATCTGCGCCGGTTGAACCGCGAACACAAGGCATTGCGCAAAGAGCTCGACGCGCTGCGCAACCTCCCTTTTGAGGAGGAGAAATGACCTATCTTGTCCTCATTGTCATTGTCCTTATCGCAATCGTTCTATACCTGTTCTTCCAGAGGCGCCGGGAGAAAGTGTCCGGCCGTACTCCCTATATTGAAGCCCTGATCGCCCAGCTTGATCGCCAGAACGATATCGCAGCGAAAAAATTCAAAGAGGCGATTTCGATCGATACCGACCTGGTTGACGCCTATATACGGCTCGGCAATCTCTGCCGGGAAAAAGGCGACCATGACACCGCGATCAAGATCCATCAATCCCTGACCGTGCGGACAATGTTGAAACGGCACGAGGAAAAAAGGGTGTACTATGCGCTGGTCGACGATATGATCGCGATCGATCGCAAGAACAAGGCAATTGCTTTTCTCCGTGAGATTCTCAAGATCGATAAGAAGGATCAGCCGGCGCAGGAGATGATACTCAGACTGCAAGAAGATATGGGGCAGTTCGCCGATTGCGCGGTCGTTTACGAAGAATCGGATTTTGCCAGGCGATCAGATGCCCGGCTTGCTTTCTACTATGCTTCATCGGCACATGGTAAGTTGACCGGCGGCGGCGATAAACCAGGCGATAATGAGAAGGAATCTCTGGGGATTCTCCGCAAAGCCTTGAGGATCAACGCCAATTCCCTGACCGCCCTTTTTTACCTGGCAGATTATTATGACCGGAAAGGCGACCTTAAGAAAGCGGCTGAATACTATGCCCGTATTATCAGCAATCACCCGGATCATGCTTTTTTGATCTTGTCGCGTTACGGCAGGGTCATGTTCGAGCTGGATCGATTTGAGGATATTATACCCCAGTACGAAAAGATCTTTCTGGCTGATCCGAAGAACTTTGCGGTTGGTTTTGAACTCGCGGCGCTATTCAAAAAGAAGAGCGAACCAGAAAGAGCTAGACAGATCTACGCAAAAATGGCCGATACATTTCCCGATCATGTATTGCCCAGACTGCATGTCCTGAGGAATACGTCGAGCGAGCCAGAGGTTCAACGGAAGATTGATGAGATGATCAACAGCATGACAACCGGTAAATTCCGGTGCGCCAATTGTGGTTTTATAAGCGGCGAACATGGGTTCTTATGTCCAAAATGCCACGCTATCGAATCATTTTTTGCTTACTTATAATACCGCTTAGCCTTTTCGCGCAGGATATCGACGAGGCAATACGGTTGTTCAACGCCTTTCAATTTGAAAAGGCGCGCGAACTTTTCGTCCGGATAACCAATGATAACAGCAATCCCAGGATCGCTGAAGCCTATTTCTATCTCGGCAGGCTTTCGCTGAATCCGGATTCGTCACTGGGTTATTATCAACGGGTAATAAAAGGCTACCCGCAGTCGCGCTTTGCCGATCTTTCATATCTTGAAATCGCCAAGACAAACATTACCTTGAAGAATTATCGGAACGCGATCGTTACATTGAATGAGATGTTGCGTCAATTCCCGGAAACGGGCAGTAAAGACGAGGCCTTGTTCTGGCTGGGGGTTTCCTATTTAAGCAGCGGCGATGAGAAGCAGGGCGCCAGTACGTTTGAAAACCTCAAAAGATCCTTTCCTAAATCGATCTGGGCCGACCGGGCGAAAACGATTGCGCCCGGTAGTGAGGTTGTTCCGCGCGGGGAGGAATACTATACGGTTCAAGTCGGATCGTATCGCGGCCGCGATAATGCCGAGAAGTACGTTCGGGATTTGCAAGAAAAGGGCTTGACCGCCCGGATTGTGCAGGCCCTGGTCATGGGCAATACCTATTACCGGGTCTGGGTTGGTCAATTCGAGAAGATTGAAGAAGCCAAAGCCTATGCCCTGAAGCTCGATTCACTGGGCATTAAAGGCAATGTTGTCAAAGGAAACTGAATTCGATAGACCCGGTCAATTCCGGATTGCCAGATTTACATCGCCGGTTTGAATTATGCAGCTAACGCCTATGCTCGAACAATATGAGCAGATCAAGAATAAATACAAGGACAATCTGCTGCTCTTCCGGGTCGGCGATTTCTACGAATTCTATTATGATGACGCTAAGCTTGCAAGTTCGTGTCTGGGCATAACCCTTACCGCCAAGACCTTGCAAAAGGGAGTTAAAGTACCGCTTGCCGGCGTGCCGATCAAGGCGAGCGAGAATTATATCGCCCGGCTGGTCAAGCTCGGTTTCAAACTGGCAATCTGCGAGCAGCTTGAACCGGCGACAAAAGGTAAAAAACTGGTCGCCCGCGACGTCGTCGAGGTGATTACTCCCGGAACCATTCTGCGTCCTTCATTGCTGGACGAAAGAAAATCTCTATTCATTGCCGCCTGCCTGCCCGACGAAAAAAATATCGGCGTCGCGTTCTGTGACATAACCAGCGGCGAATTCTCCTGCTGTGAAGTGGAACCGGGGCAGCTTAACGAACTGCTGTTGCGCAAGGAAACACGCGAGATCGTATTACCCGAAGGGATAGACCTTGATTGCGGTGTCACGATAACTCATCTCGATGGTTATCACTATATTGCCGAGATCGCCGCCAAGAAGATCTGCGAGCATTTCAAGGTGATGAAGCTGGATGGTTTTGGTGTCGAAGGGCTTAATCTTGCGATCGGAGCCGCCGGCGCGCTATTGTACTACCTGTCCGAAAGCCAGAAGACCGCGCTTGGACACATTGACCGGCTGGTATTGTTTCACGCCCAGGACTTCATGTATCTGGATGCCACGACGCGCCGCAATCTTGAGATTTTTGAAAATGTACAGGGTAATGATACTCGCTCGTTGTTATCCGCGGTCGACAACTGCCTGACTTCTTTTGGCAAACGATACCTGCGCCGGGCGCTTCAAGAACCGCTGCTCAAGGTTGAGAAAATCGATGCCCGGCTCGACGCGGTCGACGAACTCCGGCAGAAGGAATTCCTGCGCCAGGAGTTACGGGCGATCCTGAAAACGATCAACGATGTCGAGCGCATAACCTCTAGGCTTGCCTGCCAGCGCATCATGCCCAGGGAGATGATCGCCCTGAAAAATTCGCTCGTGCTTTATCCTGAGATAAAAGAGCTGATCGAAAACTGCGAATCGACGATGCTCGGTGAAATATACCGACAGATGGTCGATTTCTCGGAAGTCACAGCGGCAGTTGAAAAAGCAATCACCGAGGAACCGCCGGCCGCGATTGACGGCGGCGGGATAATACGCAGCGGCTATTCGATAGAGCTTGACGAATTGAGAGACATTGCCAAAGGCGGTAAGCAATGGTTGATCGATTATGAGATCAAGGAAAGGCAACGATCCGGGATCAATTCGTTAAAGGTCGCTTACAATTCGGTGTTCGGTTATTATATAGAAGTAACCAAGCCTAATTTAGGCGCGGTTCCCGAAGACTATATTCGCAAGCAAACACTGGCAAATGCCGAGCGTTTCTACACCCCAATGCTCAAGGAGTTCGAGGAAAAAATAATGAATGCCGAGGCTAGAATCATCGGACTTGAGTATGAACTGTACGTCGCGGTGCGGGACCGGATCGCCGGTTACGCGGAGTCGATACTCAATGCCACCAGGGCGCTGGCCGTGCTCGACATGCTTCAGGGTTTTGCTCAAAATGCCGTGCTCAACGATTATACGCGTCCGGTAATCGCCGACGACGCAAGGATTACGATAATCGAAGGCCGTCATCCGGTCATCGAGAAGATCCTTGAAAAAGGATCGTATGTGCCCAACGATCTTACGCTCGATCGCGGCGCGAATCAAATCCTGCTTATCACCGGCCCGAATATGGCCGGAAAATCGACTTACTTGCGTCAGGTCGCTTTGATATCGATAATGGCTCAGATCGGTAGTTTTGTGCCGGCAAAGGAAGCGCGCATTGGTCTGGTCGACAAGATTTTCACGCGGATCGGAGCCAGCGACGATATATCGCGCGGGGTCAGTACATTTCTTGCCGAGATGATGGAAACCGCTAATATTCTGAACAATGTGACCGACCGCAGTTTGGTCATACTTGATGAAGTCGGCCGGGGTACGTCGACCTATGACGGGTTGGCACTGGCCTGGGCAGTGGTCGAGTATCTGCATGCCAACAAGAAACCGCGCACGCTTTTTGCCACCCATTTCCATGAACTGACCCGGGTGGAAGATTTTCTGAACGGCGTAAGGAATTTCAATTTTCTTGTCAAAGAATGGGGCGACGAGATCATATTCTTGAGAAAAATAGCGCCCGGGCCGAGCGATCAATCCTATGGAATACAGGTCGCCCGTCTCGCCGGCTTGCCCGCGTCGGTTATCAGCCGGGCAAAAGAAGTACTGCGTGATTTCGAAGAGGGTGAGGTATTCAGCATGAGAAAAATGAAAAAAACCAAATTGACCCAGCAGGATCTATTCATAGATAGATAGCGGATTCTATGTGATATAATAAACTTACAACTGAACGGCTTGTCTAAATGTTAGATACATTTCCCCTCCCGGTCGCGACCTGCGGGTCGCGGCCGGGAGGGGTTTCTGTAGATAATTCAACGAAATTTCGATGGTTTTCGGTAACCCAGTTTCCTAACCTTTGGGTGTTTACCCTTGATAGCATTGCGCGTGTCAATGATCAGCCGGGCCTGCTTAACGATGTATTGATAGTCATAAGCGCTGTGATCGGTCAGGATTACCAGCGCATCAAACTTTTTTATGGCCTTCCCGGTCAATTTTACCGATCGTACCTTAATGCCGTTGTCAATAAAGCATCTCACATGCGGATCATGATATTCCACGGCTTTGACTTTGGGTTTGATTATCTGATAGAAACGGATCGCCGGCGAATGCCGGAGATCGGAAATGTCTTTCTTAAAAGCCATGCCGAGCAGCAGTATTCTCGCTCGGTTCGGACACACTCCGCGGCTGCTCAAGGCTTCGATCGTCTTGTTGACCGTAAAATACGGCATTTCTTCGTTGATCCGCGCCGATAGTTCGATAAACACAGTATGAAAATCGTATTCCCGGGCTTTCCATGAGAGATAATATGGGTCGATCGGAATGCAGTGCCCGCCGACACCGGGCCCGGGATAGAAAGGCATAAAACCGAAAGGTTTTGTTTTGGCGGCTTCGATAACTTCCCATATGTCAATGCCGCCCATGCGCTCGCAGAGCTGGGCGAACTCGTTGACCAGCGCGATATTCACGTTGCGAAAGGTGTTTTCGAGGATCTTGGTCATTTCCGCGGTTTTGGCTGAAGAAACCGGATAGACATTCCTCACGAATTGACGGTAAAAATGGACGGCGATCCTCGTGCATTTCGAAGTCACGCCGCCGATCACGGCGGTGGTGTTATGGACTCCATATTGCCTATTCCCGGGATCAATGCGTTCAGGGCAGAAAGCCAGGAAGAAATCGCGGCCGATTTTTAACCCTGATTCCTCGAGGATTGGCAGCAATATTTTCTCAGTCGTTTCCGGATAGGTGGTGCTTTTCAGAATCACAAGTTGATGTTTCCTTAGAATGCCGGCAACCGCGCGCGCGCTGTCCACTACCGGACCAAGATCCGGTTCTTTGTTCTGATTCACCGGCGTGGGGACGCAGATCAATATGATATTAGAACGTTTCAACTGATGCAGATCGGTTGTGGCGCGTATGTATTGCTTGCTTACCAACGGCTTGAGCGTCCTGGTGGTGACATCACCGATTTTTGAAATACCGGCGTTGATCTCCTTGACCCTCTGCTGGTCAATGTCGAAGCCGATTACGTGGTATCCTCTTTTTGCGATCTCGGCGGCCAGCGGAAGACCCACGTAGCCAAGCCCGACAACTCCGATAATTGCTTTCTTTGTTTCGATCAATTTTTCAAGCATTAATGCTCCTTTGATGCCGGTTGGATTATACACGATTTCCCGGCAACAAGCAAGGGAATTCAACGGCAGATAGAAACTGATTCTGCGAATATTGTTGCGTCGTTGACAGGCCGCGAATATTGGTTAGAATTGAGCGTGGATCAGTCGCGGATCAACGATTTTTTGAAAGAACTGGCAGTTGGTTTCAGAACATCAAAATCCTATCCCCCGGGACATCCGATCATGGACAAGACCGCAGCCACGATCTTGGAGCAGTGGTCGGTATTGAATGCCGAACTCGACGGGTTTTCCATGTTTTTTCTTGAGCAGACCGTGATTTTTCAGGATATGAAAATCGACGCCCTAAAGAATCCCGCTTTGCTTACCATGCTCGAGGCCTTGAGAAAAATTGAAGTTGACAGCCTGACCTTTGGCAATGCCGTGACCGCGCAGGATATAAAGAGTCTGCTTGAGGTGCTGAGCACACCGAAGATGAAGATCAAGGTGTACGGCAATGCCCGGGCAATGCTGGAGTCAAGAGGATCCCGGGAGATCAAAATCAATACCGTGCAGTTCGGCGTTCAGACGAGCGGCACGATCGCCGTCGCCGGCGTCGATGACAAGAGCACCCGGACCAAAGAAGAGATTCTGGGCGCATTGCGAACGCTGAAGAATTTCGTTGATAAAGGTTTGCCGGTTCAGGAGATGCGGGAGCAGTTTTCCGCGGTGACCGAGGGCATAGAACAGGCGCCGGAAGATTCCAAAAAGATGTACGGTCAATCGGTTGCCAGGATAATTCAGATGATCCCGGCGGATCAGCGTCTGCAATTGTTCCAGAACATGGAATTGCAGCCATTCATGCTGCAATTCCTGGGCGGCGCGCACAATGATTTTCTGTCTCAACTTGTCCTGCAGTGGGTTGCGAATAATCAGGAAAGCAATATCCGGAATCTATTGGGCGCAGTTGACGAAGACAAACTGGCCCGCATGATCCCGACTTTGAAACAGCAAATGCCTAATATTTACGAGCACCTGGCTCATGCCGGAGTGCGGCTGCTGTTGAGCGACAAACTCGCAGCGGTTGTCACCGAGGATGATCTGCGCATGTCGATCGAACCGTATTTTGCCATGCTCGAATCCAATAATGTCTCGACCCGCGAAAATGCACTGCGTTCGCTGATGGTCATTGGCAATCGTTTCGTTGATCAAGGCAGTTATGATACCGCAAAAAACATCATCGCGCGACTGGCAATCGCCCTTGACCAGGAGCCGGTGTTGGAGGCAATCGAGCGGACATTTGACGATCTGGCGCGTCTCTATGAAGTGTGCCGGAAACATCACCAGAAAGATTTCTGTTCTAAACTGCTTGAACCGTTCAACACGGTTCTGTCAAAGGAACTGATGCCGCTGGCGTTCAAAAAGAAGATTATCGAATTTCTTGGCGCTACCGGACATCCGATCGGGCTTACTTTGCTTTTTTCAATGGTCTGGGAAAGCGGCATATATCCCGAAGTGCGCGCTGCGATCGTGAAATTCGGCGCCGCGGCGGTCAATCAGGCGATCATAACCTTGCGGGATATCGAAGATTATAATATCCGCATGCGCTTTGTCGACATAATGAAGAACGTCGGCGAGAAAAGCGTCGCCGTATTGCTTAAGAATTTGGGCGCACCCGAGTGGTTTCTGCGCCGTAATATACTCACGATACTTCAAGATATCGGCACGCCGGACATCGTGAATCAACTCGAGCCGCTGCTTAATGATCAGGATTCAAGGGTGCGTCTCGAACTGGTCAAAACATTCATCAAACTTGATTACACTGAAGGCTTGCTCAAGGCGCTGCATGATACTTCGACCGACGTCACCGCCGAAGTCCTTAAGGGATTGAGGACAAGATTGAGCTCGGAACGGTTCGTTAAGCTGCTGCCGCGCTTTATGGACACCGGCGACGCGGTTTATATCGAAGTGCTGCATATCATCGAAAGCAAAACGCTGTTCGAGGCTGCGGATTGGGTGAAGGATTTGTTGATCGCCCTACAGGAAAGATCCGACTCGGTCGCGCGCGGGATCAAGGAATTGGGCCTGGCGACTTTGATCAAGATCAAACCGCAGAATCTACCGGCCGTGCTGCAAGAATTGTCCCTGGTCGCGGATAAGACCCTCGCCAAACTCGCCCGGCGCGCGCTCGAGAGATCGACGTGATCGCGGTAATTGACTTTGGCTCGCAGTACACGCAGTTGATCGCGCGTCGCGTAAGGGAATGCGGCGTCTATTCGGAGATTTTCAGCTGTTTCCTCGATGTTGACCGGTCGCTTCAGAAGGACCTGGAAGGGGTCATCCTTTCCGGCGGTCCGGGCAGCGTCTATCAAATTCGCGCCGTTCAGTTCCGCAAGTTTTTCGAACTGGATGTTCCTGTTCTGGGCATATGCTATGGCATGCAATTAGCCGCCGAGATATTCGGCGGCAAGGTGGAACATGGACCAACCCGCGAGTATGGTCAGGTCGGTGTCAGCGCGAAAAGGAGTTTGATCCTCGAGGGTGTTCCCGAAAGTTTCAACGTGTGGATGAGCCACGGCGATAAGGTCGTGAAAATCCCCCGTTCCGGACGCATAATCGCCTCGACCGCCGGCACGCGAATCGCCGGTTTTCAGTTCGGAAATTTCTACGGACTGCAATTCCATCCCGAAGTACGCCATACCAGGTACGGAAGAAATATCATAAGGAACTTTCTCTATCGTATATGCCGGGCACGTCCCGACTGGTCAATGGATAGGTTCATTGAAAACGAGACCGGGTCGATACGGCGCCGGGTTGGCAAGGGCAAAGTGATCTGCGCGATCAGCGGCGGGGTCGATTCCACGGTCGCCGCCGCGTTGACCGCAAATGCAATCGGCGAGAACCTGATCGGGATCTTTGTCGATAACGGTCTATTAAGATACCGGGAAAGGGAAGAGGTGTATCGGAGTCTTCGGTCAAGGATCAATCTCAGAATTGTCGACGCCCGGCGCCGTTTTCTAAACCGGCTTGCCGGTGTCACCGATCCGGAAAAAAAACGCAAAATCATCGGACATGAATTTATCAAAGTGTTTGAAAAGGAAGCGCGGCGGATCAAAGGGGTAAAGTATCTGGTTCAGGGGACTCTCTATCCGGATGTCATCGAATCGGGGCGTGGTATCGGTCCATCGGCCGTGATCAAGAGCCACCATAATGTCGGCGGCCTGCCAAGAAGAATGAACCTGCAGATTATTGAACCGTTGCGTATGCTGTTCAAAGATGAGGTGAGAAAGCTCGGGGTCGTGATGAACTTGCCGAGCCGCTTTGTTCAACGAAAGCCCTTTCCCGGACCTGGTCTGGCGGTCAGAATTATCGGTGCCGTGAACCACCGGAGGATTGATCTGCTACGCAAGGCCGACCGCATCCTGCAGGAAGAAGCCCGCAGGCTGAAAAACTATCCCCGGATCTGGCAGATCTTCGCCGTGCTGCTGCCCCTGGGCAGCGTGGGCGTGATGGGCGATAAGCGCACCTATGATCACGTGATCGCACTCCGGGCCGTCGAGAGCGAGGACGGTATGACCGCGGACTGGGTGCGATTACCCAATGAATTCCTGTCCCGGTTATCAAATCGCATAACCAATGAAGTTAAAGGCATTAACCGGGTTGTTTTCGACATAACTTCAAAACCTCCGGCGACGATTGAATGGGAATAAAGATTTTCTACATTGTTGCGATAATCTACGCGGTTTTGAGCGCGCTGGGCATAATCCAGCGGGCGCTCGGACCGCCCTACTGGTATATTTTTGCCGCTCTTCTCGTAGTTTACTACGGCTATTACTGGCATAAAGCGCGGCTCCGGTTGGTCAACAGCATTGTTGGGATGATGCTGGCCAATGTTTTTGTTCAATTGACCGGCGGTGTCAACTCGCCGCTTTTTTATTTCTACATCGCGATTCTGGGCATGATCGGATACCGCGAAAGCCCTTGGCATTATTGGTTGATCGGCGTGACCACGTTCGGCGTCGAGCTGTTTGCGGCAATATTCAGGCATTCAGTACAGGTACCGCCGCTGCTTGTCTTCGCGCTCAGCCTGATTGTCTACCAGATGATATTTTACCGGAGCCGCGTGAATGAAGCCTACCTGAAAAAATCGCTGATAAAATTCGAAGCCCAAAGCAGTTTTCTCGCGCCGGCGGCATTCGAGCGCAAAGCGATCATAACCGATGATAAGATGATCGACAGCCACGGCGCGGTGGAAAGGCCGCTGTTATTTCTCGCCAAGTTCATTCACCGGATTCTTGAGGCGCATACGACCGCGCTGCTGGCATATCACAGCGACCATCTGACAATGATATACGGAATATCGGAATCTGAATTATTCAGGAGCAATATTGTCGTCGAGTCAACTTCAGGCATTTACCGTCAGGTGATCTCGACCCAGCGTTCGCTGTTGATAACCGAATTTTCTCAAGATCCGGAAGAATTGGGTTATTATCGCGGCGAATTGCAGATATCGTCGGTCATGGTTGCGCCCTTGATGGTCGGGGGGAGATTCGAGGGGCTGCTGGTGATCGACCGGAAAGCGAAGCCGCTCGAGGAAGCGGATCGAACCCTGTTGGAAGATGCCGCTAAAGCATTGAGCTTGATGTTGGCGATAATGCGCCAGTATGAGACTGAATACACGAAAGCCAAGCATCTGGATGCGATCGCGAATATGGCCGAACGTCTGCATAAGGGGTTTGATCTATCCAGGATACTGAACGACGCGATGAGCACTTTTCGCGAGGTTATGCAGTGCGACGACATTACCGTCGCCGAGATCGATGAACTGAACGCCTGGGGTAAAATCATCAGATCGAGCAACATAAAACCCGATACGATGTTCAATCTGGATGAAGGGCTGGTCGGTATGATCGTCAAGCATCGTCAATTTCTTAAGAAAGACGATGTCCGGGAAGGCGATCAGATCATCTTCAAAAAGGGATGCCGAACCAGAAATCACGCCTTCCTGGGTGTACCGGTACAACAGGAAGACAATATTCTCGCCGTAATCTGGTGTGAAGATCATCGCAAGGGCAGATTCCTTGATGATGACGTTATGGCCCTGGAGATACTCGCCTCCCAGTTGAGTCTGGTCTGGCAGCGCGCGGTTCACCATGAACTCGAGAAAGAGAAGGCCGCCCGCGACGGTCTGACCGGTCTTTATAATCACCGTCAGTTCCAGGAGATTCTCGGCCGGGAGATCGCCGGTAACAAAGAATTGGTTCTGCTGATGCTGGATATCGATTATTTCAAGAAAATCAACGATACCTATGGACATCAGGGCGGAGACCGGGTGATCAAATTCCTGGGTAATCTTATCTCCAAAACCGGTATTTCGGCCCGTTACGGAGGCGAGGAGTTCGCGATAATTTTGCCCAAATATTCGTTGAAAAAAGGGATGCAACAGGCGGTCGAGATCAAAGATCACATCCTGAAGTCGGAGATCCGTCTTGACCAGGTACGGATAAAAATCACCGTCAGCATTGGCGTCGCCCATTTCCCGAGCGATGGAACAACCCGCGAAGAACTGATCGCCCGGGCCGACCAGGCTCTTTATCAGGCAAAGAACCGAGGCCGAGACCGGGTTATGCTGGCGGCAACCATGAATTCGGCCGGGTCCAAAGCCGACGAATCATGAAATTCGGCCTTGCCCTGGGCGGCGGCGGCGCCAGGGGACTCGCCCATATCGGGATTCTCCAGGCACTTGAGGAAAACGATTTGAAACCGGCGTATATCAGCGGAACATCCATTGGTTCGGTGATCGGCGCGTTATATGCGCTGCAGGGTAATGCCCGGGATTTGCTGAGTATTCTGAGAACCGCCGACCTGGTAATCGGGCCGGATATGAGGAGTTTTCACTGGGCTGATTTTACCGGCATCAATGATCTGGTGGAATGTGGATATCGGGCCGGCAATGCGGCAATAGCCGGGATCAAAAAAGTAACCTCATGGCAGTACCGTTGGGGCAGAAACCTGGGGCTATGCGGCAAACCGTCGGTTAATCAAGGTCGATAGTATTCGATGCCGATGCGATCCCGGTCGATCAGTCCATACGAAAAATGATTAATCCAGTCACCGGTGTTCAGATAATACTTATGTTCGTTGAATTGCCGGCAAGCCGGGATATGGGAATGAGCCAAAACGACAACATCAACGTTTTCCAATTTCTCCCGGGCAAAACGCTCCAGCTGTTTGACCGATCTCGGATTGCGGCGCTGCCGACGGGAAAGATAGGCGATGCCCTGCGCGAGAAACACGCCGATGTCGGGGTGAATGAGACGGTACAGCGTGTGGTTCAATTTTGAGTTCAGCAATCTCGCCCAGATGGTTGTCCAGGCACGACGATCGATTTTATTGCCGTGGGCAAGGTAAACCCGCCGGCCGTAGATTTCGAGTGTCGCGTCCTGCCGGTGGATGATGAAACCGAAGTTCTTCAGCAGTGAACCGGTCATAACCTCGTGATTGCCCAATATGTAATGCACCTGCTTCCCCCGCTGGATATAATTGTACAGGGTGGCGAGGGTCTTGAAATAATCTTTGGGAAAAACGATGTTGTATTCGAACCAGAATTCAAAAAGATCGCCGAGGATGTAAAGACTGTCGATCCGCCCGTACATTTCACGCAGAAAGCGATTCAGGATATTGGCGCGAGCGCTTCTTTCGCTGCGGATGTGAGCATCACTGATGAATACATGCATGCGTAGAATTATATTAATTTATGAAAACGAGTCAACTAAAGATTGACACCGCTCGGGGGGCATGTATAATCTAAGATGAATATCGCATTGATTGGGCTTTTCATCTGCACTCAGTACTTTGGTCAGAATAAAATTCAATACCGCGATTTTTCGTTCAATATCCTCAGAACCGAGCACTTTGACATATACTTCTACCAGGGCGGCGAGGGCCTTGCCGCTTTTGCCGAGGAAGTGCTGGAAGACGGATATGCCCAACTCGCCGAGGATTTCGGGGTTGAAGTCGAATTCCGTGTCCCGGTGATACTTTACAACTCGCCGAATGATTTTGCCCAGACCAATATCACGCTTGAACTTATCG
The DNA here is from genome assembly GCA_037446995.1 of Caldifarciminota bacterium. Lineage (GTDB taxonomy): Bacteria > Hydrothermota > Tepidihabitantia > SM23-42 > SM23-42 > RBG-13-43-14. The sequence goes on along the minus strand of JBBIHN010000016.1, from coordinate 6,239 downwards.
AGGAAGCGGTCGGCGGTTTTACCGAGATACTGAAAAACCGTATGGTTGTTCCGTTTACCGGCGACTATGAAGATTTTCGCCACGTTCTTGTCCATGAACTCACCCACGTTTTTCAATTCGTGATCCTTTTTCCGGGCCGCATGGAGGCAATATTCACCGGTGATCTTTTCTACTCGATCCCTTTGTGGGTCATAGAAGGACTCGCTGAATACGAATCGCTCGAGTGGGATACTCATACCGAGATCATCATCAGGGATCTGGTGATACACAACAGTCTGATCCCGCTGTCGGCGTTGGGCAATTACGGCGGCTTCATCATCTACAAACAGGGGCAGGCTTTCTATCACTATCTTGCCGAACGCTACGGCCGCGAAAAAGTCGGCGAATTTCTCCATGTCGTGAAAAGCAAGAAAAATCTTGAAGCCGCGTTCATGACCTTGTTCGGTGTCACGGTCGAAGATTTCAACGAACAGTGGTTGAGATATTTACAGCGTAAATACTGGCCCGACATTGTTTTGCTTGACAATTTCGACGCTTTTGCCCGGGTCGTTTATGGACATAAGAAGACGAAATCGCTGTACAATACTTCGACAGCAATTTCTTCAAGCGGCGACAAGATCGCTTTTATCAGCGACCGAAGCGGCGTTGCCGAGATCATCGTGATATCGAGCATTGACGGCAAGGTGCTGAAACGCCTGGTCAAGTCCTATTATTCGGCCGGTTATGAGGGATTGCATTTGTATAAGGGCGGCCTCGATTTTTCGCCCGACGACAAGTATATTACTTTCGCGGCGCGGGCGAGGGGCCGCGATGTGCTCTATATAATTGATGCCCACACCGGGAAAGCGAAGTACCGGTACGCGCTCGATCTCGACGGCGTCTATAACCCATCCTTTTCGCCCGACGGTTCGAGCATCGTTTTTTCGGGCATGAAGAACGGCTACAGCGATATTTATCTGCTCAGTCTGGTTTCCGGTGATCTTGAGAAGGTTACGGATGATATCTATGCTGATCGTTATCCTGCTTTCTCTGACCGCGGCGTGATTGCTTTTGTATCCGACCGGCCCGATTCGGGCGACGATTTCTACTACGGCAATTATGCCGTTTTCGCGGCCAGCAGTATCGGCATTGAGCGGCTCACGAGCCGCACCAGTTACGTCGCTTCGCCGATTTTCACTCCGGACGGCGATCTATATTTCGTCGCTGATTATCACGGGGCCTATAATCTGTATTTTTATGATTATCAGCAGGGGAGGATCAGCCATCGTTCGGACATCCACTCCGGTATTTTCTACCCGACAATATCGGCCGACGGCGACAAGATCGCTTTTTCCTATCTGGTCGACTACGGGTATGACGTTTGCGTGGTTAAGAACCCGCTCGGTACGATGATCGCCAGCGAAGCCCCGGATTCACGCGCCGGCGACTACTATTATGAAGAAACCGGGTTAGACCCCGATGATATCAGTCGTTACCGAACCAAGTTCACTTTTGACTATGTGACCGCTACCGCCACATACTATTCAATGCTTGGTTTTTCCGGTCTTGGTCAGATCGCGCTCAGTGACATTCTCGGCAATCACCATATTCAGTTAAGCGCCGATTTCTACGGCAATATCACCAATTCCGACATTTTTTTGAATTACTGGTTTCTGAAAAAACGCACCGATTATGGAGTTTCACTCTTCCAGTATATGAACTATTTTCGCGAGATGAACGATCTGATGGTCTGGCGGTATCTCGGCGGCGGCATAAGTGCTCAATACCCGATCAACCGGTTCCTTCGTTTTGAGCTTGGTTGTTATGCGTACAAGGTCTATGAAACGCGCTGGCATAATTTTTTTCCGGATTATCGATCGAATTTCCTCTCACAAGACAACTACAATTTTTACTATCCCACGGCGGCCCTTGTTTTTGACAATATATCTTGGGGATCAACCGGACCGCGTAAAGGATGCCGGGCGCGCCTGGCCGGTTACACCACGGTGTTAAGCGATTTCGATATTGTCACTACAATTCTCGATTATCGAAGATACTTGCCGATCACACCACGGGCAAGCTTTGCCTGGAGAGTTGTCGGTGCCGCCAGCATCGGCCCGGATCTTGAGCAGTGGTCGATCGGCGGTCCGTACTCGATTCACGGTTATCGCTATTATGAATTCACCGGCGCCAGGATCGGATTTACGAATCTTGAATTAAGAGTTCCGGTGATTGATCATCTGAAACTTGCCTTCCCGATACCACTCGAATTCTCAAACATACGGGGTGCGCTGTTTGCCGATCTGGGTGGCGTCTACAGCGATTCCTTTCAGATCTACTCGACCGACGGCGGATTCCATCTGCAGGATCTAAAATTGGGCATTGGCGCGGGTTTACGATTCAGCCTGTTCTATATGATATTCAAGCTGGATTTCTCCCGGCCGACCGATCTTCAAAGCTGGATGCCGAACCAGCCGGACGGGAGTTCCCGCTGGCGTATCGACCTTACGCTCGGTCCCGAATGGTAAGACCAAGCCGGATCCTTTCCGCCGGCTATTCGATCAATACTGTTTCGGTCAATCTTGATTTTGATATTTCCCGAAATATAATAGATTGATGACACTAATGCTGTGCGTAATCGCTCAAGCTTGGTTATCATATGTTGATTCGAGCCTCGCCTTTATCGGCATATCGGCGGCCGAAATAACGTTTCGAACCGATTATTCAACTCGTGATCCTTACCGTTTTGCCCTTGTCGACGAACTGCTCAGGCACCCGCTGACCAGCAAGGCGGCAGTTGAAAATCTTGCCGGCAGTTATTGGGAGGCGGGTGATCGGGGTGTTGAGTCGTTGATCGGTCTTTGCGGATATAACACCAGGATCAAACCCAAAGGTTTTGAGAAAACCCTCGTCGAATGCAATAAGGATTTGTCAAAGGTCTATGCAAATATGCCCGACTCATTGCTGGACGTGTTTGAGCAGTTGACCCGCTTTGCCCCCGGACTGACCAAATCCGTCGAAGAAGAAAAAGCCGGAGAGAGACGCTATGATTCGTTGTGCGCGTATCTGAAAATCCATGGCACGGCGATTGATTATGATCTCCTGTTTGACGTCTTCGCGCGCCTGAACTACGCGGTCAGGGACTATCCAAAGTGGCTTTCCGGCATCAGGCTGGAACGCTTTGACCATGACGACATCGGCAGTATCCTGTTCTATGAACAAATGGAATTCGGCCTGGTGGTTATCGGCGATACCGGAAGCAATTTCTACAATGATAGTTTTGCCCTGATCATTGATCTGGGCGGCGATGATACCTATGATTGCCGGCCCCGGTCAAAGAGTTTTCAGATCATAATTGACCGAAGCGGCGACGACCGATATCTAGGCGGCGATCGGGCGGTGGCGGCTGGCGTAGCCGGAATATCAATTATTATTGATGAGTCCGGGAATGACCATTATCAAGCCGGCTGCTATTCTCTGGGCTGCGGGGTTTTCGGGTGTGGACTGCTAATCGATAAAGAAGGCAATGATCGTTATATCGGCGATACTTTTACTCAAGGCGCGGGCGGTTTTGGCATCGGGATATTGCATGATGACCAAGGCAATGACGTCTACGAAGCCGCGCTGTACGCCCAGGGTTTTGCTTCGACTTACGGTATCGGCGTTCTCACCGAACGGGATGGCAATGATATGTACCTGATTCAACCGAAATACATCGATGAGATCCGCTATCTTGATCATTATCTTTCATTGAGCCAGGGTTTTACGATCGGATTCAGACCCGATCTCTCGGCCGGGATCGGTTTGATCTTCGAACGCGGCGGCAATGATTACTATCTCAGCGATATTTTCGGACAGGGTTCGGCATACTGGTACGGACTCGGCGCAATAATCGACGAGAAAGGCAATGATAACTATGTTTCCTATCAATACGCTCAGGGTTCGGGCGTGCATATCGCGATCGGTTTGTTGGTCGATCTGCAGGGCGACGACAACTATGTTGCCAAAGGGGTGTCTCAGGGCTGCGGTCATGATCTTGCTTTTGGCTTGCTCCATGATGTTCAGGGCGATGATTCTTATGTCGTTTCTGATCTCAGTCAGGGAGCGGGTAATGCCAACGGCATTGGTTTCCTTATTGATGAGGAAGGCGACGATTCTTACTCGGTCAAGCGTACCCGGAATACTCAGGGCTATGGCGATTTCCGGCGTGAATACGGAAGCATCGGATTATTGATTGATATCAAAGGCGACAATGCTTTCACCCCTGGTTCCGGCTGCGGTAACTTATGGAAAAAAGGCGAACACGGATTGGGCATTGATTGGGGAGACCGGGATAATCAATGATGCTGATCGTATTGTGCTTTTTCGCCTCTGAGCATGATCTGCCGCGCCTCTATGATCATGCCACAACCAGTTTGGTTCAGTTCAGGGCGGAGAAGGATAACGCGTTCGATCGGTTGGTTTACCTGGCGCAGGATACCGCGTATCGAGATACAGTAATGAGTTTCCTGATCTTCAAATTCGATACTAAATCGGCTGCTGAACGTCACGCATTAAAGGATATGATGCTCAAAATCGGCGAAAAGGCAATTCCGTATATTGTAAGCCGCATCGATTATCGGGGCAGTGATAGTGAAGATCGCTGTCTGAAACAGTCGTTGTGGGTATTGGCCGAGATCGGCGGCGACAGAATCGTTGAGCCGGCATCGGCCTTTATCAATGATCCTTCATGGTCGGTCCGTTCCGGCGCCTTTACCGCGTTAGGTAAATCAAAATCACGCTTGGCGCTGCCGTACATCTTACCGGGTCTGGAAGATACGATCGCGGTCGTGCGTAAATCGGCCTACTACGCGTTAAGCGAGGTCGCATCAATCGATGAACTGCAGTTGTTGATCAATGGCCTGAGCGATGGTCATTACGGCGTGCGTTATGCCTGCGTAAAGGGATTAGAGCGTATCGGTGCGGCGGCGATACAGGCAATCAAGGCAGAATTGAATGACCGGCGAGCCGATAAGTTCTTCTTGATAATGAGTCTGGCCCGAATTCCCGAGGCGGCAGATGATCTTGCCGCCTATCTGAGCGATCTGGATCCGCCGGGTCGTTATCTGGTATATGAGACGGTTGATGATAGAACGATCCTGGAAATGAGCGCCGAATGGGAACGAGATCGCATGCTCAACAAATACGTCAAAGCCAAGCTATACGGCTTGAAGCGATAATGTATTGACAGATATTCAATAGTATATAGAATCTGACAAATGGCAAAGTGGATAAAAGCCAAAAGACTTAGCGCCTTTACAAGTTTTGCCTATGGCGGCAACCCGGCCTGGATTATCCTCGGCGCCGATGGACTTTCTGACGATACTATGAGACGTTTAGCCCACGATCTAAATCCCCTGTCAGATACGGCTTTTGTTCTGAAAGAAGAAACCAAAGAAGCCGACGTATTCCTGCGTTTTTTCACCGGATCCGGCGAGATCAATTTTTCCGGTCACACGGCGGTTGCCACCTATTTCGCGTTGAGCGGCGAGAACATTGTAAAAATGGTCGAACCGGTGACCATGGTGAGACAGCGGACCAAAGCCGGAATTCAGCAGGTGGAACTGCGGGTGCAAAATGAAAAAGTAACGCGGGTTACGGTTTTGCTTGCCAAACCAAATTATATGGAAGTTGAAGTTAATCCGAATATCGTTGCCAAAACCCTTGGATTGACGGCTAATGATATTGCCGTTTCTGGTTTACCGTTTGATGTCATTGCCTGCGGATTCTATGATCTGATTGTTCCTTTGAAAAAACTCGACGACGTCAAAAGGATATCTCCGAATTTCGCGTTGATGGACAGCATGTGCACCCGGTTCGGGGTGCAAGGCGTTGTTGTGTTCTGCATGGAGACTTTTGAGCCGGGCAGCCATGCTTTTATGCGTCATTTTGCGCCGGTCCTGGGTGTGAATGAAGACCCGATCTCTGGCGCCTCGGCCGGCAGCCTGGGCTGCTATTTGATACGTAATCGTCTGATCGAACCGGGCAGTTTTTCCCGTATTGTTATTGAACAGGGATACATGCAGCAACGCCGCGGCAAGGTATATGTGCATATCGAATGCACGCGGGATCAGATCTTGCGGGTGAAAGTCGGCGGACACTCGGTTTTGACCTTCACCGGCTATGTGCTGGCGCCGGATGACGATTTGTTTAAGACGGTCAGCGTCTAATTACACGACTTTTGCGTTTTTTAAAGGAGATAAGATTTGGGCTCATTGGCT
>JBBIHN010000015.1:17304-22832 GCA_037446995.1 Caldifarciminota bacterium | reverse complement strand
CTGCATATCACCGCCTGATCCACCGCCAAACCGTGATCGGCGCCGCGGTTGATTATCAAATAGCCGTTGATATTGGACGGATCGCGTCCAATGATCCGGGATTTGACCAGTTGATAAGCAGTAACGCGATGACCGTTTTCCTGCAGTCTGAGGTCCGCGCCCAGCTGGGCATTTTCAAGTTTTAAAAGCTCGATCTCCCGTTCAAGATCTTCGATGCACTGGCCGGTAATATTCAAGAATTGCAGGTAACCGCCGATCGTTCTAATCGGATACAGCAAGACGGGCGTCAGGGCATTGGCAACCCTGAACTTGCCTTCCGGTTTCAGAGCCAGCAGGCTTATCGGCACAATAAGGAATACTGCAAAAATGAATGTCTGACGTCGGGACAACTATTCTCTCTTCATCTGAAAAATTACTTTCTCGAATTTGGACATTTCCTCAAGGATTTTTCCGGCGCCGATCACCACCGCTTTGCCCGGATCTTTGGCAATAGTTACCGGCAAATTGGTTTCTTCCCGAACCAGGGTAGCGATTCCCTTCAGAAGCGAACTACCGCCGGCCATATAGATCCCGCTGTTGACAATATCCGAAGCCAACTCGGGCGGTGTTTTCTCCAGGGTCAGGCGTATTGCCTCGACAATAATAGCAAGCGGTTCCTGAATCGCTTCGCGGACTTCATGGCTTGTCAACTTTATGGTTTTCGGAATCCCCGATACCAAATCACGGCCCCGCACTTCGATCGTTTTCTCTTCGATGGTCGGAAAAGCATTACCAACATCGATCTTGATCTGCTCAGCGGTTTGCTCACCGATTATCAGGTTGTAATTCTTCTTGATGTACTGAACAATCGCATCGTCCATCTCATCGCCGGCGGTTCGGACCGAACTATTGGTCACAATGCCGGAAAGCGCGATAATCGCGATTTCGGTGGTACCGCCGCCGATATCGATGATCATATTACCGGTCGGCGAATGCACGGGCAGATCGATACCGATCGCGGCCGCGATCGGTTCGGAAACAAGAAAAACCTCACGGGCGCCGGCCGCTTCCGCCGAATCGCGAACCGCTCTTTTCTCGACTTCAGTAATGCCGGAAGGTACGCAGATAATCACCCGAGGCCGGGTAAATAGCTTCTTTTTCTGGACTTTTTCGATGAATGTCCGCAGCAGTAACTCGACCATTTCGAAATCGGCAATAACGCCGTCTTTCATCGGCCGAATCGCCTTGATCTCACCGGGGGTTCGACCGAGCATCTTCTTCGCCTCTTCACCGGCGGCAAGGCATTTCTTGGTGCGCGTGTCGATCGCGACAACAGTTGGTTCGTTCAGTACTATCCCCCGATCACTGACATAGATCAGCGTCGTGCAGGTTCCGAGATCGATTGCGATATCGCTAAGAAATTGATTCTTGATCGCTCGATACAACTTGGTTATCGCTCTTAAATCAAAGACAACGTCTTTCCTCCTTTTGGTTCGCTATATGCATATTATACAGTTTTACTTTTGTGTCAAGCTTCCAGAGGAGATTACCACGATGAAACTGAAAGACATCAAGGATGCACTTGACATAATATCAATATTGATTATCCTATTGCATCAAGGGAAGTCGCATGAGAAAACTAACATTCTTCGCAGTTATCGCCATGCTGATCATGGCTTGCGACTCGGGAGTCGATGTCAATCCGGCCTGTATCATGAAACATACTGGACTGGTAACTCGACTGCAGTCATCTCTGGATACCGTCGAAATTGCCGCCGCGAATTTAACCTGGACATGGATGTACGGAATATCGGCCGGCGACGGTGTTATTATCGAACGCAGTCTGGGCAGCGGTTATGATTCATTGGATTACGTAGCACCGATCGAATCGCTGATGATTTATACGGATATTTCCGAAACCCTGGCCGCGGAAATGGCTGTCTCTTACCGTCTATCACTGCTTACCGGAAAATCGGTGCAATGCTTCGATACGGTCGATTTCTCTCTGCCGGCTGGTCAACGTATCTACGCGCCCGACACCGAATTCGTGAATATCCCGAATGATACGCTGTTGATCAGTTTCAAGAGGATCGCCGGCTATGATACAACCGATCTCGAACTCTACCGAACGACCTACGCAGTACCGGAAACCGTTCTCGCCTTGCCGATCTCGAGCATACTCGATCAGATGACGAACCGAGTTTGGCATGAGACGACAGGCGATACTATCTTTCGGTTGTCGGCGGATACATTGTTGATCGACAACAATTCCGTTTACGTACTGAAGGTAAGCGCGTCAAAGAATCCAATTCTTGGCTTCATTACCGACACGTCAGTCGGTCTGGTGGTTTTCAAACGCTATTAATCAATGGCTAAGGTCGAGCTCGACATTCTCCTTGAAGAACTTGTGCTGCGCGAAGGCTCGGACCTGCACCTGCGCTTCGGCGAACCGCCGATCTTGAGGGTTAGCGGCAGCCTGCAAAAAATGGACACCGGACCGCTTGACGATGACGATCTCAAGGGTCTCATCTACGGGCTGATGAACGAACAGCAGCAATCCCAATTCGAAGCCGAGCACGAATTCGACATGGCTTATGAGATATCGGGCGTGGCGCGTTTTCGGGTGAACGTTTTCCGGCAGATGAAGCATATCGCGGCGGTCATGAGAATAATACCATTGAAAATAAGGTCGCTTGATGAATGGGGATTTCCGCCAGTCTTCAAAAAAATCGCTACGCTGCCCCGGGGATTAGTGTTGGTCACCGGGCCTACCGGCAGCGGCAAATCAACAACCCTGGCTTCGATCATCGAACAGATCAACCAAACTCAGCGTAAACACATCATCACGATTGAAGATCCGATCGAATTCCTGCACCGCGACAAGACCTCGATCATTGAACAGCGGGAAATCGGCATCGATACTCACTCATATTCCGAAGCCTTGCGGCGTATTATCAGGCAGAATCCCGACATTATCCTGGTCGGCGAAATGCGCGATCTGGAAACAATTGCCCAGACAATCACCGCCGCTGAAACCGGTCACCTTGTTTTTTCCACGCTGCATACGATTGACGCGGTTCAGACCATCGACCGGATCATCGATGTCTTCCCGCCCGCCCAACAACAGCAGATCAGGCTGCAACTTTCAACCACGCTGCAAGCCGTGGTAACCGAAACCCTGCTGCGCCGCAAAGACGGCCCGGGAAGAGTCGCCGCCTTTGAGATAATGATCTGCACTCCGGCGATACGCAGCGCGATCCGGGAAGCCAAAACCCCTCAGGTGTATAGCGCGATCCAAACCGGATCAAGAATGGGTATGATCCAGATGGATCAATATCTGAAAAACCTGCTGAATCAGGGAGTTATCGAGCTTGAGGAGGCGCTTGCCCACTGCACGAATCCGGATGAATTCGAAAAGCGAGCCGGCGTATGATCAAAATCATCGAACTTCTGAAAGCCCAGATCCAGTACCAGGCTTCCGATTTGCTCCTCAAGGTCGGTTCGCCGCCGATCATGAGAATCAACGGTGAACTGACGAATCTCGAACTGCCGGCTTTGACGCAGCTGGATATCGAATCCGGTAGCGTCGAGATTCTAAGCAAAAACCAAATTGAAGAATACCGGAAGAATCATGAGATAGATTTTTCCTATGAAACGCCGGACGGATTCAGATTCCGGATCAACTTGTTCAAGCAAAAAGGAAACATGGGGGGAGTTGCCCGGCTTATTCCCAGAATGATTCCGTCACTCGATATCATCGGACTACCCGGCGGGATCAAAGAAATGGTCATGCGGCCGCGTGGCTTGATCGTGGTAACCGGACCGTCGGGCTGCGGTAAATCGACGACCCAGGCGGCAATCATTAATTACCGTAATGAAAATGATACCTGCCATATCGTAACCGTAGAAGATCCGATCGAGTTTATCCACGAGAACAAAGAGGCGCTGGTCACCCAACGGGAGGTTGGCTGCGACACTCATTCATTCGCCAATGCCCTGAAGTTCGTGCTCAGACAAGACCCCGACGTGATTCTGGTCGGCGAGATGCGCGATCTGGAAACCATCCGGCTGGCAATCACGGCTGCGGAGACCGGCCATTTAGTGGTTACCACGCTTCATACATCGGACGCGGTCTCAACGATCGACCGCATCGTCGATGTCTTTCCTCCCCATCAACAAAATCAAATTCGCATGCAAATATCGCTGAATCTGCTGGGCATAATATCCCAGAATCTATTAAAACGCGCCGATGGAAAGGGACGAATTGCCGCTTATGAAGTATTGATTGCAATCCCGGCGGTTCGTAATTTGATCAGAGAAGCAAAGACCTATCAAATCAGTTCGATCTTGCAAACCTCGCAACAGCTCGGGATGATATCTTTTGATGCCTGTCTCGCCAAAATGGTTGGGAAGAAACTGATCTCTCGGGAGCACGCTGAACAGAAAGCTCTGAATCCCGATACATTCCACCGCGAAATGGAACAGACCGCGGGCACAGCCTAATATTGGTCAGCAACCGATTGAACATAGACAGCCCGGTGCAATACATCAAGGGCATTGGTCCAAGACGTGCCTTGCGGTTGAAAAAAATCGGTGTCGAGCGGGTCAAAGATCTTATTTCCCTTATCCCCCACCGTTACGTTGATTATACAAGACTCGTCAAGATCCGGGACCTGCGCCTGAATGACGAAGCAACCGTAACCGGCGTGGTCCGAACCGTGGAGACACACAAAACCCGTACTCGAGGAAGCATTGTCCGACTGCTCCTTGACGATGGGTCGGGGACGGTCGGCGTAAAATGGTTCAACCGCCCCGACCTCAGAAGCAAATTCCGTGCCGGTGAGCGACTCCTGATCTCCGGTAAAGTGACTTATTATCACGGCGGCCAGTTCGTCAATCCCCTCTATGAAATAATCACCGGCATCGACGAACCAGTCCCCAGCAGTTTCAATATCATACCAATATACCCTCTTACCGAAGGTTTGAGCATTTGGGAAATAAGACGCGCGGTTCGCCGTGCCCTTGAGCACTGCGACCGTCAATTTGAAGAATCAATGCCTGATTCAATACTGGCACGGCGAAAATTGCCGGCGCTGAAGGAATCGCTATGGAACATTCACTTTCCCGAATCTTTGGAACAAGCTGCAAACGCGCGCCGGCGCCTGGTATTCGACGAATTGTTTTTTTTCGAATTGGTTCTGGCGATACGGCGCCGGCAGAATGAAAGGAACGACGGTATTGCGATGCGTGAAATCGGCACGCTGACCAAGAATTATGTTTGTCATCTGCCTTTTCGACTTACCCGGGGACAACAGGCTGCGATCCAGGAGATTACCGCCGACATGACAAAACCCAGTCCGATGAACCGACTGCTGCAGGGAGATGTTGGATCCGGCAAGACCGTGGTCGCCGTTTACGCAATGCTGGTTGCGCTGGAAAACGGATTTCAAGCGGCAATAATGGTACCGACCGAGATCCTTGCCGAACAACACTATCAGGTAACGAGCGAGTTGCTTGGCAAGATCGGGATCGAACCCCTGCTTCTGACG
>JBBIHN010000015.1:0-17294 GCA_037446995.1 Caldifarciminota bacterium | reverse complement strand
TCGCGGTAAGCGCCTCGAGAAAATAGCTCAGGGACAGGCAAATTTTATCATTGGGACTCACGCGTTGATCGAGGATAATATCCGGTTCAAAAAACTCGGTCTTGCGGTTGTCGACGAGCAGCATCGCTTCGGCGTAATGCAGCGGGCGGCGATCGTGAATAAAGGAATCCGGCCCGATTTTTTAGTCATGTCGGCAACCCCGATCCCGAGAACATTGACACTGACGCTTTACGGCGATCTTGATATCACGACCATCCGCGAAAAACCGCCGCGCCGGGCAAAGATCTGCACCATGATAGTGAAAACGAACGAACGGAACAATACCCTCACTTTCGTGCGGCAGGAAATCGAAAAAGGAAGACAGGCTTTTGTTATTTGCCCGGTCATTGAAAAGACGGACAAAATGATGTTGAAATCCGTGAACGATGCCTACCGGGAAATCGCGGCGTGTTTCCCGGAGTTCGCCATCGAGCTGGTTCACGGACGGCTGGCGCCCGATAAAAGAACCGATATAATGGAAAGATTCCGGCGAGGAAAGGTCAATATTCTTATCGCAACGACCGTCATCGAGGTCGGCGTTGACATACCCAACGCAACGATGATGCTGATCGAACATCCGGAGCGCTTCGGCCTTGCCCAACTGCATCAGCTCCGCGGCCGTATCGGCCGGGGCGCCGAAAAATCATATTGTTTCCTGTTTCTTGATCGGTTTGTCGCTCCGGAAACTTATGATCGAATAAGTTATTTCAGCAAAAACGAAGACGGTTTTGCGCTCGCCCAGAAAGACATGAAGCTGCGTGGTCCCGGTGAGATTTTCGGCAAGAGACAACATGGGTTACCGGACATCAAGATCGCTGACCTCGATTCGGATGAAGAATTACTTGTCGCGGCCCGCTGCGACGCCTTTCAGATCGTTGCTCATGATCCAGAACTGAACCGGTCTGAACATGTGATGGTGAAAGAACAATTAAGAAGAATGAAAGCAATTGCCGAACTGCTGAGAATAGGATAAGGAGGTTTTATGGCCGACCGGCGTATCAAATATTTCGCCGCCGCATTGATAGCGATAACCTTAATGGTCTTATGCGCACGTATCCCTGCCCATACCGGCAAGAGCCGCCAGATCATTGTCCTGTCGAGCGAGCCGGATTCGCAACTGATCGAGTCGCATTTGCAGACATTTCAGTATTTGCCGCAGAAAGAAGCGCTGTTCAGCTTTCTTTGCCTGTCCGACACGGCAATAAAAGCCTTCAAAAGGAACCATGCAATATTCCTGTACGGCTCATTGGAAGATGGATTTATCGATCTTCTGCTTGACGATGAAGCCGCGAGAACGGTAAAAACCGACACCGCCGCGCTTTTTCGGCTGGATGATGTCTGGACAAAAGGCCAGATGGTCGTCGTGCTGGCCGTGTCAGAACCTCGCCACGTTCGTTTCGCGATAGGAAAATACGGCGATATGATCACCCGGATCTTTGAAGATCATTATTACGAGATCATCAAGCAAACTCATTACCGACGGGGCATAGATAAGCGTATCGGCAAAATATTAAGTAAGTATGGCATACGGCTTGATCTGAACAAAGGATGGTTGATCGATTCGACCTACGCCGATCAAGGCTTTATTTTCGTGCACGCTCATTTTCCGGATCGCAGCATCTTCTTCTACAAAACGCCCTATATCGGGAAGATATCGGCGGATTCGGCAGTCGCTATCAGGAACGACCTGACCCGACAATACTACGACGGCGATTACGCCCTTAAGAATCTCAGTTATACCGATCCGATCGAATTCAAATACTTGAAGGGTATCCGGATAAAAGGCATATGGCAGAACGATTCGCTGGTCGCCGGCGGGCCTTTTATCTCCTATTTCTTCAACCGGAACGACTCACTATATGTTATCGATGCGATGCTGTTCAATCCAGGCGAACGCAAAAGCGACTTTTACGCTGCCCTTGAAGTCATCTTGAATTCCTTCGTTCTGCATTGACCTCCTTCAGTCTCATCACTGCCGGCTCACGCTTTGGTATTGACATACCGGCAAAAATAGTTAATATTATAGTATATAAAGTTGCGGAATGACTGGAGGAAAGCATGGCAGAACGAGATTTTGCTGAGATCGCACGATTGAGTGAAAAATACTCAAAAGACCCGAAATCACGTATTTTCGTACAGCTTGCCGATGCCTATAGAAAAAACGGCATGACGGACGAAGCGCTGGACGTGCTTAAAAATGGTCTCCAGCATCATCCTGATTATGCCCTTGGATATTTGATCTTGGGCAAATGCTACGGCGACCAGCGAAAATATGAGCAGGCCAAGGACGCTTTCGTGACTACCCTCAAGTATGACCCTCAAAATATCGTCGCCATGCGCATGATCGCTCAGATCTGCGAAACTCTGAAAGACGAAAAAGGCCAGGTGGAAGCTTATAGAGGCATACTTACCCTTGATCCCTTTGACGCATCGGCGAAAGAAAAGCTCGGCCGTCTCGAAGCGATGCAACCAAAGGAACCGTTATATACGATAAGCGTTGCTCAGGAATATGAAAAACAGGGTGATCTTGCTAGAGCACTCGAAGTCTATGAGCGCCTCTCGTTCACCGATCCGAGTGATCTCCTGCTCAAAGAAAAGGTTAGTGCTATCAGGTTGAAATTGTCAGCCGACGCCAGGCATGTGGAGCAGAAGAAGATCGAGGAATTGCAGGTCGAGACCTTTTTCCGCCCCGAAGATGTCGATCTTACGCCTCCCGAGATTAGCGAACCAGTAACCGGTAACGTTGAAACAATACAAGCTGACGAGCTGATCGAAACCACGCCGTCTGCTCCCTCGGCTGATAGTGTTTCAGAGTTCATCGAAATGAAGGAAATCGGCGCGGAAACTGACGCGCCTAAAGACAGCGCGCCGCAACCGGGAAAAGACGCCTTAGATGCCGACCAGAGCCTCGATATTATGCAGCCGGTTGAAAACCAACCCATGGAAGAGACGATTCAGAATCTGGATATCATCAATCCGACTGATGAGGCAACTATAGGACCCCAGATGCCGGCAGCGGTTGAACCCGAGGAAATAATCGAAGATGGCGATTTACTGGAGCCGGTGATCGAATCCGAAGACCGCGGGCCGGTCGAAACACCTCAGGCGGTAACCGGCATGGAAATGGATTCCAGACCGGAGGAAAAACCACCGGCAGTTGAAGAGGTAGAAGAAAAGTCCATACCCGTTACCGCAAAACCAGCCGAGAAAACACCGGTTGCTGAACCGATCAGTATTGATCAACCCGTTGAAATCACGCCGGTGGACCAGAAGCCCCCACAACAACATATCGCTTCAGAAACCGCCGAACAAACCCATGACGCGCCGGCTGAGACTCCACCGTCTGAAATCCCGGTTGTTGAAACGGCAGATGACAAGTCAGTCGTCAAACCGACCGAACCTGAAAAACCCGTCGAACCGCAAGAAAAAGAGGGACCGGCAAGTAAGCCCAAAGAAGAGGATTTCAAAAGCTTCCAAGACTGGCTATCAGGATTACTCAAATGAAATACGGCGATCTGGAGAAACTCATAAGGTTGATCGAGAACAGCGTTATCAATGAAATGGAGCTGACCGATTTTTGGGGAAGACGGATACGCATCTCGAAGAATACCGCAGCCGGCAAGCCTGGCCCGACCGATCAGCCAGGCATCGCAGGAAAAACCGAGATCATTGTCGCCCCGGGCGAAATTACGACAAGACCAATCGATGTAAAAGGCAATCGCATACCGATAAAATCGCCGATCGTCGGAACTTTTTACCGCTCGCCGGCGCCTGATGCCCCTTCTTACGTTGAAGTCGGTGACATCGTCAAACCAGGGCAGGTCGTCTGTATTATCGAAGCGATGAAACTTATGAATGAAATCGAGGCCGACGTTAGCGGTAAAGTCGTCGAAGTACTGGTGAAGAACGAATCGCCGGTCGAATACAATCAGGAACTTTTTTTAATAGAACCATTGGAATAGCAAGGATCAACAAATGGAACTAAAAATTCTGCTGGAAAAGATGCAGAAACTCAATGCGTCTGACCTGCACCTCAAGGCTGGCTCGACTCCGGTTTTCAGGGTCGACGGTAAGCTCGTTGCCGACAAGGGAGAGTCCCTCACTCCGGAAAGCCTCAAGGCAATGGCGTATCAGATCATGACTCCTTCTCAGCAGCAGACATTTGAACGCATGAAA
The DNA here is from genome assembly GCA_037446995.1 of Caldifarciminota bacterium. Lineage (GTDB taxonomy): Bacteria > Hydrothermota > Tepidihabitantia > SM23-42 > SM23-42 > RBG-13-43-14. The sequence continues at coordinate 13,079 of JBBIHN010000015.1, read as the reverse complement.
GAAATGGACTTCGCGATCAGTGTTCGCGGCATCGGGCGATTCCGGGTGAATGTGTTCTTGCAGCGCGGAAGCGTAGCGATCGCAATGCGCGCAATACCGTTTTCGGTCAAACGGATCGAGGAATTAAACCTGCCGATCGCGCTCAAAGATCTGTCGCTCAAGCCACGCGGTTTAATCCTGTGCACCGGCACGACCGGCAGCGGAAAATCAACAACTCTCGCCGCGATGATCGAACATATCAATGAAAATGTCGCCAAACATATTATCACGATCGAAGATCCGATCGAATATCTCTTTCGAGATAGTTTATCGATTATCTGCCAGCGCGAAGTTCTGATGGATACGACGTCGTTTTCGATCGCCCTGCGGCATATCCTACGGCAGGATCCGGATGTGATATTGATCGGCGAAATCCGCGACCGGGAAACGATGGATGTCGCGCTAAAGGCGGCCGACACCGGCCATCTTGTGCTATCGACCCTGCATACACTTAACGCCACCGAAACCGTGAACCGAATCATCTCATTCTATCCCCCTCACCAACATCAGCATATTCGCGTGCTCCTGGCAACCACGCTTGCCGGCGTCGTTTCACTGCGTCTGCTGGCGCGGGTCGACGGCAAAGGACGCATACCGGCGGTTGAGGTGCTTCTATCGACGCCAACGATCAAAGAATATCTTATCGACCCGATTAAGACGATGCTCGTCCAGTCAGCGATCGAGGAAGGTTATGGTCAGTACGGAATGCAGACTTTTGACCAATCTATTTTCAAACTCTACAAAGATGGTTTGATCGCTTATGATGATGCGATCCAGGCAGTGACCAATCCAGACGAATTCAAACTCCGACTGGTCGGCATCGAGGCAACCGCCGAACGCGGCTGGGGTTCCTTCGAGAAGAAGTAGAGCCAAAGCCCTCTGAAGAGATCCTGTCGCCGCAAGCGGATGAACCTGATCGGCAACGATGAGATTCAATAAGATTTTGATCGCCAATCGCGGAGAAATCGCGATCCGCATAATAAGGGCCGCCAAAGAACTTGACCTTAAGACGGTCGCGGTCTATTCCACCGCTGACAGCGAAGCCCTGCATACCAGGCTCGCCGATGAGGCGGTATGTATCGGACCGGCGCCAAGCAGAAGCAGCTATCTTAATATTACGAGAATCATCAGCGCGGCAGAAATCACGGGAGCAAAAGCGATACACCCGGGATACGGGTTTCTCGCCGAGAATCCTGAATTTGCCGAAATATGCGGATCATGCGGTATAATATTCATCGGACCACAAGCCGAGCACATCCGGATAATGGGCGACAAAATCAAAGCCAAACAGACGATTGCCGCAGCCGGCATCAAAGGCATTCCGGGCAGTGCCGGAGCGATATCAAGCTTGGAAAATGCCCGAAAACTGGCCGCCGAGATCGAATACCCGATAATGCTCAAGGCGGCTTCCGGCGGCGGCGGCAAAGGCATGCGAATTGCCAAAGACGATGAAGAACTCGAATCAGGGTTTCGCATCGCGCAAGCCGAATCGAAAGCGGCGTTCAATGATGATCGTCTCTACGTAGAGAAGCTCCTTGTCCAGCCCAGACATATAGAAGTCCAGATTCTCGGCGACGAAAGCGGTAACATAATCGCGCTCGGCGAAAGAGAATGTTCGATCCAACGCCGCCATCAAAAACTGATCGAAGAAGCTCCGTCGCCGGGAGTTGACGACAAAACGCGCAATAGACTGGTCAAAATGGCGACAAATGCGGCCAAGAACATCGGCTACCACTCGGCTGGGACGATCGAATTTCTGATGGATATGAATAAAAACTGCTACTTCATGGAGATGAACACAAGGGTTCAGGTCGAACACCCGGTGACCGAAATGGTAACCGGCGTGGATATCGTTAAAGAACAGATCAAAATCGCTCAGGGCGAGAGACTGGCGATAAACCAAAGAGATATCAAAATCGCCGGGCACGCGATCGAATGCCGGATCAATGCCGAGGATCCGAACAATAGATTCATACCCATGCCCGGCCGAATAAGCTTTTTCCACATGCCGCAGGGACTGGGGGTGCGTTTTGATACCCACATCTTCGCCGATTATGTATTCCCATCCGAATATGATTCCCTAATCGGAAAACTTATCGCCTACGGCAAGACTCGCGAAGAGGCGATCGCTCGCATGAAACGTGCCCTGGAAGAACTTGTGATCGAAGGTCTGAAAACAACGATTGGGTTCCATCAAGAAATAATGATCAATGACAAGTTCATAAAAGGGGATATATCAACCAACTTCATCGGCGATATTCTCGGTAAACACTGAACCGAATCACATCATCTTTTCGTATCAGCCCGCGGTGGCGGCCGCCGATGGTCTTGACATACTGCGGTACTTGTATATAATGCTTGTTTAGAATGCAAAACGCACTCCTCATACTCGAGGACGGGGCAGTAATCAAAGGCCGGACAACGAATACGGCTCGTTCCCAGGTATACGGCGAAGTTGTTTTCAACACTTCTATGACCGGATATGTCGAGGCATTTTCCGACCCTTCATACGCCGGACAAATACTCATCATGACTTACCCATTGATCGGCAATTACGGCGTCCGCCGCGGCGATTATGAATCGTCAAAGTTTCAAATCCGCGGTCTGATCGCAAAAGAACTGTGCCCGTTTTCCTATCGCAACCGGCAACTTGCCGCCGTGCTGAAGGAAGAAAATATCCCGTGCATCTTTGACGTCGATACCCGCACCCTGACACTGAGAATACGCAAGAACGGTACTATGAAAGGCATGCTCATAACCAATCCTGAACCGGATCTGCCAGTGGAGAAGAAGATCGCCGAGATAAAAAATCGAATCCATCCGGACCGCGAGAACCTCGTTGCCCGTGTTTCAACCAGTAAACCGCTGTTTCGGTTGAATCGCAATAGACCGAGAGTCGTAATACTCGATCTCGGCGTGAAGTCTAGCATTATCAATAATGTTTCGAAATTTGCATCGTCAGTCATCGTCCCCCATGACACCGATGTCAGATCGATAATCAAGTATGAACCGCGTGCTGTATTGCTTTCTAATGGCCCCGGCGATCCCGAACACCCAGAACTCAAGAAGATCAGCACGCGAACTATCGCGAATCTACTCGGGCGCTTCCCCATTTTCGGCATATGCCTGGGCCACCAACTATTGAGCGTGGCGCTTGGTCTAAAGACTTACAAACTGAAGTTCGGTCATCGCGGCAGCAATCACGCCGTTAAGAACGTCTTTTCCTCCAAAATCCATATCACGTCGCAAAACCACGGTTATGCGGTTCGAATTGGACATGGCGACGACGCCGAACTGGAATGGATCAATGTCAACGATGATACCGTCGAAGGTATACGCAACTCAAAACTCCGCGTCTTCTCGGTCCAGTTCCACCCCGAAGCCGCCCCGGGACCGCGTGATACTATGTTTCTTTTCCGTGATTTTTTCCGGAAGATTTAATGCCCAAGAGAAAAGATCTGAAGAAACTGATCATCATCGGTTCCGGGCCGATCGCAATCGGCCAGGCGGCCGAGTTTGATTTCTCCGGATCGCAAGCCAGCCGGGCATTACGCGAAGAAGGATATCATACGATAATCATCAACTCAAACCCGGCGACGATCCAGACCGATATGGACTCAGCCGACACAATCTACATTGAACCGCTCGAGACCAACACGATCGCGCGCATAATAGAGAAAGAAAAACCAGAAGGGCTACTGCCTGGTTTCGGCGGACAGACGGCTTTGAACCTTGTCTATCAACTTGTCCGGAGCAAGTGTTTGAAGAAGCACGGCGTCGAACTGCTCGGATCAACCTACGAAACCATTGAAATGGCTGAGAACCGGGAGGCCTTCCGCCAGTTGATGAAAAGCATCGCCGAACCGATCCCGTTAAGCCTTGCCTGCAGTAATTTCGACGATATCAAGCTGGCATTGAAACAAATAGACTATCCGGTTCTGGTCCGACCGGCCTATACACTGGGCGGATCGGGCAGCGGCGTGGCGAATTCGTGGAATGAACTGCAGGAGATCGCGAGCGCCGGACTCCGGCAATCACCCATTCACCAGGTGCTGATCGAAGAGAACCTGCTGGGCTGGAAAGAATTCGAGTATGAAGTCATAAGAGACGGCAATGACAACTGCATCACGATCTGCAGCATGGAAAACGTCAATCCCATGGGCGTGCACACCGGCGAAAGCATTGTGGTTGCGCCGGTGCAGACCCTTACCGATCGCGAAAATCAACTGCTCCGATCAATCAGTCTCAAAATTATCCGTAATCTCAAAATATGCGGCGGCTGCAATATCCAGTTTGCCGTGCATCCGCACCGCTGGGATTACCGAATAATTGAAGTGAACCCGCGCGTTTCGCGTTCCTCGGCGCTGGCATCAAAAGCCACCGGCTATCCAATTGCCAGGGTCAGCGCCAAAATCGCGGTCGGCATGATGCTTGATGAAATCCCCAACGCCGTGACTAAAAACACTTACGCCGCTTTCGAACCGGTGATGGATTATGTGATTGTGAAAATGCCCCGATGGCCATTTGACAAGTTCCCAACCGTGAATCGCCGTATCACGACGCAGATGAAATCGACCGGCGAAGCGATGGCGATCGGAAGCACGATTGAAGAAGCGCTTATGAAAGCAATCCGGGCTTCGGAGATAAATCAATGTGGAATCGAACCAGAGACGATAATCGAACACGAACTCATACGCGAACTCCAACAACCGACCGACCGTCTGATATTCTGTATCGCTGAAGCGCTAAGGCGCGGCTACTCGATCAACAAAATAGCCGACCTCACGATGATCGACCGGTTCTTCATCAGCAAAATCGCGAATCTGGTTGATCTCGAGAGAAAATTGAAAGCACGCGGTTTGGAGAACGCTCTTCTGGCGCAAGCCAAGAAACACGGTTTCCCGGATCAAGAACTGGAACGAATAACCGGGATTGGCGAAAAAAGAATCCGACGAATCCGACGTCGGGCAAAGATCCGGCCGGCTTATAACATGGTTGACACATGCGCCGGTGAATTTGCCGCCGTCACTCCGTATTATTATTCGACATATCATTCTCGGCGACAAGCGTCGCGCATCAGGCCACGGAATTGCAGGCGCGTCCTGATCATCGGATCCGGGCCGATACGAATCGGACAGGGGATCGAATTTGATTACTGCTGTGTCCATGCCGCCGTGTCAGTGAAAGATGCCGGGCACGAGGCGATCATAATCAACAGTAATCCGGAAACCGTTTCCACCGATTTCGATATTTCAACCCGCTTATATTTCGAACCCCTGACCATGGAAGACGTCAGGAACGTTATCGAACACGAGCAGTGCGACAGCGTGATCCTGCAGTTCGGCGGGCAGACTTCGATCAATCTGGCGATGCCGCTGCTGCATTGTGTCAAGGCGCGGGAGCTCGACATCGAATTCCTCGGGACCAAGCCGTGTGACATCCATCGCGCCGAGGACCGCCGGCTTTTTTCCAACATGCTGGCACGGCTGAAGATCAAACATCCCCAATACGGAACCGGTGATACCTATGAAGCCGTGAAGTCCATAGCCCGCCACATCGGTTACCCGGTTGTTGTCCGTCCTAGCTATGTTCTGGGCGGCCGCGCGATGGAAATCGTCTATGAGGAAGAAGGCCTGGCACAGTACATTGAAGCCGCGGTAAAGGTGTCGCGCGAACACCCGGTGCTGGTTGATAAGTATATAATGGATGCGATCGAAGTCGACGTCGACGCCCTGAGCGACGAAAGAGACATATATATTGCCGGTATTATGGAGCATATCGAAGAAGCCGGAGTTCATTCGGGCGATTCATATTCGGTCATGCCGCCCAGGACATTATCACCGGGAGTTATCGAACGTATCAAGAAAATCACCAAGCAGATCGCTCACGGACTTAGAACCAGAGGTCTGATCAATATTCAATACGCGATAAAGGACAACGAAGTATTTGTGCTTGAAGCCAATCCCCGGGCATCGCGCACCGTACCCTATGTTTCCAAAACGATCGGTATTCCGCTGGCAAAGATCGCCACTCGTATCATGCTCGGCAGTTCAATCGGTTCCTTGAGAAAAAAGGGCGTGCTCAAAGATCGTCTGTCATTACCTTTCATCTCGATAAAAGCGCCGGTATTCCCATTTTTGAAACTGCCCGGTGTCGATCCGATCCTTAGTCCGGAGATGAAATCGACCGGAGAAATAATGGCGATTGACCGAAATTTCGGCGCGGCCTATTACAAAGCGATTTTGAGCGACAACAAGTTCAGCAAGGAAGGCACTGTCTATGTCACGGTCAGGGATTCGGACAAACCGAAGGTTTTGCATATCGTACGCAGACTTCAGGCGCTTGAATTCAGCATCGTCGCGACCAAAGGAACTGCCGACTTCCTCAAGAGACGCGGCGTCAGGGTGAAAACGGTGTATCGCATTAGCGAACATAAATCCCCAAATGCCCTCGACCTTATGCGCGCGAAGAAAATTCATCTGATCATCAACACGCCAACCCAGTCTTTCCGGGCAAAACGCGACGGCTACATGATGCGAAGACTAGCGGTTGAACTGAATGTCCCGTTTATCACTGCGATCACGTCGGCCCGCGCCGAAGTCGAGGCCATCGAGTATGCACGACATTCGTCACTGGCAATCCGATCCCTTGCTGATTACTACCATCAAGGCGGTTGGACTTACGATCCCCGGTAAGTTGTTCTTGACGGCCGACGGTTAATCAGTATACTGTTCAATGCCAATCGACGATAAATGGCGCAAGCTGATCCCCGAGCAGATACAGAATCTGCCGGACTATCCGGGAGTTTTCGAATTCACCGATATTCTTCAGGAAAACGTGCTCTTTATCGGCTCAGCTGAGAGCCTCGTTCAAACGGTCCTGCAAATAGTGGAGAAGAAACCCCCTGAATATGCGGGAATCGCCTTCTTTCGCTTCAAGGCGACCAATGATCATAAGAATGAGGTGAAGCAATTGCTCAATGAGTATCAGCAGAGAAACAACAAACTTCCCTTAATAAATGAAAGACTGGTAGTCTGAAGGTTGATGTTCTTTCTGATATGATTAGAATGAGCGGTTGATCTGAGTAAAAACGCAATCGATCTGGTCTACTTGATCTTGTCTACTTTGATCTTGACTAACCCCAGGTTCGCGTCTTTCTGACATACGATATAGTATATACCATCCTGCGTTTCTTTCAACAGGAACACGCTTTTTGTCGTATAGATGATGACCGTACTTTCAACTGCATCCAGGCTGTTTCGAATCCTTTTCATTATCTGAGCCGCCATCGCCGCGGACTTTTCAGCGTTATGTCCGACCACAAACTGGCTCTCGACAACGAAACCATCAGGCGTTGCGATACCCGCGCCGTAAACTTTAGGTATTTTCGTGAGCTCGATTAACTTCATCCCAGGATCTCCCTTATATCGTCAATAATCTTTCTGGCATAGACAAAGATCAGCCCCGGTTTTGCCTCGGGTTTGGTGATAACGGTTAGCAGACTTTCGCCAACTGGAATCACGCATATTGTTTCATTGGATTTTTCAATTATGAACCTATCAATATCGCCTTCTTCGATAAAATGCAAGGCATTCTGCGATTCATTGTGGATAGCGGCAATAAAAGCGCACAGTTCCTCGAGGTTCGTGATTTTTGGATAGTAGTTCATAATCGGCAGACCGTCCCGGGAGCAGATCAACGCGCCCTTTACCGTCTTGAGATTCAGAAGCTTTAACATCGGTTCATTCAGTCTTTCCAACGGAAAAACAGCCGTGCTCTCTGCAGGCGCAAACAAGGTATCCACGGCAGACGCAGAACTCGGAATTCCGACAGCCAAAGCCTCAACCGGCTCTTCAACCTCGGCCTTTTCCGCGGCCAAAACTTCCACCGGTTTTTCAACCTCAGCCTTTTCCGCAGCCGGTACCTCAACCGGTTTTTCAACCTCAGCCTTTTCCGCAGCCGGTACCTCAACCGGTTTCGCCATAGGCGCGCTTTCGGCTTCCTTGCTTTCAGCTTCAACGACTGAAGCCGCCGGTCCGGCCTTCAGCGACTGCAACTCTTGAGCCGCCTCCTTGTTCCCTGAGTTGATCTTCAAAACGGTTTCATAGAACTGAATCGCGCGCTCATTATCACCGAGTTTGCGATAGCAGTGTCCAAGGTGCAAGACGGTGTTTTCACTGTCTTTTGCCTGGGCATATACTTCTTCAAGAATCTTTACCGCTTCTCCGACATCACCCTTGAGATAGTACGCGCGCCCAAGTATCACCTTTGCCAATGCATAATTGGGATTACGTGACAGGCCGTCTTTGAGTATCGAGATAGCCTCATCATACATTCCCGAAGAGAGGTAAACATCAGCCAAAGTCGCAAAAATCAACGCGCCGGAATCGATTGCCAGTTCATCAGACATTTTTAATCCTCCTTAAATCAAACTTCCTTCCTCAGGAATTCAGTCAACTCATAAGTGATTTTCAAGCAATGTCTAATCTTCTTTGCCAGTTCCTTATCCGGACTCAACAGCAGCGCCTTCTTCCAATTATCACAAGCGCCTTCGAAATCACCGCTCTGTACCAACAACAGACCAAGATGATAGTATGGCAAGGGCCTTGATGAATCCCTTTCGATAGATCTTTCAAAAAACCGTGCCGCTTCTTTGCGATTATTCTTCTCAAGATGATAGATCCCGGCGAGCACGGTATAATCATAACTATCCGGGTATTTCTCGGATAGTACCTTGAGATATGGCTCTGCCTCATTCATCATGCGTTGCATCAAATAAAGACGAGCGAAACCAAGATTAGCCTCGAGACTATCACTATTGAGATCATGAAGTCGCTGATAGAGACGCAGGGCTCCCTCGTTGTCCTTAAGGGCATACTTCAGATTCGCCGCATCGGTCAGCCAGCCGACATTATCAGGTTCATGCTTCAGTAGATGATCGTATATGTTCAGGGCTTTTGCCGATTCGCCCGCCCGATCATAGACCTTCGCCAGAATTGCCCTGGCTTCATTCTCGTCGGGATGCTTAACGATATAATCTTCCAAGACGTCAACCGCTGCTTCCGGACTTCTGATCCGGGAAAGTATCTCGGCCTTGATCACGACCGCCCGCACCCAATCGGGTTGGAGATTCAAAGCCTCATCCACCATCGTCAAGGCATTTTCCAGTTCGTTCTTCTGCAGATGACTCTCGGCGCTTTTCAGGTAGCTGTCCGGAGTCGGTATCTCAAGCTCGGGCAGCGCTTCGGTCTTCTCTTCGGATCTGACGCCAACCGAGTAAAACGGTCCGAATCCGCAAAGCTCGGGCTCCAGACACAGATGATATTTGTCCTTTTCGTAATTGGGTTCGATTTCCATGCCTTTTCGGATGTAATCCAGGCCCTCCTTGAACTTCCCGAGCTTGGTCAGGACAAAACCCATATTATAGTAGGCACCGGCATAATTCGGCGCCAGGGCAATCACCTTTCGGAAATTCTCCAAAGCCTGGCTGTCGTTGCCTCTTTCCATCAAAACCAAGCCGGCGCCGAAAATTTCATCCGCCGAAGGGCCCTTCAAACATTCGTATGCGCGATCCAGGTCACCGGCGCGCAAGAAGAGCATGCCGGCATTATACTGAGCATCGCTGTTGCCCAGCGAGGCAGCCCTAAGGTAGAAATCCAGAGCGTCCTCGGACCGACCTTGTATCTGATAGAGAACCGCAAGATTATTCATCGCCGGGGAGTATTTGGGGTCGTGACTCAACGCTATCTGATAGTTTTTCTCCGCCGATGATCTATCGCCTTTTAGGAAATACGCCGCCCCGAGGATAGTGTTATATGTCGGTGAGTCGAACTCGAGTTCACCGATCCGCTCGATCAACTTCAGCGAATCGTCAATCCTCCCAGCGAGCACGGCAATTTCGCACAGCACGATGATCACGCCGGGATCATTGGGCTTCATCTTCAGGCACTCTTCCAGTTCGCGTTTTGCCTCAGCAAACAGTCCCTTATTCCGATAGGTCATGCCGATATTATAGTGAACCTGAAACTCGTTCTCCGACAACTTGGGCATACCGAGCTGTCCTTTCAAAAACTCCCAATGTCCCCGGTGCGCTCCGATATCGATCGGCAAGTTGGCCTCAAATTGAGCCAGTGCCGGATTCAACTCAATTGCTCTTCTCACCGCCTCGACGCTTTCTTTTGTCTTGCCTTTTTCACCAAGAGCAAAACCAAGCATAAAATGACCTTCGGCTGACGCCGGATCGAGTAATATCGACTCCTGGAAATTCCTGATTGCCAGGTCGACTATACCCTTGTTAAAATACAACTCGCCCAGTGCGCGATATACGTCCGGCGCGATTTTTATCTCCAACGCTTTTTTGATCTCTTCCAAAGCATCATCATACTTGCCAAGCAGTTTGAGAGTTATCCCGAGTCCAAAATGGCCTTCAAAGGAACCAGGGTTGTAGTCCAGTATCTTCCGGTAAAATATTATCGCCTGCGAATAACGACTAAGCTTACGGTAGGTATCGGCGAGTTCCAGAGTCTTATTCTCATCGTACGGTTCCTTATCAATAATCCGGCTCAACCGTTCGACTCGCTGCTCAAGCCGTCCAGTTTTCTTGAGAATTATATCAAGGTTATTCCGCGCCAACACGAAATTGGGATCGACTCTAAGGGCTTTTTCCAGTTCTTCCACCGCCTCGTCGTACAGACTTTTGTTGTAATAAACAATCGCCAGATTATTGTGGGCGCCGGGATCGTCAACCGGTATCCGCTCCGCGAAACTCTTCAGAATCTTAAGTTCTTCCGGTGATATCATCTTGTCAAATTAAGTTTTCCAAGGATCAATTCCAGACTCGTCGAATCCGGCAGCAGCAGAAAATAAGCGCAGAGAGCCTTATCCTCCTCGCCGAAATCAAACTCGGTTTCCACGCAAAAAACGAAATCCTTATCCCGCCCAAATTCCAGTACGACGCTGGACAGAACCGCGCCGACCATATCGATAATCATCCCCGGCACCGACGGTAAAATCAAAAGGCCAAGCAACTCACCCAGCGCATTCATGTAAGAGCAGGAAAGAATGTTGGATACTTCTTTGAGCAATGATTCCTGGACCTCCCCCGAAGCGTCGTTTCGCTGAGGCATAAGCAAATTGGTGAGTTCTTGGGCGTCTTCATACGGGTAGAGCAGAAGTGTTCGACCGGTGAGATCACCAAGGAAATAGAGCAAAACCGAGACTACCACATCATTGGGATCGGCGATCTTGAGAATGACGTCCTCGAGAGGCCCGGTGAGTATTTTTGGCACCCTGACCATCACCTTCTTACCCATCAATTGCGATAGAGAAGTCGCCGCGTGACCGCTGCCAATATTCGCGACCTCTTTCAAGGCATCAAGCTGTTCGCTGGATAGACGCTTTGCATCAATCATTGGAACCCCCTTGGATCAATGATCATCATCGGTAATCCATCGGAATAAATCGCGCTTCCTGAATAATAATCATGGGCAAGTAGCGAATCGATCTTTTTCGTTACGATATCAGTTTCATCAATAATCTCGTCGATAACAAAACCCCGTTTCTTCTGCAAATATTGCACGACAATAACCGTCTTCTTTTTGCCGTTGCTCTGGCATTTCAAAATATCCCCCAACCTGATCAGCGGCAATATTTCATCCCTCAATCTGTAAAGCTCCCGATGGTGAACGATTCTCACCGCCTCCTCTTTCAGATTGAATGTCTCCTGCACATAAGAAACTGGTATTGCAAATCGCTGGCCGTCGAGCCGGCATACCATAGCCCTTATTATGGCGATACTGACTGGAAATTCGATTGAGAACTGCGAACCCCCACCCAACTCTGAAGAGATATGCAGCCGACCACCAAGCCTGGATATCGCATTACCTACTATGTCAAGTCCGATGCCGCGTCCAGAAATCTCGGAAACGATATCCCGGACCGAAAAATCAGGACGCAGCAGAATCCGATAGGCGCCTTCTTTATCAAGAACACGGGCATCAGCCGCACTTATCAAATTCCGCTCGACGGCCAGGTCCCTGATCTGCCGCCAGTCGATACCTCGCCCGTTGTCAACTACCGAAATCTGGATCCAATCTTTCTGGCGAACGGCCGTAATCTTAACCGTATTGCGCCGGCCAAGGTCGGCGCTATCTCCAGAAAAACCATGATCAAGAGCATTCCTTACCAGATGCATCAGCGGTTCCTTCAGCGCTTCGATAACCGAACGGTCGGCCTCAATATCGCCGCCGCTGATCTCAAGTTCAACGGCTTGGGCCAGTTTCCTTGCTTCATCACGGAACCAGCGGGGGAAGAAATCAAAAATATTCGATAACGGCAGCATACGAAGCCTGGTAACCTCATCCCGCACGGACTCGATCAACTTATCTACGGTATCCCGGAAATCGATCAGCCGCTGATCATTGATCTCGCTGCTCAATCTTGCCAGACGATGGCGCGCAACCAATAACTCATTACTCGCATTAAGCAGCTTGTCAAGTTTCTCCATACGGATCCTGATCTCCGAAGTCCGGGTGGTATGAGGGCCGGCTGACAATAGATCGGTTTTCTCCCCCTTTTCCAATTGTCCGATTGCCTCCAGTATCGCCTGTGAATCAGGCACATCACTATTTGACCTCAGCGCGGGAATCGTCGATCTGAGATAATCAACGGCGTTGAAAAGGAACTCGACAACCGAAAGATCAACCGCCCCGGTATCTCTTGCCGGGATCAAGAGATCCTCAATCCGATGGCTTACCCTCGCCAGATCCTCATAACCCATTGTTTGAGCCATCCCTTTAACCGTGTGGAAAATGCGGAAGATCTCAAAGATCGCCGTTTTCTTCCGCGGGTCACGTTCAAGTTCAATGAGCCGGGCGTCGACTTGCCCGATGTAATTATCAAGCTCGGAAAGAAAAAGCTCTTTATAATTCTCCATACCAGCGCTACTTCTTGGTTATTCGCTCGATCGACTCCAGTACCCGTGACGGTTGAAAAGGCTTAACCACATAGTCAATGGCTCCGGCCTGAACCGCCTCCAGCAC
>JBBIHN010000014.1:8486-24641 GCA_037446995.1 Caldifarciminota bacterium | reverse complement strand
TCGGCTCGGCGATGATTGCCGCCGATCGTTTCACGGTCATTCCAGGCGCTGATTATGACGATCAGACCACGCCGATATTCACGCTCAGCAATAACCAGATCTACACCTGGACCGGCGGCACGTTCACGAATCCGGTGCCTTATTCTCCAAAATTCGTCTACAGCGCATCGCATACGATCTCAGATCTGACATCCGACGCCGCGGGTAATATCTACGTGCTCTTTTCTGATTCGATAATCGTTCTTGAAACCGACGGCAAATACAAGGCAAGAATCCCGATCGATCAGATTTCTGTGAATGGCGCCCGGATCCTGAACGGTCCATCGGGCAGCAACCTCGCGGTTTACGATCCCCTGAAGAAGACGATTAAGGTATTCGCCTTGAGCGGTCGAGGATACGGCAGCGATCTGATCACCTTGAACGCCAACCAGCCGAACCCGGTCGACAATTATACGGAAATCGAATTCGCCATCGGTCAACCGATGGACTTGACGATGACCGTATATAATCTGATCGGCGAACCGGTCAAAGTGATCGCCCGGGGTCAATACCCGAAAGGGATGCACCGAGTTGTCTGGCGTGCCGACGACGAAAGAGGCAATATCGTCCCGAACGGCGTCTATTTCTATCGGCTTGAGACCAAAAAGGGTGTTGCTATCAAACAACTGGTCGTTCTGAGATAATTGCCAAGTAATCATCCGCGTAACCGGCTGCTTGCCGGCAGCCTGTCGCTGGTCGGTCAGACCATAGAAAAGTACCAGATTCTCGAAAAACACGGGCGATTGCTCGTCGGGCTGTCCGGCGGTCTGGATAGTATGATCATGGCATTACTGCTCAGGGAGTACTGCTATCGATTCGACCAGAACTGGGAGATCCGGATGATCCACATTGATCACGGATTTACCAATACTGATATCGACGCCCTCGAAGATTTTGCCGGCAAGCTCGGCTATCCGCTCAGGATAGTAAAAACCAGAATCGCCCGGAGCGTCGCTCGAGCACGGGATAAATGCTGGCGCTGCGCGTGGCAACGTCGTAAGGCGCTGCTGGAAAATGCCGAAAAACAAAACATATTCAATATTGCCCTTGGCCATCACCAGAATGATGTCGTTGAATCCGTGTTGATGAACATGTTCTTCAACGGCGATATTTCCACTCTCGTTCCAAAACAACCGGTAATTCACGGACGATTCTATTTCATCCGGCCGCTGTACTTTTTCCGGCGCGAGCAGCTCGAGAAAATAGCCGGAATCTACGATATCGACGCGCTCGCAAGACCATGCCCCTTTCAGAAAAATTCGAAACGAACCATGACACGCGGCATTCTTAAGCAGTTGCAGCGCCACAATCCTCACGTCATCAGCTCGATATTCAATGCCCTGCAAAACGTGAAAAATTCATATCTGCCTTGATTTTCACTTGTATTCACCGGTTCCTTATGTATGATTTTCTCCGATGAAATTTGAGGAAACGCTAAGCCGGGATTTCATTCTTCTGGACATTTCCTCGAAGAATGTCAAAACCCTGTTCAATGATTTTGCCGGATTTCTCGGCGGCAAAGGCGTCATCGACGATCCGCCGAAATTCGTCCGGGATTTGCTGAACCGGGAAGCAAGGGGATCGACCGCAATCGGCAATGGAATCGCGATTCCGCATCTGATGATACCGGAACTTGATCGAAGCTATATCCTCATTGCCCGGCTCAAAAAAGCGATCGCTTTCGATGCTCCGGACAATAAGCCGGTAGGATTCGTTTTTCTCATGCTGTCGCCGGCCGGCAACCGTGAAGAATATCTGCAAAATCTTGCCCGGATCGCCGGCGTCCTGCATCGCGAGGGCACGCTTGCGATGCTCGCAAAAGCAAAAACCGCGGCGGAAATCATCGCGGCGGTGGTCGCGCCCGCGAAAACGAATTTCTTCACCCGAAACTCCCGGCTGATCTACTGCCTGGCCTCGGTCGTTATCTTCTTCCTGGTCTCCCTTCTGGTCCTGCCGCGAATCGGCATACCGATCAACGAGCTGTCGATAAGCCGCGGCGACATCAAGTTCAACGAAACTATCTGGTTGAACAAACAGATCTGGGCATCAACCATCTTTTTCGGCACCGTGCTGGGGACACTGCTATTCTGGCAGTACCGGGTTGCGATCGCGGCGTGCGGACTCGGTCTGCTATTGATGTCCGGAACCATGGATCTGACAACCGCGGTCGACTTCATGTCGATACCAACGATCCTTTTCATAATCAGCATGATGGTCATGGCTGCCTGGCTTGAATACCTGGGTTTTTTCAAGTATGCAGTAACGACGATCATCAACCGTGCCGGTCCTTATCCCCGCCGTATCCTTTTTATCCTCATGCTCCTATCGGTGCTGGTGGGCGGCGTGACCGGCGAGGTGACCGGTATCCTGATCATGAGCGCGATCGCGATCGCGATTTGCAACGAAATTAACCTGAATCCGCTTCCCTTTATAATCAGCATAATATTCTCAATCAACATCGGCTCGGCGCTGACCCTGCTCGGCAATCCGATCGGCATCTATATTGCTTTTTCCGGCGGGTTGACCTTTGAGGATTTCCTACGCTGGGCGACTCCGATATCTTTGATCAGTACGTTATTCGTCAGCGCACTGCTGATTTTTATTTTCCGGAGTTCAGTACCGTCGAAGGCGGGCGGAACGATGCGCAGGCTCGATCCGTGGGCGTCGGTATCTGACCGGCAGAAGATGAAAATCGGCGGCGTCATGTTTCTGGCCTTGATCTTGTTGATCGGTTTTTCCAAAAGGATCGACTCTTTTCTTGCGCTCATGCCCAACACCGCCCTCGTGGCGATCCCGATCCTTTTCGTGGGGATAATAGTCTTCTTGGAATCCCGGCAGGGCAAATTCCTGGTCACCGAAGGAGTCGACTGGTGGACGGTCCTTTTTTTCATGTTTCTTTTTGCCAAAGCAGCCTGTCTTGAATACACCGGGGTCACCCCGAAGTTAGCCTATCAGACCGCCGATCTGGCTCAGCGTTTTCCGTTTCCGTTCGTCGACCCCGCCTACAGCATGACCGTAACCGCGCTGGTTATCATCACGGTCTTTTCCGCGATCACCTCCGGTTTTGTCGACAACCTGCCGATCATTGCCGCCCTTGTCCCGATCGTGAAAAATCTTAAGGTTATCGGATTACCCCATGCCAATATACTGTGGTGGGGCCTGCTGTTCGGCGGCTGTTTTGGCGGCAATCTGACGATGATCGGGTCAAGCGCCAACATGGTTGCCCTTTCGGTTTACGAAAAATCGGAAGGAAAGTTGATAAAATTCGGCACCTGGATCAAATACGGCGTTATCATATTTTTGATTTCGATCGTCCTTGCCCTGTGCTTATTATCAATGCAGATCAAACTGGCGGAATAGAAATGTTCGGCCGAATACTGGCGGTCCTGTTCAACTCAAAGCTGGCGCCGAGAACGCTCAACTTACTGCGCGATCTGGCCGCGCATCATAAATCCAAATTGTCGATTCACGGCCTGCTCGATGAAAATCTCCTGCAGATGACCGCCCAGGCAAATGGCCAGGGCATCGATCAGCTGCGTCAGAAAGAAAAAAATCGATTCTGGTACGAAATTTATGGCGTGGAAGAAAGCTTCAAGGAAGCCGGTCTTTTCGTCAACATTGGCGTAAGCGAGTTCATCAATGAAGACGACCTGCTGAGCCTGATCAACCAATCAAAATGCGATCTGCTGGTTGTCTGTGAGCCCGGCGAATCGGACACGAGAAAAATCGAAAAACTTGTCCGGCATATCGAAATTCCGATCCTTCTCATCCCGTCTTAGGCGCCGGTTAGCGCGATCGTATCAAGTACCGTGTATGTCGGACCGGCCGCGGTCAAAGTCGACCGGTACAAAACGATGTTATCAACGCGAAAAATCCGGCCCAAAAATTCGGTTTTGAGTATGCGGTCGATGCAAGCGGGTTTGCGAACCCGTCCGATGGTAAGATGCGGATGGAAACGACTGTCCTGTTCAAAACCGATTGCATGCAACGCAGAATCCAGGGCCGAGACCAGAGCGGTAAGTTCACCGGCGCCCCGGTCAACGCCCACCCAGATGACCCGCGCATTGCCGTGTCGTGGGAAACATCCGATTCCGCGCAGGCTTATTTCAAAAGGCTTGAACGCCCGGCAAATATCGCGGCATGCCGGTTGCACGCCGGCGACCACTGATTGGCCGATGTCACCCAGGAATTTCACCGTAATATGCAGGTTCGGCGGTTCAACCCATTTGACCGGCAGATTCGCTTGCTTGAATCCGCTGATCGCCGCGGCCAATGATTCCCGTTCGGATTCCGGGATAGTAACCGCCAGGAACGACCTCATTGCAAAATATCAGATCTCAAGTTCGATGCTGATCGGGCAATGATCCGACCCGGTTACGCCCGGGAATATCGAAGCGCTGCGCACCCGATCACGGAGATCATCGCTGACAAAGAAATAATCGATACGCCAGCCGACATTACGCACCCGCGCGCCGCTTTTCATGTCCCACCAGGTGTAATTACCCGGATCCTGATTGAACATGCGAAAAGAATCATGAAACCCGGCCCGGATCAGCCGGTCAATCCACGCCCGTTCTTCGGGCAGAAATCCAGAGGTCTTATGATTCTCTCCGGGGCGGGCAAGATCGATTTCCTTATGGGCGGTGTTCACGTCGCCGCAAATTATCACCCTCTGGCCATTTTTCAACGCGCCGACAACGCAATCCAGCAGGGCGTCATAGAACGCAAGTTTATACCGCAATCTTTCTTCTGAGGATTTTCCGTTCGGGAAGTACACGTTGTATAACAGAAAATCGCCGTAATCGGCAATGATCGTTCGGCCTTCGGTATCGAATTTCAAATCGCCGAACCCCTTGGCAACCAGTATCGGTTCCACCCTGGTATACAGGGCAACCCCGCTATAGCCTTTCCGGTCGGCGGCGACAAAGTAACTATGATAACCGGCCACGTTTTTGATCTCGTCAGGCAGTTGAGCGGAGTCTGCTTTTGTTTCCTGGATCGCAACCGCGTCGGGACGCGCGCTCTGCAGCCACTCAAGAAACCCTTTTTTGTGAACGGCGCGCAGGCCGTTGACATTCCATGAAAACATTCTTATCTTCTTCACACTAGACCCCGCGGTCTTCGAGCAGATAACCGATAATGATATCCAGCGCTCGCTCACAAGCCTTGCGCCGGATATCATTACGCCGGCCTTTAAGCAGGAAATCCTTAACCTGTTCGATGCGCGCGGCGGAAATCGCGATATAGACCAGACCGACCGGTTTTTCCTTGCTGCCGCCTTCTGGACCGGCAATGCCGGTGATACCGACACCAATATCGCTTTTGAGTTTTTCCCTGGCGATACACGCCATTTCACGGGCGGTCATTTCGCTGACCGCACCGCAGCGGATCAGCGTTGCCCGACGAACACCGAATGCCTCCTTAACTGTATTGGCATAGGCGATAATGCCTCCCTTGAAATAACCGGAACTACCCGGCCGGCGAGTTAACAGCGCGCCCAGCATGCCGCCGGTACAGGATTCGCATACCGATATCGTCAGCTCTCTTCTTTTCATGATGCCGGCAATGTTTTTCAGCTTGATATCGATTCTCGCGGGTAACGGATTCATAGTTTGATCAGATGAACAACCGCGACGATCAGGATCGACGTGTATATCGCCGCGCCGATATCGTCAAGCATTATTCCCCATCCGCCGGGCAGTCTTTCCAATCGCCTTAACGGCGGCGGCTTGATGATATCGAAAAAACGGAATGATGCGAATGCGATCAATAATGGCAGAATTCTCATTGGCGTGAAGAACAACGGGATCAGGAAGGCGGTGATTTCATCGATCACTATTTGCCGGGGATCTTTTCCCCATTTCCGGGCAAGATCGTAACTGACATAGAATCCGGCCAGCATCATCATACCGCCAAAAATACAGTATAGCACCCGGTAAGGAGAAAGGAAATACCAGACGGCGATGCTTATTGCGCAGCTGAATGTCGCGGGCGCGATCGGAACATAACCGAGATAGAAGCCCGTGGCGAGTATTTTCTTGAATATATCTATTTCTTCTTTTTCGGAAGTTTTTCTTCCCAGAGTGAAACAATGCCGGCGACGACGAATATCGAAGAATAGGCGCCAACGATGAAGCCGACAAGAAGCGTGAAGGCAAAGTCAGCGATAACCGACCCCCCGAATATGAACAACGCGAGCACGGCCATCATTGTTGTCCCGACCGTCAGTATCGTCCGGGAGAGAGTTTCATTTAAACCGACATTGATCACGGTGTTAAAAGGCTCACGCCTCATCTTCTTCATTTTTTCCCTGATCCGGTCCGAGACCACGATCGAATCGTTGATCGAATAACCGATTACCGTAAGCAAAGCGCCGACGATCACGATCGAGAACTGCCGCTGGGTAAGAACCAACACGCCGACCGTTATCAGCGCGTCGTGGAAAAGGGCGATGACCGCAGCCGTGCCGAAACGATAGTCGAAGCGTATCGAGATATAAATCAGAATCAGAACCAATGCCAGCGTAATTGCCCAGAATGCCTTGGCCATCAACTCCTTGCCTATTTTCGGCTCGACCGTATCTTCGCGCAGAATCTCCGGTTGATTGCCGGTGTAGTTTTCCGTCAAGGTCTTGCGCAATTTATCGGCGAACTCACCGGGATCGCTGATTGAAGCCCTGATAATATATTCGCGCCCTTCTTTACCCAGCGCCTGTATCGAAACCTGGCCATATCCGATCTGGGCAAGCGTGTGTCTTATCTCGGCGGTAGTAACCGGCTCGCCGAACCTGATCTGCAGCAGCGCGCCGCCCGTGAAATCTATTCCGTAATTGGGTCCCTTGATGATTATCAGCAAAAGCGCGATCAGGATCATAATTCCCGAGAAAACAAAACCGTATTTTCTCCGCCCGACGAAATCGATCTTGGTATCTTTGACTATTTCAATCATGATTATATCCTCAGCGTCCGGATGTCGAACTTGTAGGTGAAATAGTTGAAAATGACGCGGTTGACG
Organism: Caldifarciminota bacterium; assembly: GCA_037446995.1. Taxonomy (GTDB): domain Bacteria; phylum Hydrothermota; class Tepidihabitantia; order SM23-42; family SM23-42; genus RBG-13-43-14. Next base: position 17,588 of record JBBIHN010000014.1, on the reverse strand, counting down.
AATACCGCGGTGAACAGGTTGGTGATCAATCCGATGGTCAAGGTTAGCGCAAAACCGCGAATCGGTCCGCTGACAAACATGAAAAGTATTATGCCGATGATAATCGTTGTCGCGTTGGAATCGAAGATCGTTATCCACGCCCGGCCAAAACCCTGATCGATCGCGGTCCGGGTCGTCTTGCCGACCCTGAGTTCTTCCCTGATTCGTTCAAAGATCAAGACATTGGCGTCGACCGCCATGCCGACCGTCAGGGCAATGCCGGCAATGCCCGGCATGGTCAAACTGCCGTGAAACACGCTCAAAACCGCAAGCAGAAAAAAAAGATTCAGCAGCAGGGCAAAATCGGCGACCAGACCCGACAAAGAATAGTATATCAGCATAAATATCATAACCAACCCGGCACCGATCAACACGGCCCGAACCCCGCTATTTATCGAATCGCGGCCCAGGCTTGGCCCGACCGTTCTTTCCTCAACGATCTTCAACGGCGCCGGCAATGCGCCCGCCCTCAGGATTATCGCCAGGTCCCGCGCTTCTTCCGCGGTGAAATTCCCGGTAATAACGGCTCTTGACTGGGGGATGCGTTCCTGTATGGACGGAGCCGATTGAACGATATTGTCGAGGACGATCGCCAGACGTTTGCCGATATTCCTGCCGGTTATCGAGGAAAACTGACGGCCGTATTCGCGTCCAAGTTCGATCGCGATCTGCCATGAACCGATATGCTGGAGATCAGTGCCTGAGGCCGGCTGATGCTGGGCATCGCGAATCGCCTCACCGGTCATCTCCGCCTGCTTTTTCAACAGGTATAATCGCTTAACCTGGCGGCCGCGATACTTCTCTTTCGGACCAAAAAGGAAACGCAGGTCGGCCGGGATCACGGCCGCGGCCTGCTCGATCGCGGCACGAACCGAATCCTCATCGCGAATGTCGAAGCCCATATCCCTCTCCACGCCGATAAGATATGACGAAAAAGGGCTGGCAAACACCGAAGTATCCTGGGCTTCCAGGAATTTATCGATCTTCGGCGTAATTTCCTCAATCCGGTCGTCTGCCGCAAGCACGAATTCAAGATGCGCAACTTTTTTGATCAGGCTTATTGCCCGATCACGGTCAACCCCGGGAAGCTGAACAAGTATCCTGCCGCCTGATTGCTTCTCGATCACCGGTTCGTAGACCCCGAATTCATCAATACGATTGTTGATTATCTCGTAGGCGCGATCGCGGAGATCTTCGGGTCGCTCTTTGACATCAGTCGTATCCATTTCCAGAACAAGGTGCATACCGCCTTTCAGATCCAACCCAAGGTGTATTGCCCGTTTGGAGAGTTTTATCTGGGTCTCCTTGTCCAGATCAGTGCTTGTGTATAAACGAATTGTCGGATAGATCGCGTAAACGCCGAGCAAGAAGGCAAAAACCACGATGCCGATTCTTAACCAGATATTTTTCATTTTCCTCCTTTGATAATGCTTGCCATTTCCGCCGTCGCCTGCCTGATACCGACAAACACGGCGCGGGAAACAATTGAAAACCCGATCGAATACATTGAAATCTCATGCATATTCAGCAATGGCCCCAGGTTGCGATAATTCAACCCGTGGCCAGCATGAACCAACAGATTGTCACGGCGTGCCGCTTTCGCGGCGCGGGCAATTTTTATTATTTCATTGCGGTTGTTGTCCGGTCGCAGCCGGGAATAGACATCGGTATTGATCTCGACATACCGAAATCCAAGCTGGGCTATCTCCTTGATCTGCTCCATATCCGGATCGATAAAAACACCGACATTGATTCCGGCATCGGTCAGTTTCAAAACATAGGCTTTCAGGTTCTGTTGAACGCTGGACAGATTCAACCCGCCCTGGGTGGTAACCTCGCCCGGCGTTTCCGGCACAAGCGTCACATCATCCGGCTTCATCCTGATCGCGATCTCCTGTATTTCCGGAGTTGCCGCCATTTCCAGGGTCAACGGCGTTTTGATCACGCCGCGGATCATCTCCAGATCCCGATCCTGTATATGCCGGCGATCGCCCCGCAAATGCACGGTAATACCGTCGGCCCCGCCCAGTTCAGCCTCGATCGCGGCGTGCACCGGATCCGGGAAATTCTCCTTGCGGGCTTCCCTTAAGGTCGCGATATGATCGACATTAACCGAAAGATTCATTGGCTATTATATTCACAAAGCGTAGTATGTCAATACAGCCCCCGGGAATATTGATCAACCGCGTTTGTATAGTATAATTAGAAGGAGGCTAAAATGAGAAAGCTTATTGTCCTGTTCATTACTGCGGTACTGGTCCACGCAGAAAGCGACGCGATATCGACCTATCTCAAAAACATAAAGGTCGGGGATCCAGTCGAATACAAGAATCTCAAGATATTCCCGTTGATCGCGAACAAAACCCTGAGTATTCAGAATTACGTCACTCTGGACCAGGCCAGCGACCAGAAATGGATACAGATCAAGGAGGTCGGCGCCGGCAACGTCAACTCAGTACAAATCAAGAACAACGGCACGAGCATGGTTTTCATCCTTACCGGCGAGATGATCAGCGGCGCAAAGCAGGATCGCATGCTAAAAGAGGATGTGTTATTACCGCCCAAGAGCGGCTGGATCGAAGTACCGGTATACTGCGTCGAACACGGCCGCTGGACATCGGTATCCGGCGAGTTCAAATCCGAGAAACTGCTGGTTCCTAACGCGGTACGGCAGGCCGCCAAGTTGAGCGAAAGCCAATCCGAAGTATGGGATGAGATCGCCTCCAGCCAGGACAAGCTGGGGATCGCCTCGGAAACCCGAACCGTTCGGGCAAACTATGAAGACGCTAAACTGCAGAAGAAGATCGACGAATACACCGGTAAATTCGACAAATTGCCGTCACTTTCCAAATCAACGATCGGCGTGGTGGTCAGTACTGGTGATCAGATCATCTGTTTTGACCTTTTTGCCAATAACTCATTGCTGTCAAAATACTGGAAAAAACTGTTGAAATCGTATGCCATGGACGGCATCAGCGGCACAAAAAGCACGATCGATACGGAAATCGTCAAATCGCTGTGCGAAGCGCTTGCCGGCGTAAATCAGGTCTCTCAGGGAACGCCGGGCAGAGGCGATTTGATCAAACTGACTGCTGATTTTGGACGGGGTTCGGCGCTGGTATATGGATCCGCGGTTATTCACATGGATTTTTTCCCGACCGCAGACCTGATCAATGACGACTCCGGCATGCGCCTTGATTTCAGGCGCGATCAAAGACTGACCCGATAATCCTTGACACTGTTCCGCGGCTGTGTATAATAGTGTGATCGCGGGGTGGAGCAGCGGAAGCTCATTGGGCTCATAACCCAAAGGTCGCTGGTTCGAATCCAGCCCCCGCTATGAAAAAGCAGGGCGTTCATCCTGCGCTTAAGGCCTAGGGATCAGCGTCAGTGCCACGGCTGTGATTGCTGCTGTTTCGCTTCGCAACCGATAATCGCCCAGCGAGACGATTTGAGCGCCGTGTCCGCGAAACAAAGTTGTTTCCGATTTATCAAAACCGCCTTCGGGTCCGACCACGATCAAATCTTTGTGACGACCGGCGGAAATATTACCGGCGCCGTCAGTGTGAAGGATCAGTACCTGTTCGTATTTTCCGAACTGCCGGATAATACCTTCAATGTCTTCCAATTCAGTGATCGACGGCAAAAAGAAGCGCCGGGATTGAAGCATGGCCTGTTTGACAATATTTTTAAAACGAGACATCTTGTTTTCACTGATTCCGATCATCACCGAATTCTTGCTGGAAAAGATGAAAAATTCGTCGACGCCAAGCTCCGTTGCCTTTTCCAGAATGTAATCACTGCGCGACCCTTTTAACGGCACAAAAGCCAGAGCGACCGAACGATCCGCCCTCGGATATGATCGACGATTGCGGATCTTCAGTTCGACCTTGTTCCGACGACGATTAGTGATCGAGGCTTCATACAAACCGCCCTTGCCGTCGGTAAACTGCAATACTTCCTCTGGCCCGGCGCGCATTACATCCAGCAGATAATGGACATCGTCGCCGGTAATGATCGCCCGGTAATTGTTGATATTTTCCGGCGGCAGATAAAAAATATTGTGCTTTACTGCTTCCCTTTCCGGGAAGTCGATATCAACCGCCACGTTTCCGCGGAATCGGGCCGCTTTCGAATTGTTTGAGTTCTTCGATCAGTTTATTCAAACGGCTATCTCCGGGTTTCAACGCCTGCAATTCCAACTCCACGTAGAGGTCGCCCCGGCCGCCATCGGGCCTGGGCATTCCTTTACCGCGGGCACGTACGATCTCGGGAGCGCTGCTGGCTTTGGGGATCTTCACTTTTTCTTCTTTCCCGTTCAGTCCCGGGATATGAACCGTACCGCCGTTCACCAATATCGAATAAGGAACGGTAATCCTTATGTACAGGTGATAACCCCGGCGTTCGTAATACTCATGCGGTTTTTCCTCGAATTCGACCAGCAGATCTCCCCGGCCGTCCGGACCATGATGCCCTTCACCGCGCAGGACAATATATTGTCCCTGACCGACTCCCTGGGGAACGCGGATCTCGATTGTCCTTGCTTTCTGAATACGGCCGCTGCCGCGGCAATCACTGCATGGATTTTTGATTTCCTTGCCGGTTCCCCGGCAGTACGGACAGTCGGATATGCTCGTGAAAGCGCCCAGAAAACTCCGGGATTGGGTTCTTACCTGGCCGCGGCCATTACAGCGTGAACAGGTGATCAAATCCTGGCCGCCTTTGCCATTGCATGAAGGACAGGCCTCATATCGGTTCACCCGGAAACTCTTGTGCTCCCGGTTGACAATGTCTTCAAGTGAGACGCGCAGCACGACATGAATATCTCCGCCCCGCCGGCGTTGAGCCTGCGCGCTGCGGCCGCCGAAACCAGCGACATTCTCAAAAATAGAACCGCCGAAAAAACTACCCAGTATATCCTGCAAATCCTCATAATGATGAAAATCATTCCACGAAAACCCACCGCCCTTAAATGCTTGAGATACTCCGTCATGTCCATACTGATCGTACATCTGGCGTTTCTGAGGATCCATCAGCACTTCGTAGGCCTCTGATACTTCCTTGAATTTTTCTTCGGCCTCTTTCTTGTTGTCGGGGTTCAAATCCGGGTGATGCTGCTTTGCCTTGGTGCGATATGCCTTCTTTATATCATCATTGCTCGCCTTCTTATCCACACCCAGCAGTTCATAATAATCTTTCTTCATAAGAGACGATTCAACGGATAAAAAACCGGATGCGTACGAATGTTCTCTTCATATTTTCTTTCGCGATGCCAGTACTCGATATTCGTTACGGTTTTTGGTTCCCAGTTCTTAGTTCCTACTGATTAGCGTTTTTGTCATCTTCTTCATCGACGATACGGTAATCGGCGCTTCCGGTATCAGTTTTATCAGGCTGAGGCGGCGGTTCAGGCGGCGGCTGGGAACCAGGTCTCTCGGCCTGCGCCTTGGATGCGTCCCGGTAGATCGCCTCGGATAGTTTGTACACGGACTGCTGCAAATCATCCATTGCCTGTTTTATCACTGCAACATCGGCACTGTTCTTCTTGGCCTTAAGATCGTCAAGCTTCTTGCCGATCTCGCCGCGATCCTCAAACGAGATCCTTTCGCCGTAGTCCCGCAGGGTCTTCTCGACCGAGTATATCACCGAATCTGCCTGATTGCGGATGTCGATAACTTCCTTTTGCTTCCGGTCTTCAGTTGCGTGTTCTTCGGCATCGCGCACCATCTTATCGACTTCATCCTTGGACAAACCGCTGGACGCGGTGATTCGTATTTTTTGCTCTTTGCCAGTACCCATGTCCTTGGCTGAAACGTGCAGAATTCCGTCGGCATCGATATCAAAAGACACTTCAATCTGCGGTATGCCGCGCGGTGCCGGCGGAATCCCGTACAGATCGAACCTCCCGAGAGTGCGGTTTTGCTGGGCAATTGGCCGCTCGCCCTGCAGAACATGCACCGTAACCGCGGTTTGATTGTCCTCGGCGGTCGTAAAAATCTGCGATTTCTTTGTCGGTATCGTCGTATTGCGCGGTATAATTGATGTCATCACCTGTCCCAGAGTCTCGATCCCGAGCGTCAGCGGTGCAATATCAAGCAATAGGATATCCTTTTTCTCGCCGCTCAGGACCGCCGCCTGGATCGCGGCACCGACCGCGACGACTTCATCCGGATTAATACCCTTATGGGGTTCGCGTCCGAATACGTCGCGGACCAGCATCTGAATTTTGGGCATACGGGTTTGGCCGCCGACCAGCACGATCTCGTTGATATCCGAGGGCGTGAGTTTGGCATCGGTCAATGCCTGCTTACAGGGCGGTATTGACCGGGTCAGCAAATCCTCAACCAAAGATTCGAACTTGGCGCGGGTTATCTTTGTCTCCAGGTGAAGCGGTGACTTATCCTTGTCCGACGCGACAAAAGGCAAGCTGATCGTTGTTTCCATCACCGACGACAATTCGCATTTCGCCTTTTCCGAGGCTTCCTTCAAACGCTGCAAGGCAGTAAGATCTTTGCGCAGGTCAAGACCGTGTTCTTTCATGAATTCTTCCGCCAGAAAGTTCATCAGCTTCTCATCAAGATCATCGCCGCCCAGATGGGTATCGCCGTTCGTCGAACGAACTTCAAAAACACCTTCGCCGATCTCAAGTATCGATATATCGAATGTCCCGCCCCCGAAATCATAGACCGCGATCTTCTCGTTCTTTTTCTTGTCCAGGCCATAGGCCAGCGAAGAGGCAGTTGGTTCGTTTATGATCCGCAGCACTTCGAGACCGGCGATGCGGCCGGCATCCTTGGTTGCCTGACGTTGGGAATCGTTGAAATAGGCCGGTACGGTGATTACCGCCTTGGTGATCTTCTCGCCGAGATAGGCTTCTGCCGACGACCTCAAATACTGCAGGATCATCGCCGAAACCTCAGGCGGCGAGTATCGCTTGCCGCCCGCTTCTACCCAGGCATCGCCATTTTCGTCTTCGACTATCCGGTAGGGAAAACGACCGATCTCGTGTTCCACTTCTTTGTAGCGCCTCCCCATCAGACGTTTGATCGAATAAACGGTATTCTCGGGATTAGTGATTGCCTGACGCTTGGCGAGCGGGCCAACTAATCTCTCGCCCGTTTTTGTGAAAGCCACGACCGACGGCGTGGTCCGGCCGCCCTCTGGATTCGGGATAACTATCGGCTGGCCGCCTTCCATAACCGCAACGCAAGAATTGGTCGTACCTAGATCAATCCCGATTATTTTCGGCATCGTTGATACCTCCTTCTTCTTTTGGTTTTGAAACAATAACTTTTGCCGGTTTGATGATCCGGTCGCCGATCTTGTATCCGCGGCTTATTTCGTCGACGATCATATTCTCGGCATGACCCTCGGATTCGATCATCGCCACGGCTTCGTGCCTACTCGGGTCAAAAATCTCTCCGATTCCGGAAAACTCTTCCATACCAAGGAACTGCAGCGCTTCTTTGAGCTGGCGGTATATTATATCAATCCCCTGGACAAAATTGCCGAAACCGTCTGGAGATACTTCAGCATTATTGATCGCATGGGAGAAACTATCGAGCACCGGAATGACCCTATGAAAAAACTCGGCTTTTACCGTCAATCGATAATTCTGCATTTCCTTCTGCATCAATTTGCGATAATTGTCCAGATCGGCCGCTGCCCTCAAGTACTTATCATTAAGCTCCAGCAACTTCTTTTCTCTCTCGTTGAAGTCATCAATCAACGCCGAAACTGGTCCTTTTCTCTCCATTAGGCTCTCCTTTTCAAAGCTTCATCTTTCCCAGTTTTAGACATATAACCTTCTATATCGTTTATTATTCGTTTCAACGGCCAACCAGCAGCCGGTCGCCGAGAATATCGGGCAACTCCGAATCATAGATCTTTTGCTGGGCCAACGGAATATTGTAATCAAGGCGGATAATTTCAAAGGAATGGTTATTTCCATCATAGATCGCATAACATGCCCTCGGATCAAGGTCACGCGGCTGCCCAACGCTGCCGACATTGATGATGAATCTGCGGTTCACGATGATCGGAAAAGGATTATCGCGCTGATTATCAAAATAACCGTTGGCGTCCCGGAAAACGGCGCCGGGGACATGGGAATGGCCGATCAAACACAAGGGCGCATCGAAAAAATCGAATTGCTTTTTAAAGTGTTCGATCGTTAACAGATAATGCCATTGCTCAGGCTTGCGCGGCGAGGCATGCACCAGCAGCAGATCGTCGATCCGGGCGGTTAATTTTGCCTTTTGTAGTTTTGCGATATTCGACCGGGTCAACTGCTTTTTTGTCCAGGCAATTGCCTGGGCCGCGATCGGGTTGAAAAGCGCGACATCGGTTTTGTCGATCGCCGCCCAATCATGATTACCGGCGATTATGATATCCACTTCATTGCCGCACAATTCAATGCACTCATTCGGATTGGCTCCATAGCCGACCAGGTCGCCGAGGCAAAGCGTCTTCTTGATGCGGCGTTTCTTGATATCCTTGATCACGGCCTGCAGGGCTTCGAGATTTGAGTGGATATCACTGATTATCGCGGCTTTCATGGTCAATCCGGATCGCATCGAGCACGCCGTTGATGAATTTACCGGAATCGCTGCTACCGTATTTCTTGCTGATCTCGATCGCTTCGTTGATTGTAACCTGGGGTGGAATATCACAATAATACACGATCTCGCAGGTGCCGAGTTCAATGATTATCTTGTCGATCAACTGAACACGATCGAGCGTCCAGTTTTTCAAGACATTCTTGATCCGTTGCTCAATTTCCGCTTTGTTGGCGATTGTCTTTCGGACCAGTCCCTTGCAGAAATCAAGGTCCCCGGCCGCATATTGCTTGCCGTCGAATAAGGATTTCTCGATCGCTTCGATATCAGTATCCCCTTCTTCATAACGATACATGACTTTCAAAGACAATTCCCTGGCCAGCCTCCGACCCATTCTATTTGTCTATGTTCTCATACAAATTGATCAACTCAAGACCGGCGAGCGCCGCATCCCATCCTTTGTTCCCCATCTTGGTGCCGGCGCGTTCGATCGCCTGCTCAGTGC
>JBBIHN010000014.1:0-8444 GCA_037446995.1 Caldifarciminota bacterium | reverse complement strand
ATTGAGAATTGCGATGCCCTTGGCAACTTCGGTTGCCACATAGTCGAAATGGGGCGTATCGCCTCTTATAACCGCTCCCAGGCAGATTACCCCGTCATATTTCAGCTCCCTTACCCGGCGTGCCACACCCGGGATCTCGAAGCTGCCCGGCGTCCAGTAAACGCCGATATCGCCGTCGCTTACGCCGTGCCTTTTCAGGCAGTCAACCGCCCCCTCGAGAAGACGGTCGGATATGAAATCGTTGAACCGGGAAACTACGATTCCAATGCTCTTGCCTTTACAGACCAAATTTCCCTTGAATTCTAGCATGAAATCCTCCTTGTTAATCTTTGTTCTTCTTGTTTGGCCTGTTCCGCTTAACGCTTCCGGCGGTCATAACCGCCGAATCCGGGATCAAATGACCTAATTTTTCGCGCTTGGTTCTCAAGTAGCAGATATTATGGCGATGAGGAATCAGCAGCGGTATCTGTTCGGTTACGGTCAAACCATAACCCTCAAGACCGATTATCTTCTTGGGATTATTGGTCAGCAATTTAACCGATGAAAGCCCCAGATCGACAAGGATCTGGGCGCCGATACCGTAATCTCTAAGATCGGCCGGAAAACCAAGCGCGAGATTGGCTTCAACCGTATCCATGCCATTGTCCTGAAGGGTATAGGCTTTCAGCTTATTAACCAGGCCTATGCCCCTTCCTTCCTGACGCATGTAAACAAAAACCCCCTGCTTTTTCTGGGCAATCATTCTAAGGGCTGATGCCATTTGATAACCGCAATCGCAGCGTAATGAATGAAAAACATCTCCGGTCAGGCATTGCGAATGCATGCGGACCAGAACATCGGCATTGCCTCGAACCTCACCCAAAACAAGCGCCAGATGATGCTCGTTGCTGATCCGGTCATTGTATAATATCAACCTGAAATCAGCGTGCGGCGTCGGCAGCCTGGTCTCCAATATCCTCTCGATCAACTTCTCTTTTCGCCGGCGGTACTCAATCAGATCCTTTATCGTTATTATTTTCAGTCTGAACCGCCGGGCGATCTTTCTTAACCCGGGCAGGCGAGCCATTCGACCATTATCGTCCATGATCTCGCACAGAATACCGGCCGGTTTGAAGCCGGCCAGCCTTGCGAGGTCCACGCCCGCTTCAGTATGCCCGGCGCGACGCAATATCCCTCCGTTCACCGCCTGCAAAGGAAAAATATGGCCGGGCCGCGCAAAATCAGACGGGCGGGCATGGGCATCGATCAATGCCCGGACCGTGCGGGCGCGGTCGTATGCCGAGATACCGGTGGTCGTTCCCTTGATCGTATCAACCGATACTGTAAAAGGCGTACCGTGCAATGCCGTATTATCCTCAACCATGACCGGAATTTTCAGGTCACTGAGCCTTTTTTCGGTCAGGGATACACAGATCAATCCCCGGCCGTGCTTGGCCATGAAATTTATCAAACTCGCGGTTGCTTTTTCGGCGGCAGATATGAAATCACCCTCATTTTCACGGTTTTCGTCGTCAACCACGATGACCGGTTTTCCCTTCTTGATATCCCTAAGCGCTTCTTCGATCGACGAGAACATATAGACTAATATTGTATAAAATATGGCGATGAAGTCAAGCAGATGCTGGACTGTCAAATCCGCATCTTCCGTACGTTTGTTGACAACCCTGATAATACAGGTTATAATCAACCATGAAGATCCTGGTAACCGGCGGCTGCGGGTTCATCGCATCTCATGTTACCGACGCATATGTAGACGCCGGGCATGAGGTCGTTGTCGTCGATGATCTGTCAACCGGCGACATAAAAAACCTGAACCCGAAAGCGACGTTTCATCAAATTGACATTAATGACCCAGGGATCGGCCGGCTATTCAAGGAGCAGAAATTTGACATTGTCAATCATCATGCCGCCCAGATCAATGTCCGCACATCGGTCGAAGATCCGGTCAAAGACGCCAGAATAAATATTATTGGTTCATTGAATCTGCTTGACCAGGCGCTCAAGAACAATACCCGGCGGTTCATCTTCGCCTCCAGCGGCGGTACGGTGTACGGCGAGCCGGATTCATTTCCGATCACCGAAGAGTTTCCGATCCGGCCCGAATCGCCGTATGGAATAAGCAAAGCAACGTTCGAACGGTATATATCAATCCTCGCCGCTGACCGACCGACTGATTATGTCATACTTCGCTACGGCAATGTCTACGGCCCGCGTCAGATCGCAAAAAGCGAGGCCGGCGTCATATCGATATTCATCAACCAGATAATCAACCGTGAAGTCTGCGCGATCTTCGGCAACGGCGATCAAACCCGTGATTATGTTTACGTCAAAGATGTCGTGAATGCGAATTCGATCGCGCTCAGTGCTTTGCCCGGTGTTTATAACATCGGTACCGGCATTGAAACCAGTGTCAACGATCTGCTGAGCATTCTTCGACCGATCGTTGGACGCGCGATCGAATCAAGAAACGAAAAACCGAGAGCCGGCGAAGTTCTGCGCAATGCCCTTGACCCGTCAAAAGCGGGCAAACTGATGAACTGGCGACCGATGACATCCCTGTCTCAGGGCATCGAGGAGACTTACCGCCACTTCAACCGGCGCAATGAACAAGACCAACTATCTAAATCCTGAAGTCCTGGCCAGGTTATCCCGATTAGACCTCAAAGCGCGCCTCGTGGTCGAGGGATTCATGAGCGGACTGCACGCCAGCCCTTACAAAGGTTTTTCCCAGGAATTCGCCGATTATCGCCCGTACATTGCGGGTGATGAGACAAAACGCATCGATTGGAAGGTCTACGGCCGACGCGACCGATTCTACATAAAAGAATACCAGGAGGAAACAAGCCTGCGCGCCTACATACTTTTCGATAAAAGCGGCTCAATGGCTTACGGCAAGAATATATCAAAGCTCGAATATGCCAAATACCTTGGCGCCAGCATTGCTTATCTTCTGCACCGGCAAAAGGACAGCGTCGGGATCGCGACCTTTGACCGAAGAATCGATCAGATAATACCGCCCTCCTCAAAGAAAGTGAATTTTCTTCAGATCCTGAAACTGATCGATCAGACCCGGGCTGGCGGTGAAACCTCGCTGGGCGAAGTTTTGTCGGAACTTGCCCAGAAATTCAAGCGGCGCGGTCTGATCATAATAATAACTGATCTGCTCGATGAACCGGTCAGAATCATCAAGGCATTACGGTCGTTTCGTAGCCGCAAGCATGAGATCATCGTTTTCCAAATTCTTGACCCCGATGAATTAACTTTCCCTTTTACCGAACCGGCGCGCTTCTATGATCTTGAGAACGGCCGTGAAATAGTACTTCAGCCGGCATCGCTGCGCGCGTCGTATCGGAAAAAGATCAAGGCAATGCTCGATCTCTACCGGCAGAAGATGCTTGAGCACAATATTGACCATATCATGCTCAGCACCGCGACCGCCTATGACCGGGCGCTGTTCGCTTATCTGGAAAAACGGAGTAAATTGTATTGATCTTTGCCAGCCCCTGGTTCTTGTTCGGGACAGCGCTCGCCGCCGCTCCGATCGTCATCCATCTTTGGTTTCGCAGAAAACTCAAGCGAATTCCTTTTTCCAACCTTGATTTTCTGAGAAGGACCGAGGCACAGCGCTTCGGCTGGCTGAGGTTGCGTGACATATTGATCCTGATCCTGCGATGCCTGATTATAGTCTTTCTGTTTGTCAGCCTGGCGCGGCCTCTGATACCGGGGCGCTTCTTCTTTTCCGAACGCCTGGCCTCCCTGGTGCTGATTTTTGACAACTCGTTAAGCATGTCCTACGCGGATAATTTCTCAACGGCAAAAGAAACCGCGCGCAAATTAATCGATCGTTACTCGTCCCGGGCCGAATTCCTGATCTTACCTCTATGCCGCCCGGAAAGCGACACCGCGCTGATCTGGGAATCCGGTTCGCGGGCAAAAGAGCGGCTCGGAAATCTGGCGCTCACCCATCAGAAGGGAAGCCTGAAAGAAGTTCTTGAGCAGAATAGACCGCCGATCGCTCAGCACGATCTGGAATACGTCTATATTGGCGATTGCCAGGCAGTGAATTTCGCCGGTATCGACGAACCGGTTCTGGGGCAAATCTCGTTCCACGCGATGAAAATCCGCGGCGGCAGCAACACGACGGTTACGAATGTCGAACTATCCGACCCGGTATCGATTCCCGAAGATAATTATCAGCTCAGGATCTCGGTGGCAAATCACGCCGCGGCAAGATGGCATGGAGCGATCGAGGTAAAAGCCGGAGCTTTTCAAGCCGGACAGGAAATTGAAATTGCCGCCCATTCCCGATCGGAATTCGAATTTTCCCTTCCGGTTCAATCTGGCCAGGGTATTGTTACGATCTATGACGACAGCCTGACGGCCGATAATAGACGTTACTTCAGCAAGCGAATCCCTTATGAAACAAGGGTGCTGGCGGTCAATGCAAACCCGTATTTGAAAGCGGGACTGGGGCGTCGAGACACGGCTAAAGCGCCTTTTGTCGTCGAATTCGCGCCGGCATTAAGCGGCCATGATCTGCCCAAGTACGACGTCATCGTTCTCAACGGCATCGCCGAGATCAGCGCCGGCGAGAAAATCCGCATCAAGAATTTTCTCGCCGACAGAACAAAAGGACTGATATGTTTCTTGGGCGACCGCGCCGGCGAGAATCTACGCGAGATCATCGCACCCTGTCAGATCGAAGAGTACCTTGTGCCCCGGGGTTTTTTGACGCTGGATTGGATCGACATAAGGAACCGCGTGACGAATGTTTTCAAGACTGCCAATGCCTTGCGCGGCGTAAAATTCTATCGATTTCAGAAACTCGGCAGCAAAGGCAAAATCATCGCTCGTCTCGGCGGCGATCACCCGCTAATCGTTCAAACCGGCAATATCTTCGTGATCGCGGCCGAATTCGATCCGGCAAACACGGATATTGTCTACAAGGCTTCATTTGTGCCGTTGCTGTACCGCCTTATCGTCAGCGCCGGCCTTCACCACAGCGATCGCGAGTTCATCGTCGGCGACCCGAGCCCCGGCGCCTTGACCGCGCCGAACGGCCTGACACTGATCAAAGGAGAGACGCTGTCCGTGCCCGGTTTTTTCCTGGATCGGAGCGACAGCATTGCGGTAAACGTCGACCCGGCCGAATCGGATCTCAGACCCCTTGGGACCGAACAAGCCCGGGCCCTGGGCATCAAGATCATTGATCATGACGACTATCTCGGAGACAACGAACTCTCCGGTTTTTTCCTGATGCTCGCGCTGATTGCTTTATTGACCGAACTCGGCCTGCTGTTGATCAGATAATTCCTTTCTACCGGATGGAAAATCCGCCGATCGCGTTATGCGTTCCATAGGGCAGCAGATTGTAGTCATAATGCAAAAAGAAAAATCCCAGTTTCAACGTGAATCCGACCATTGCCCGGTAATGATTCTGGCTTCTCAGCTCGACTTCGATCTCGCGCGACACCGAAACCGGCACGCCGGTAATCGTATCGGGGAGCATATAATCAAAGTCATACCGGAACAGAACTTTTGTGCCTTCCAGTCCAACCCCGGCAAATGGTTCGAAAACCACGAGTTTTTTTGAAGCCAGCAGCTGAACGCACCAGTTCTGGCTGTTTAAGATCTGATTGCCAAGCGTATCCTTGATTCCGAAACGCTGAACCGCGCCGCCGATCGCGATTGACACCGGCAAGGGAACTTCATTGATACCCGGGAGATTGTTGATCTGCTGTTTCAATCCGATACCCAGGAAATTCATGTCCGAACCCTTGAACTTGACCGGTATGTACCGGATAGCCAGTTCAGATCCCCTGATCAAGCCGATGTTCAGCTGGGGCATGACCAGCGGCACTCCGGACAGGTTAGAGCCGCCGGGAATGTATGGCGGTATGCCGATCGCATTGCCGCTGACCGGGACCGTAGTTGCATCCTTTGGACCGAACACCGTACTCACGCTTTCCAGCTCGACATCGTAGTACACGATCTCGCTGCCGACAAGCGAGCAGGCGACCGCGGTGCCGTCAAAATACCTGGCATCTTCCGGGACCTGAATGTACATCACTCTGACGCCAAAATCGAATCCCAGAAACTCATGGCTGCTGGCGCTATGAAAAAACCCGGTTGAGATTCCGGTGCCGAATGCGGTAATCAAGGGTTGGGTATAACCTTCGAGCAGATCCTCGCTGACCTTTTTTATCTTTTCCGCGATCGGCTCACTTATCGTCTGCGCGTAGCCGACTGAACATAGTACAGATATTGCGATAACGATTTTAATTACTTTCATGTTCAATTATAACCATTGAATCGACCCTGTCAACGCAGACCTCGGATCACGCTTTACGCCTCCCAACCCCAATCCATCTTTTTAAGTCCGACAATTGACATTTCACTCGGGAGTGCTATAATTCACCGTGAAAATCCTGGGTTTACTCATTATGTTATGCATGTTCGGCCCGGCTCAATTCCTGCCTGACGTCTGGTCGCAATCCTACTGCACCTACGATGTTGCGGAAGCCTTGGCTGAAAATGGTTATTCATTGGGTTTCAGCATTGATAATTACTGTTTGTGGAGCCACGATCCGGAAAGCACGAGCTATGACGAACGCCGCTTTAGTCTTTTCGCCCATATCGCAATCGCCCGCCGGCTTGAATGCGGGATAAAATATTCATACCCGACCAGCGGCATCCTGGAAGTGAAATATCAGTACCTGTCTGCTCCCCTGAACGGCGCGGTCAAGCTCGGCATTGGTTACATGAAAGGAACCAGGATAGGATTCATCACGGATTATGTTTTTGACATTTACCCGGTCCTGATGTTCGACACGCCGATCACGTCAAAAATCGGCGTGTATTTTGCCCCCAAGGTTATTTATTCAATACATCTGCGCGACCGCCAGGAACATTCAACCCGGCCGCCGAATTATCTTTTCCAATACGGCCTCGGTCTGGGATTCTATTTCGGCGACCGGTTCATGATCATGCCGGAAAGCAATTGGCTGCGAGGCCGTAAAGAAGGGGATTACACGGTCAATCAGTTTGGTATCGCGGCGAAACTGCGATTCGGCAGCCGATAAGTAAGATCGGCTACTTCCGCAGGTTGAATTTTCCCAGCAGGCTTTTTATCGCCGGATGAAGATACTTTTTTCTCAAGAAAATGTTAAGCGACAGTTCGGAAGTTGTGATCGCTTCAATGTGAACACCGGCTTTGGAAAGAGTTTTGAAAGTATCATTAAGCACCGGGCTGTTGGATCCGATACCATGACCAACAACGCTGATCGAAGCGATGTCGTTGGCTTCGCGTATGCGATTGATCTTGAGGCGCGCGATCACTTTTCCCAGCACTTTTCTGACCTTTTCTTTTTCGGCGAGCGGGGTGATAAAGGACAAGTCGAAACATTTGGCTTCAGATACGCCGTGGAAGAAGAATTTCAGATGCACGCCGCCCTCGGTCAATTCATGCACGATCTGCGACAGATAATGCGGCCGCCGTAGAACCTGCATCAAAGTAATTAAGTAGAGATCCTCGCTATGGGTTATTGCCTTGGGACGGGGATGCTCCATGCCTTCGATCTCGGTTATCAGGGTTCCTCTTTTATTGTTGAAACTGTTACGGATCTCGACCGGTACTTTGTGGCGGGCGGCGATCCCCGAGGCCCTCGGGTGCAGAACCTGGGCGCCGCGGCTGGAGAGCTCGAGCATCTCATCGTATGATATTTCATCGATCTTCCGGACCCCCGGGAACCGGTTCGGATCCTCGGTGTAAACACCGTCAACATCGGTGTAGATCAGACACTTTTCGGCATTTATGGCCGCGGCAAGGGCAAGCGCGGTTGTGTCTGAACCGCCGCGGCCAAGCGTGGTTATTTCTTTTTCCATGCTTACTCCCTGAAAACCGCAGATTACCGGTATCTTACCGTTGGTGATCGCCTCACGGACCCGTTCGCCCCGAATTTCGATGATGCGCGCGTCGGTATGCCTGGTGTCGGTGATAATACCGACCTGGGATCCGGTAAAGGATAGCGCCTCGAGCCTCAACCGCGCCAGCGCGATCGAAAGCAGCGCAACTGAAATCCTTTCGCCGGCAGTCAAAAGCATATCGAGTTCTCGGGCCTTTGGCGCCGGGGTTATTTGATGACACATGCTCACGAGTTGATCCGTGGTGTGCCCCATCGCGGAGACGACGACTACGACATTATGGGTCCGATGAATTCGCGCGACCTTCTGGGCCGCGGTCTTGATCAGGTCGGGCGTGGCTACCGATGTTCCGCCGAATTTCATGACGACAATTGACATGGTGGAATTATATCAAAAACTCGATATGAATCAAGATGCATTCATAATTGAAATCCAAAGTGCCCCCAAAAAGCACTAGCCAGGGCGTACTAAGAACACGACTTTTGTAAATTCAATGAGAAGATAAATTTTGGGCGAAGCAA
>JBBIHN010000013.1:1393-24919 GCA_037446995.1 Caldifarciminota bacterium | reverse complement strand
CCTTGCTTCGCCCAAAATTTATCTTCTCATTGAATTTACAAAAGTCGTGTAATTAAGTAATTTAGTTTTTCAGCGTTTAGCGATTACCGAGTACGGTTCTTTTCCGGGTTCAAGCTGCCGGTTCGGTATTCTTCAAGATCTAAGGTGACGTATTGATAACCAATCTTCTTGAAAAAAGTCGTTATCGACCGGCGCTTTGCCATGAGGGCCGGCATGAATTCATCATTTAATTCAATGCGGGCGGTCGGATCATGATCTCTGACCCGGACCTGGCCGAGACCGAGCGCCCGGAGATAGTCTTCAGCCGCTGCGATGCGCTTCAGTTTCTTCAGGCTGATTTTCTGATTATACGGGATACGGGAGGCATAACAGGCATTTGACGGCTGGTTCCAGTTCGGAAGCCGATAATATCTCGCCAGCCTTCTGATTTCATTCTTTGTCAACTTCGCTTCAACGAACGGCGAGGCGATTTTCATTTCCTTCACCGCCCGGCGGCCCGGACGGTAGTCGCTTAGATCATCAAGATTGCTGGCTTCAATGATCTGATACCCCGATTCGCGGGCGATCTTTAACATCGGGTGCATGAGCATTTTCTTGCACACATAGCATCGGTTCAAGGGATTGGCGGTGAAAGAGGGGTTGGTCAGTACACGGGTTTTCACGATGATGTGCTTGATCCTGGTCCTTGACGCGATCATCGCGGCCCGCTTCAGCTCTTCTCTGGACTGTATCGCCGAGCAGGCGGTTACCGCGATCGCGCGCTTGCCCAGCGTCTGACGGCTGATCGCGGACAGCAGCGATGAATCGACGCCGCCGGAAAGCGCGATCACCACGCCGGGATATCGGCCGAGGATTTCCTTAACACAATCCAGTTTTCTTCTTAATGCGCCGGTAATCATATTTTTTTCCTAATTGCGGCATCCTGGACGGCAGTTGAAGCATGAACGGCGTTCCGATGGAGCTTATGGTGATGTTCGGCTCATTACGTACGGCATGAATTCTTCGCTGATCGGGGGTTTTTTGATCCATCTCACGATCTCATTGCGGTCCTTGAAAATTATCACCGTGGGGATATCGCTCACTTCGTTATAGGCGCCTTCAACCAGTCCGTCGACCGTTTCCACATCGTAGTAGAGTATTTCGGCGTTGAATTTTTTCTTATTTTTGAAATACTGTATTTTCTTGTGGGTGTCTTTGCATACCGCGCACGACGGTTTGCCAAAGACATATATTTTCGTCATCACGCCTCCCAGCATCGTAGCATAACCTCATTAAAAAAACAAAACCTAATTTTTTCAGCACGTTTGGTATAGTGCTTTTTGAGTATTAAACACACTATTATAATAAAAAAAAATAAAATGTCAAGAGGGAAAAAAGGTCGGTACTCCATTCAAAGGCGGGCGAGCGCTAATCGTCGACAAATATTACGAACCGGAAACCGGGAAAGCGAC
Source organism: Caldifarciminota bacterium (assembly GCA_037446995.1). Taxonomy (GTDB): domain Bacteria; phylum Hydrothermota; class Tepidihabitantia; order SM23-42; family SM23-42; genus RBG-13-43-14. Next base: position 23,468 of record JBBIHN010000013.1, on the reverse strand, counting down.
TACTTCAATACCGATATTGAGCTGAAAATTATCTGGTAGTTACCGTTTTTTCGATAAACACGATAACCCTTGAGATCCGGTTCACTATTCTTATGCCAGTAAAGCCGAACATACCTATTTTCCATTTGCGCGGTCAGTCCAGTCGGTGCCGCCGGAATGCTGTCCCGAATTCGATGATGCAGCAGGATTTGATTCAACGCAAATTGATGACCATAGTTGTAATAATTCCAGCCACTACGAAAATCAAAGATCGTCCAGCAATTGGTCGGCGTGCCCGGCGGATCATAATGGTCAAAGACATTCCAGATTTCATCAAAACCCATGGTAAGCGTATCGGCAAGTGCCGTATCCGGAAACCCTGGCCAGGGATAGGAAGGATACGGTATTTCACTGTGAGAATCACAAATATCCAAGAGCGAACCACAAACTGACCCCTCGCATTTCGGACCCCCTTGGAATTGCTGCGGCGTAAAAAATGAACCTATCCACGGATTTTCTATATTTACCCAAAGCCTCGTAGTACCACCCCCGATGCCTCGCCCAGTATCAATAAAAAGGCTATCAATACTACTGCCGACTCTGGCTCTGCTCGAGAAAAGCGTTGCCCAAGCTTCATTATATGCGAGATTTGGTCTATCCGGAATGCTATCCCACCAATGATGTGGTCCACCAACATAAGGTGGTATTTCCGCATAATGTTTCATAAGATAGTGTCCAAATTCATGCAATAAAACATCATCGTCCCATTCATCAGTATTTGTATCTTGAACTGCTTTTACCCAAATTGTATCATTGCGAAAAGCAGTAACTCCATTGTAACCACCATAACCTGGTTCCCACATAACTCTTAATGGCCGGGTCGGTGGTGGGTTCATGAATGTCCGGGCATGGAGATAGGTCTGGCTTATACTTGCCGCACCGCTCTTTGGTTGCAGAACTACACTGGGTTTGAAACTATCGACATACATCGTGCCAAAATCATAAGTATCAGTAGCCAGTCCAGATTGTGTCGACTCCACTCTGTACACGGGGTAAAAACCAGATGGTAGTATCTAACGGGTCCCTATAAATAGAAAATGGTGGGGGTTGGGTCTGAAACTTTTATTACTTTATTTGCGGGGGTGGGACCCCAAAAGTAAATTATCGGATGGGCATAAATATTGATATTTTGGGGCACTTCCCAACTCAAAGTCGCATGGAAATAACCATTCGCATCAGTATTGGTTCTAATCGTCCAGATTGTTCCCTGTCCTGACCAATACGCCCTTACTCTAACCAAGACGCTACATATCGGCATAGCCACTGTTTCAGCTAAGAGCCCCTGGTCTTTGTTGTATTGATGCTTTTTGTAGCGGAATTGCCCATTAAAGTAGAAGTAACTCCACCTCGTTTGCGTGCTATCAGGAAGACCAGAATTATTGCTAACACTATCAGAATTATCACGAAAAAAGTTGGGATATAACCCCTGCTCCTTTATTAACGGTTTCCCTTTGTATTTCTCAATCAACTCTTTTAACCATTTTTCTTTTATTTCTTTTCCTGCCCGTTGTTTTTCAAGCCAACCAATTTCTAATAGAAATCGCCAACGCTCTTCCCAGGTCGTCTTTTGAGTTCCCATACCATCCATCAACGCTTGAATTCCATCGTAGTGTAGATAGAGCGCTTCCCAATCAGTTAGATTAGGCTCCATTTGTTTTAACTGAGCGATGATTTCCCGATTTCTTGCCGCACAATCTGGCGAGACAGGCTCATTGGTAAACTCACCCGCATGGTCATACCACCATGATGCATCCTTACGCAACTGCTTATCATACTCATCCCTCGTCCCATACTGACCAGTCAGAGAATTAATAAGATAGCAGACAACCCCTGCATAAACGCCCGTTTGAACCCCTTTTTGAGCCACACCACCCCAAAAACCTATACGTGGCACAGCTTTCTTGATCAAAAATTGCCCCCTAAATTCGTGCCATTCTCCAGGCGACAAATTTACCAGTACCGGTTTCGTAAACACTTCTACATTACCCTCTTGGGTATATGCGTAACTAAATCCTACACAATATTCATTCCCGTAAGTTGGTTGAATATTCGGTTTTAAACGAATCTTATAGAGTACCTCAAATATTTCACCCACTTTGGGATAATTACCTTCTATATCGCATTCCTGCTCCATCTCGCTTTCCAATGGGTTTGTTATTGGAGTTGACATTTCGGTGTCTACTTGAGCAAAACCTATCAACACTCTTATCATCAGTCCTATTATTGCTATTTTATGTATTTCTTGTTTCATTTTACCTCCTTGCTTATGAAAACATAATCTTTTTTTACTATAATGTCAAGCTACATCTTATTTATGGCTCATCTCCCAATCGAGTGGGTGAAAATCGGGTAAGAAACGCTGGTAAGCATTGTCTGAACAGTATTGGAGCACTTGTCAGAGGTATTAAAATTTGTATACTAAAAGTTATGAAAAAACATAAGCGGTTATGGGATGTTTATCGATTTCCTGGGTTTAATCCGCAGTCAATAGTAGAAGGTCTTTTTGGTGATCCGCGGGCATTGGTTATCAAGTTACGACGTCGGGGGAAAAAACGGTTTGTGGGGTATGTGGACGGGTTCACCGTGGCTATTATGACCATAAAGTAAGAAGGGTTCGTGATTTATCCTGTGGTGATAAGCGGATATACCTTGAGGTTGAGATTCGGCGGGTGTCTTGTCGGCGGTGTCAGAAGGTGAAGCGAGAGCGTCTTGATTGGCTTGCGAACAATCCATTTTATACCAAGCGGTTTGGGTATTATGTTGGTCGTCGATGCCGGAGTTCGAGTATCAAAGCGGTGGCAAAAGAACTTCATCTGGACTGGAAAACGGTGAAGGCGTTGGGGAAACAGTATATAGCAGAGCAGTATCGTCGTGTGGGTGTGCCGGGCCCTAAGGTTATCGGGATCAGGGAAGATCGAGAATACGTCAAACCATGGACTGCTATCTTAGCTATAAACAAGTGTCCGGCAAATGCCGGACACTCAGCATAGCCCCTCCTATCAAGAAGAGGATATAGTTTTCACCGATCTATAACATACTTAAGTATATTTAAGTATATGCTTTATTCCATACTTGTCAAGGGGTATCGTAATATCTAATGAAATATCATTGATTTTAATGCACAAATCGGCCGTTATGTGTTATGTCGGCTGCGAGTTACGGGGTCACACTGATCCTTCCGGGAATATGGACTATAATCAGATTCTCTCCCTCGCCCGCGCCAACAGCGTCAAAGACTATCTGGTGAAAGTCCACGGTATCGAGAAAGACCGCATTGCGACCCTGGCATTTTCAAAGACAAAACTGGTCAGGGAGAGAACAGAACTGAGCTGGCGAGTTGAAATCTTCTTGATCAAATGATGATCAAAAAAACGAATTGGCCGCTTTAACCTATCTTACCTATTCAAAGAAACTAATCGGCAGCACGCCGTTCCACTTCTTTGGCAAAAGCGACAAGAATGCGTCCCAACCGGCGATAACCGGCCTTCAGATACCATTTGCGCATCCAGGCGGCGGCCTGCTTCCTGATATCTTCGGGCATATTGACGAATTCATCATGAGCCAGTTTTGCCGCATCATCCATGCCCTTAAGGATCTCTTCTTGATTCTTTTTCTCGACCATAATATTCCTTTCGCTAGTTGTATACTAAATTATATAATATAGTACGCAGCGAGACACTTTTGTCAAGAGCGAAACCGAGGAATCTTTCTCGCATCTCCGTAATCAAGGTCTCTGGAAATACTTTTTCAGAGACCTCAACCGACTGATTGACAATGCGGCAGATCTAACTATAATACCATATGCCCAATAAAGTAGTCGTGCGCTATCTTGACGGTCGTACCGAACGCGGATCGACGAGCGATTTCATGCCGCATAAAGACATGTTTCACATCGTCGTCGAGAAAGCCAAAGACCGCCGGGCGATCCCGGTAAAGATGACCAACTTGAAAGCCGTATTCTTTGTGAAGGAATTGGGCGGCAGGAACCGAGAGCGACCCGTCACCAGGAAATCGTTTGATGACATCAAAGATACAAAGCTTATTGGCCGAAAGGTAAAGGTAACCTTTCTTGACGGCGAAGAACTGCTCGGGCTTACCCTGGGCTACTCACCGCAACGCCGCGGTTTTTTCTTCACCCCGATCGACCAGGAAAGCAATAACGAGAGAGTCTTTGCGGTGATGAGCGCGATCAAAGACATATCTTTTTACGATTGAATCCGGCATCCGGAAGAACATGCGCACGATGTAAAAACCTATAGCCTTTCCCGCATCTCCGCAATCAAGATCCCTGGGAATGCTTTTTCAAAAAACCCGCAAAAAGATTTCTTGACTATATTATTTTTTTGATTAGAATTCTATAAAAGGAGTATTTCTATGTCCGGTCATTCAAAATGGTCAAAGATAAAGAGAAAGAAGGGAAGTGCCGATGCCGCGCGCGGCCGTGTATTTACAAAATTAATCAAGGAGATAACGATCGCGGCCAAGCAGGGCGGCGATCCCAAAGGCAACCCGCGTCTGCGTACGGCAATCGACGAAGCCAAGACAATGAACATGCCCAACGACAATATTGTTCGAGCGATAAAACGCGGCACGGGCGAACTCGATGGCCAGACGCTCGAAGAAGTCAGCTATGAAGCATACGGCCCTTGCGGTGTCGCAATTCTGATCGATGCCGTGACTGATAATCGTAACCGGACCACCGGCGAAATCCGCCACGTGCTTTCTCGGCATAATGGCACCCTCGGCAATCAGGGATCGGTGTCCTGGCAATTCTCCTCACAAGGAATAATAAATATTGACGCCTCCAAATACGACGAAGATACGATCATCGCCCTTTCCCTGGAAGGCGGGGCAAGCGACATCAAGAAAGAAGAAGGCGGTTACGTAATAATCGTCGGTCCGGATACTTTTACTGACGTAAAGGAAATCCTTCGGCAGAATAATATTGAGATCACAAGCGCCGAATTAACCAAGGTTGCGCAGAACACCGTACCTCTATCAGAAAAGGACGCGGAAAAAGTCATTAAACTGTATGAGGCGCTCGACGAAATGGAGGACGTGCAGCACGTCTATGCTAATTTCGAGATACCGGATTCGGTTATGGAAAAACTGTCATCGGCGACCGGTTGAAAGTCCTTGGCATTGATCCTGGCCTTAACGCGACCGGCTACAGCGTGATCGAAGCGGACCGGTGTCTAAACATTGGCACGATAAGACCGAAGAACAAATCTGCGCATGAACGTATTCTCGAAATTTGTCAGAACGTAAAAGAAATAGTCACCGCATCGCATCCGGATTGTGCGGCGCTTGAGAAAGCGTTCTTTCATAAGAATATTCAAAGCCTGATCAAGACGTCGGAACTGCGTGGCGCGATAATCTTCGCGTTGCAGGAAAGCAATATCAAGATCCTTGAATATACAGCCACTGAGATCAAATTAACGACTACTGGCAATGGCCGGGCAAGCAAAGAACAGGTAAGATACTTCGCGGAAAAGATGTTTACGTGCGGAAATACCCGCGTATCGCATCATGCTGTCGATGCAGTCGCAATTGCTTATACCGCGACCAGAAGACAGCGAGCAAAGCAATGATCGGCCGTTTACGCGGAACAGTATCTGAAATACAGCCGCCCTTTCTGATCCTGGATGTCGCCGGGATCGGTTTCACGGTTGAAGCGCCCATGTCGTTATTTGGGAAATTGAAAGTTAACCAGGAAATAATGCTGTACACGAAAACCCGCATCAAAGAAGACGAACTGCTTCTATATGGTTTTCTGAACCTTGAAGATCTCAAGCTGTTCAATGATCTCATTTCAGTGACCGGTGTCGGCCCGAAATCAGCCCTCAACATGCTTGGACGTTTTTCAGCCCGGGAAATCAAGCGGGCGATCGATGCCGAAGATGTTGATCTACTCGCGTCCGTACCCAAAGTTGGAAAGAAGAGCGCCAGCAAGATCGTTCTTGATCTGAAGGGTAAACTGACTTTTGCCGAAAGGTCCAGCAATCTTCAACAAGCCATTAACGCGCTATGTTCGCTCGGTCTGTCGCGCAATGAAGCCCAGGAAAAACTGAAAGGATTAAGCAACAACCTTTCGGTTGAGGAGTTGATCAAAGAGGCGTTAAAAAGATGACCACGGAAAGAATGACCAATAACCAACTACTTCAAGGCGAAGAGCAATACGAAATAACTCTCAGACCAAAAAAACTGGACGAGTTCATCGGACAAAAAAACATCATTGACAATCTCAAAGTGTTCATTGAAGCGGCGCGCCAGCGCAAAGAGCCGATCGAACATATATTGCTGTTCGGACCGCCCGGTCTCGGCAAAACCACGCTTGCTCATATCATCGCCCGGGAAATGGAATCGAATATCTATCCGACCGCCGGGCCAATCATGGAAAGGCCGTACGATCTTGCCGGCATATTGAGCAATCTGGATACCGCCGATGTTCTTTTCATTGATGAAGTGCATCGTATTCACAAAGCGGTTGAGGAGTATCTTTATCCAGCGCTCGAGGATTTTTGCCTGGACGTGATGCAAGATAAAGGGGTTGGCGCGCGGGTATTGCGCCTTAATTTGAACCGTTTCACGCTAATCGGCGCGACAACCCGATCCGGACTGCTCACATCGCCGCTGCGCGCCCGGTTCGGCATCAGTTTTCGGCTTGATTATTATCCATCGGATGAACTCTATCATATCGTTCAAAGATCGGCGCGGATTCTCGAGGTAGAGATCAAGGAAGAGGCCGCCCAGGAAATAGCCCAGCGTGCCCGCGGTACCCCGCGGATCGCCAACCGGCTGTTGCGAAGGGTCCGGGATTTCGCCCAGGTAAAAGCTCAAGGCGCAATCGACCTTGAGATATGCAATTATGCGCTCGAGAAACTCGAGGTCGATAAGCGGGGGCTGGATGATATGGATAAGAAAATAATAATGACGGTGATCGATAAATTCGGCGGCGGTCCGGTCGGTATCAACAGTTTGGCGGTCGCGGTCGGCGAGGACGCCCAGACCATCGAAGAGGTTTTTGAGCCTTTTCTTATCATGGAGGGCTTTCTGAAGAGAACGCCCCGGGGCCGCGAAGCGAGCAACCTCGCTTACGAGCATTTCAAGATCAAAAAAACCCGCGGAACTCTATTCCAATAAAGCCATCATTTTCGGTTACGAAAAACACGAGGATACAGGTGAGGGGGTGTTGACTTGTTAAATCATACCGCTATAATTGCCTATGAAAAAAATAATCATCATATTTTCATCACTGACCGTGATGGTCCTGGCCAACTGGACCCGTACTAATATTCTTACGGGCGGTGAATATCTCGATGATATCGTAAATATCGCCGCCTATCCGAACCAGATCATCATGTACGGCAACAATCTGTTCGGCGACATACAACCAACGTGCGAAGGCTACGGTTTGATCTATGAGTCGAGACATAATGTTGGCGCGCTTGCGATCTGGCAACCACCGGAACTGAACCGCGGCCTCGGCATTGGCTATGGCTTAACCCTTTTGCGATTCGATCTCGGCATTATGGTTTCTCCGGTGCCGGACAATATCCGTTTTGGTTTTGGCATCGGCCGTTCGCATTTTAGCCTGCGATACGAGATATCTTTCTTGACTCAGAACGGCATCAACGATGATTGGCATCAGTTCAATCTTAGAATTAGCAAGAAGCACGGCGACTTCGTATTCGTACCCCGATACGAGTTGCACTATGTCACCGCGCCCGACGCATATCAAAATCACACGATCGGCATAATGCTCCAGCGCCTCGTACTAAACGACGGTTTTGTCTACGCGGCCGGCGAATACGCGTTTCGCCGGGGTGCCTTAGAAAACGATCAGATCAATATTTATGCCGGGCTGGAAATGCCGGTAACCAGATGGCTCGTGCTAATGTGCGGCGTCAGCGAAAATACGGCGGGAGATTTCAGCAATCCGGCATGGAATATTGAACCGGGAATCGGGATTCGTATCCGCGGATTCAAGATCAACTTCCATCTGAATAAGAATCGATTGTTCGACCGGGATCAGACTATTTTCAAAGGCGCCGGACTGGACCTCGCCTTCGGGAATTTTTAGCCGTGCCTGCGGGATTCCGACACGGGGACAACAAATTCTCAGATCACCCGTGACGTGCGGCAATGATCCGGGGGTCAGAGGTCTCCAAGAGAGTTTAATGTTTCCGTAAACTTCTTGGAGAAAGGGGGGGAAGCCCCATTGGGGGTGTAGCTCAGCTGGGAGAGCAGTGCGTTTGCAACGCACAGGCCAGCGGTTCGAGTCCGCTCACCTCCATGCCAATTTTACTTGCATCTGTTTTTTGATGCATCAGATTATCGTTCTTACATATATAAGAAGGTATTTCAACAACCCCTTGACCATAATCAAATAGGCCAGCAATATCGCCACGATCATTACGATCAATCCGGCAAAAACAAATCGCATTGGTTTTGAACGTTTTTTCCGGGGGATCAACTTGCCGATCCGGCTCTGATACCGTTCTTGATTCAGCTCCATATTCTGCGGCTATTGCGGACGACCGCCAAGATGATCATTCAGGGCGATAATTATCTTCTCCTGAATCGCTTCGATCCGGCGCCGGGAGCCGGCGAAATTATTGAACATCATGGAAAAGCAATAATCATTGCCATTTACCGTCAAATACCCGCTCAGACACGAAACAGCATGGATCGATCCGGTCTTGGCCCGCAAACTGCCTTCGAAATTCTTAAACCGGTATTCCAGCGTGCCCTCGCCAGTCAACGGCAATAATGCCATAAGAACCTCTCGATTACTCGTCCGGTACATGTACCGAAGCACCTGAACCATATGTACTGGCGCCAGAAGATTATGCCGGGACAAACCTGAACCATCCCACAGCGACACATTAGCCGTATCGACGCCGCATTGAGAAAGGAAAGCCCTGATCACGATCAAACCCTTATTAAAAGTCCCTTCGCCGTAAAACCTTGCGCCAAGACTCTTAATCAGAGTCTCGGCATACAGATTCACGCTTTCAACATTTGTCCTGCGCAAAATGTCAAGCAATGACGGCGATAATACCGAGTCAATCGTCACCCATTTTACTTCGCCGGATTGAATGCCTCTGCTGTACCGGGCGGCTATGCCGTTCACCTCAATCCCGCTCTTCTTCATACTGGCAAGGAAATAATTGCCGGCGAGAAGCGCTGGATCCTTCACCGCTACCGGTATGTCTTTTCTCCGTCCGGCCTTCACCCCGCCTCCAACATAGATCGTGTTGCTCTCCGGAAGCCGGTAGACAATAATACTATCTTCACCTTCCTTAACCGTCATGCGGTTCACCAACCGCACATAATCGGTCTCCGGCCTGATCGATACGGTGACCATGCTGTCGCCTATTTCATGTCTTATCGCTACGGTTACGCTATTCTCATTGAAATTAAGTGCTGATATCTCCGCCCCATACCGGGCATCAAGATAATGCCATGACCAGCCGACCGGCAGACGTTCAAACGTGAAGGAATTCCCGCTCAGGGCGAGATCGGTGAAATAATCATCATTGATCAGAATGTTGCCGGTAATTCTCTTAACCCCGGCTTTCTTCATGTTCTCGATCAATCGGTTGATCTGATCAACACCCAGGGTGGGATCACCGCTGCCGATAAGCATGATATCGCCGTCGATCACGCCGTCTTCATGGCTGCCGATGCGAATTAACCTGGTCGTAAAACGATGGTCAGAACCCAGTAACTGAAGGGCGGCTGACGTTGTAATAATCTTCAGATTCGATGCCGGCACCAGCAGCTTGCGGGCATCCCGGGCATAGATGACCGTATCATTCTTAAGATCGTAAACGCATATCCCGCACTGAATCGAGTTGAACAATGGATCGTTAAAAAACGAATCGATCATCATGGTGCCGATCAGGAAAAACAGCATCATCTTTAGCTTCCGGCTTGCCTTTTCCTGGCGCCGATACGATTCGGGCTGAATATCCCTCCGGCTGAAGAACGGCACTGGCAATTGCTCGAACCCTTTTTCCTGCCGCAAACCGGACAGAGCCCCGGACAATCACCGGCGCACACCGCGGCGATCGGCATGGCAAGAATAATCGCCTCTCTTATCCCGGGTTTAAGATCAAGGTATGGGCCTGTGTAAGAGATACGTTCGGTATCTTGAACCTCAAGTTTTGCCCGATCCTGTCTCCATAGAGGATCGCGGCCTTCTGTATATACCAACAGCAGTTCGGATACGGTTTTTCTGACAAACGGTTCCAGGCAGCGGACGCAGTCATAAGCAGCCTCAAAGGTAACGGCAAAATTCGCCGTTATGCCGGTCGCCGTGGTCTTGAGCACGACTTCAACCGATATATCGTTCAGCTTCTCTGTCTCGAGTCTTTCCAAAGACAGCTCACCAGTCCCGATATCCCGCAAATTTACTGTCATGCCGGCACCCACTTCATCAACCCGGACGAGAAATCTATCTTCTCTCATGTCTTGAGTTCCTTTTTTCTCGCCGCGGGAAAGAGTATATTATTAAGGATCAAACGATAGCCTGGAGAATTCTTGTGATGGCTGAGTTCAGTCGGCGGGTCGTGGACAAAATGTTGATAGTCTTCAGGATCGTGTCCGGCAAGATACGTAAATGTCCCTTTTTCATGATTCCCGTGCAGATATTTCACTTCATTGGTTCCACTGACTTCAGCCAGAATCACGACGGATGGCTTCACTGTTTCCCTCCTGAAGCCGGAACACTGCCCCAGAAACTCTTTTATCAAACCAGTATGATTCTGCACGAGCATTGTCGGAACCGGATCGAACTTGGCCGAGAAATCAAACAGGCTGATGTACGTATCCGGGCCCCTCAGCATTGCTTCAGTTCCGACATCGATCGTCGAGTGTTCGTAGATCATTGGATCAAGAATAACCTGAAAATTCTCGAAAGCCAGGCAGGCGCCATAGTCCAGTTTCTGATTTGCCAGCGGATCAAAACCGTCGCCATCAAATAGGCTATGGCAGATATCGGTTGCCCACGCCGTCAATGCGATTTCGTAAGTATCGCAGGCCGAGCACATCGAGAAAACGAAACCACCATGTGCAATGTACTCTTTTATCGATCGGGCAACGGCCAGCTTCATCTGCGATACCTTCGGAAACCCCAGGCGCTTTGCATTCGCCTCATTGATCCGAACATCTTCTTTGTACCACTGTTCGTTGCGATAACTGGCATAGAACTTCCCGTACTGGCCGGTGAAATCCTCATGATGAAGATGCAGCCAGTCGAATCTCATCAATGATCCGCCAAGCACCTCATCGTCCCATACCTGGGTATAAGGAATTTCCGCATATTCAAGGGCGAGAGTTACCGCGTCATCCCAGGGTTCAAAATTGCCCGGGATATAAATCGCGATCTTAGGTGCTTTTTCCAATAACACGGTCTCCATGTTATTAGTCTCGATAATCCCATAGATCGCGACGATCTGCTGAGGAGTGATTGTTTCCCAGCTTACCCCGTTGAGCGCACATTCTTTCTCGACCTCAGCCCGGTAATCGATCAGGAACGAACCGCCCCGGTAATTCAAAAGCCACTCAATGTCAACGCCTCTGGCCAAAGCGCGATATGCTATCCCATAGGCTTTCAGATGATCAGTCTGGCTCAAATCCATCGGGATCAAGATCTTGTCGGCGTGACCGGCAACGAAGATCGTAACGACGAACAAAATGCGCGAAAGCAAATTTACTCTTCGTGTTTCTTAATAATATTCAATATCTCGTTCGGTGAAGCCGCCGACTTGAGAAGTTCCCGGATCGGTTCTTTGCGCAGGAGCCTGGACAATTTCGCCAGCGCCATTATGTATTCCGATTTCTTGTCCTCCGGAGATGCGATCAAAAATATCAGATGCGATGGTTTACCGTCGATCGCCGAAAAATCGACGCCCTCCGGCGATCGCGCAAAGGCCAGAACTAAATTCTGTACCGCATTCGTGCGGGCATGAGGAATAGCAATCCCGTCCCCGATACCCGTTGATTCAAGATTTTCCCTTTTTGCCAATGCGTTCATGAACGCCGTCCTGTCCGTGACCATGTTTATCGCGACCATCTTCTCTGCAAGTTCCTTAATTACGTCGAGTTTCTCCGTTGCCTTGATATCCATGAAAATCGCATCGGCCTTAAGGAAATCTGAAATCTTTATCAGCATCTATCCTCCTTGCAATAGTGTTCAACTGCTTGCCGGCAGCTGATCCGACAAAATGCCCCGGAGTCGGAAATCATAAGCCGATTACCGACACTGGTGCGTCCGTGAAAACACGCCTCATATCATCCTTTCGCCTGACCATAATAACATCGATACCGTAGGATTCGACATAACGATTGACAGAGTTGGTGACATTGCCTTCCTCAAAATGCAATGAAGTCCAGACTCCATTCTCAACCGCTTCATCTTCGGTTAGATACAGCAGTTGCCATCCGGTTTCTTCGGCTTGCCGGTATATATCATCAATCTTCTGACGACCTTTTCGGCCAAGCCGGTTGATCCGGCGGGAATCAATGATAAATAGAACATACAGCCTGCTCTTTTCTTTCCGGCAAATCGCGACCGCTGTGTTGATTACTGACTGATCCGTCTCATCGGTCATGACCAGCAGCACTTTCTCAAAACTCTTCATAGTATTCCTCATGATGCTTATTGTCCTACCATATCCGGCAAGATCCAACAGTCAGCAACTTCATTTTTCGACGGCAATCGAGATTTCCAACTTCTTCAGAGATCTCATAGAATATATCTTGACATATCGGCGTTTTTGACGATCGCTTTAAGCTTTTGCTGCACTGTCGCGGCGTCGATAATGACGCGTTTGTCTTTGATCGCTGGCGCCGCGAAAAGAATATCCTCAAGTAACTTTGTCATTACCGTGTGCAAACGCCGGGCTCCAATGTTCTCGGTTGATTCGTTGACTTCCGAAGCAATACCGGCGATCGTTGAGATCGCCCCGTCGTCAAACTGCATATCAATGCCTTCGGTCGCGAGCAGTAAGCAATACTGTTTGATCAGGGAATTTTCCGGCTCAACCAGTATGCGTCTAAAATCACCCCGCGTAAGCGCCGATAGTTCGACCCGTATCGGGAAACGTCCTTGCAGTTCCGGTATCAAATCCGAAGGTTTCTTATTATGGAAGGCGCCGGCGGCAATAAAAAGAATATGATCGGTCTTTATCAGCCCATATTTAGTCATAACACTGGCGCCTTCAACAATCGGCAGAAGATCGCGCTGCACGCCTTCCCGGGATACATCCGGACCACTCGTCGAACCGCTGCCCGCGATCTTGTCGATCTCATCGATAAAAACTATACCGGAATTCTCGGCTCGATGGCGAGCGTCACTGATAACTTCTTCCATGTCGATGAGTTTTTCCGCTTCCTCGTTCTGCAGATAACGCAAGGCCTCTTTCACCGGCATTTTTCGTTTTGCCTTCTTCTTGGAGAATCTGCCGCCCATGGCGTCTTCGAGCGCGACACTCAATTCTTCTATGCCCGATTGACCGAATATTTCGATAAACGGCGTTCTTGAGCGCTGAACCTCTAGATCGATCAAACGATCGTCGAATTTACCATCATGCAGAAGCTTTCTCATTTTTTCCCGCGTATCGACCGGAGATTCCTGAACTTCTTCTTGGCTTACGGTCTTCCTGACCATGGTTCTGGCCGCCGGCAGCAGAAGATCAAGAATTCTCTCTTCAGCGTATTCCCATGCTTTAGTCTTGACACTCTGTGTTTTCTCCTGCTTCACCATACTGACCGATAGTTCGACCAAATCCCTGATCATCGATTCAACGTCGCGCCCGACATAACCAACCTCGGTGAATCTCGACGCCTCAACTTTGAGAAAAGGCGCACCCGCGATCCGGGCCAGACGCCGCGCAATCTCGGTTTTACCGACCCCGGTAGGGCCGATCAGTATTATATTGTTCGGGTAAATATCGTCCTTTATTCGGTCCGTGACCTTCTGCCGACGCCATCGGTTGCGCAATGCTATCGCCACCGCTTTCTTCGCATCGTTCTGTCCGATCACATATTTATCAAGGTGGGCAACGATTTCTTGAGGCGTAGGAAAAGCGCTGGACTTTTCACCCCTGGACAACGCTTTGTCCTCCATATATCAACATTATACCGAATTATCTCCGTTTGTCAAGGGCAACCGCTGCACCCGGCTGGTGGAACTCCTTGACAATATGCGGAATTTCAGTAGTATTTAATGGGTGTCTATATGATGAAAATAATACTTGGTTTGATACTGCCGACCATGCTCGCAAGCATAAATCATCAGGACCTTACCCACAACCCGAACAATTTGTTCTACGTCAACCCCGCCGGCGGTGAGATTCGATTGAGAACCAGGATCCACGCGATCGATAAGGCGGCCTTGATTTTGCGCAAGAAGACGATCGCAATGCAAAGTGCGTTTCGTGACGATAATTATGATTATTTTGTCGCCAACACCGAACCTTTCGACTCCACGGCCGGCTATTTTTTCCTGCTGAAACACGGCAACGACACGCTTACTTATCCATCCGGGGAAACACTGTATGCAAAAGTACCCCATTTTACGGTCCCGCAATGGGCAAAAGGCATAGTCTACTATTCGATTTTTCCGGATGGGTTTGACAATGGCACGCCGGCCAACGACCGCCGGCCGGCCCAGACCTGGGGAACAATACCCAGGCCATGGCATTCCTACGGCGGTGACCTGCGGGGACTGATTAACCGCGTACCTTATATTGACTCGCTGAAAGTCGACGCAATTATTATCCAACCGATAACTCTGGCCTCGTCCAATCATAAATACAATACCCGGGAATACTCGATCGTTGATTCGGCCTTCGGTGATACACTGCTTCTCAAGAACCTAATAGACCAACTTCATGCCCGCAATATCAAAGTAATCATGAGTATGGTCTTCACGCATACCGGCGACGACTTCCCGGCATTCAATGATATTATCGCCAACCAAGAAGCATCGCGATATGCGGGCTGGTATCTGGTGGATTCCTGGCCAATAAGGGTATCACCGCCTGGCTATCAATGCTGGCTCAATGACAACCGATTTCCGAAGCTCAATCTCGCCAACAGCCAGGTCATCAACTACGCAATAGGGTTCGTCGAATACTGGCGCCGCTTTGGCTTTGACGGTTTCTACATCGGCGAGAGCGAATCGATCGATCCGCTTTTCGCCAAGGCACTGAGGAACCATGTAAAAACAAAAGCCCCGGATCTTCTTCTGCTCGGCAGTGACGACCGGCTGATCAGTGGTCACGGCTTTGACGGCGTGCGCGGCGCGAGCCTTACGGTTCTCCTTCGCGAGTTTTTTATCAATCGGAAACTAAGCGTCAGCGAGTTCGATCTTTCCTATCGACGCTTGCTTTTTTTCCGACCAAGTCAGGTCAACAGCGTCAGCATGATCTCGGCATCTGATTTCACTGGAAGGTTCTGGAAGGACAATCATGACGATCTGATCCGCGTAATGCTGGGGTTTATCTTTACTGCGGTCGGCGCGCCGGCAATACTCTACGGCGACGAGATCGGCTATCGGCATTCGGCCCTTCTAAATCCGGGCAGCTTTCCGTGGGACGCAAAAGAGCAAAACCGTTCCCTGTATGCCGACGTTCAAAAATTGATCGCGATCCGCCGCGACAACCCGGAGCTGCGCAGCAATGCGTTCTATTCCATATACGTAAACGACATAAATCATGTTTATGCGTACGATCGCGGCGGCATCATTGTCGCCTTGAACTGCGATGGCAATTCTTCCTACGTTGAATTGCCTGCCCGGAACGGCAACTACCTGGATCTTATCAGTGGTCAGAAGATCACGGCCAGCCTGCAGAAATTGAGGCTTACGATCGAGGCCCGGTCTTTCCGTATACTGAAACGTGAATTTTAAGCTTATGTCGCCTTATCATCCGAAAGGCGATCAACCCGCAGCGATCGACAGCCTTATTCGGGGTATAGAATCCGGACGCAAATATCAGACACTGCTGGGCGTTACCGGTTCGGGCAAGACCTTTACTATCGCCAATGTTATCGCCGAAACGCGGAAACCGGCGCTGGTAATATCCCATAACAAAACGCTTGCCGCTCAACTCTACGGAGAATTCAAACAGTTCTTTCCTGATAATGCAGTTGAGTATTTCATCTCCTACTATGACTATTATCAGCCTGAAGCTTATGTTCAGGAAACCGATCTCTACATCGAAAAAGATGCCTCGATCAACGAGGAAATAAGCCGTCTGCGCCTGCGCGCGACATCGTCCCTGCTGACCCGGCGCGATGTAATTATCATCGCCTCGGTATCCTGCATCTATAATATCGGCTCACCGGAGGAAATGCAGGAATTGGTCGTGGCCTTGAATCGCGGATCGGTCATCAATCGAGAACAATTGCTGGCAAGGCTGGTCGATATTCAGTACAATCGCAACGATATTGATCATCGACGGGGAACATTCCGGGTGCACGGCAATGTCATTGATGTCTGGCCGGCGGACGATGATCTCAGCGTCCGGATCGAGCTTTTCGACGAGACGATCGATAAGATCCGATTCTTTGATCCGGTGACCGGCAATATTACCGGTGAAACGGACCGTCTGGTGATTTTTCCGGCGCGGCAATATGTCACTACCCGGCCGCGCATCGATGAAGCGGTCGTCAAGATCAAACAGGAACTGGCCGGTCGGGTGAACGAGTTAAAAAGCAATGGCAAACTATTGGAGGCCCAACGGCTCACCCAGCGGACTAATTACGACATGGAGATGCTCGTCGAACTTGGATATTGCAGCGGTATCGAGAATTATTCGATGCATCTATCCGGCCGTGAGCCCGGCGAAAAACCTTTTTGTCTTATCGACTATTTTCCGGAGGATTTTCTGACAATCATCGACGAATCCCATGTTACTATCCCCCAGTTGAACGGCATGTATGAAGGCGATCGCTCGCGCAAGCAAACCCTGGTTGATTTCGGTTTCCGGTTGCCGTCAGCGCTCGAGAACCGGCCGTTAAAATTCGAAGAGATAGTCCGACTTCTCAATCAGGTGATCTGTATCTCGGCGACGCCGGGGCAATGGGAGATTGAAAAATCGAACAAGTTAGTCGTCGAACAGCTCGTCCGGCCGACCGGCATAATCGACCCCAAGGTAAGCGTAAGACCCGCCGACAAACAGGTCGACGATTTGATCGGCGAAATCCGCAAACGCGTCGGAAACAATGAACGCGTACTGGTAACGACACTGACAAAAAGAATGGCCGAGGGACTGGCCGAATATCTGAATGAAATCGGCATCAAAGTCCGCTACCTGCACTCGGAGATCGATGCCCTGGAACGGGTAGAAATACTCCGGAGCTTGAGGCTGGGTGAATTCGACGTTTTAGTCGGCATAAATCTGCTGCGCGAAGGCCTTGATCTGCCCGAGGTGGCCCTGGTCGCGATCCTCGACGCGGATCGTGAGGGTTTTCTGCGCAGCGAACGATCGCTTATCCAGACCGCGGGCCGGGCCGCGCGCAATGTCCGCAGTGAGGTCATAATGTACGCGGACGAAATCACCGAATCCATGTCCCGGGCCCTTGCCGAAATGGACCGGCGGCGCCAGAAGCAGGTCGCCTATAACCAGGAGCACAGCATAACGCCGACCAGCATCGTGAAGACATACAAGGAAATCATCCGCGCTACCTCGGTCGCCGACCATAATATCCAGGCGCCGCATGGCGAAGAGAATCTTGAAGAGATCGCGAGATTGTATGAGGCAATGGCCAAGGCGGTAGCGGAAATGGAATTCGAACGGGCGGCCGAGCTCCGCGATCGCATCAAGGATATTAAGAGAAAACTCGACAAAAACAAAAGGAGGAAGCATTCTAACGCCAGAAGAACATAAGGCTTTTCTCGAGATCGCTCGCCGCGGACTCAAAGAGGATATCGGCCGCGGCGACCTGACCACCGATTCGATTATCCGCAATGAGAAAACCCTAGGCATAATCTTTCCGAAATCCGACGGGGTGCTCTGCGGTATCGGCATCGCGGAAATGGTCTTCAACGAAGTCGACCGCCGGATCGAATTCAAAGCGGAAATGAAGGATGGAGAAGCACTCTCTCCAGGGATGACGATCGCGACCCTGATCGGCCCGGCCGCCGGCTGCTTGACCGCGGAGCGTGTCGCCCTTAATTTCCTGCAGCGGCTCAGCGGCATCGCCACTTTGACCGCCCGGTTTGTCAGCGCGGTCAAGGGACAAGTGAAGATACTGGATACACGCAAGACAACCCCGGGCTGGCGACGGCTCGAAAAATACGCGGTAAGGACCGGCGGAGGACATAATCATCGCACCGGGCTCTATGATATGGTGTTGATCAAGGACAATCATATTGAAATCGCCGGCGGGATAACCCCGGCGGTCAAGGCCGTACGCAGACGTCACCGCCGTATTTTCATCGAGGTAGAAATCAAGACTCTTGATGAACTCAAAGAGGCGTTGAAACTAAAAATCCAGAGAATAATGCTTGATAACCTGAACCTCAATCAGATCCAGCGGGCGGTCGATATCGCGCGCGCTTCCCGGCCCGATATTGAGATCGAACTAAGCGGCGGTATCAACATCAACAATATCGGAGAATATGCGAACTCCGGAGTCGACTACATCTCTATCGGCGCCCTGACCCATTCGGCGCCGGCGATCGATATCGCCCTGAAAATGAAATCCTTAGGACATAATGAATCCTGATCGATTCCTAAGATCGCTGATCAACTACGAACTGCGGCCGGGCTATAACTATGATCTAACCGTCTACCGCCGGTTTCTCGGTCGTCTGGGTGATCCTCAGCTGAATGTCGGCAGAATAATCCATATTGCCGGAACCAAAGGCAAGGGATCGACCGCGGCGATGATCGATTCCTGTCTGCGCGCCGCCGGATTCAACGTTGGCCTGTACACCTCTCCCCATCTCGGCAGGGTCAATGAACGGATAAAATATAATGGTCGGGAAATACCGGATTTGCGTCTGGCAAATTACCTGAAATTGATCAAGCCGCTCGTCAAAAAAGGCGTTGCCGCGCGGACATTCTTCGAAGTTCTGACCGCGGTCGCCCTGCTGTTTTTCCGGGACAAGAAATGCGATTTCTCGGTGCTCGAAGTCGGACTGGGCGGTCGGCTTGATGCAACTAATGTCACCGAACCAATGATCTCGATTATCACTCGAATAGGCTATGATCACACGAATTTGCTCGGAACTAGACTATCGCAGATTGCCCGCGAAAAAGCCGGCATCATCAAACCGGCAACACCGATTATCACAATGCAGCAACGCCCGGCCGCTCATCGAATCATTGCGTCGGTTGCCCGAGCGCACGATTCTCGCCTGATGATCGCCGATGACTACATTAAAGCAAGGGCGAAAAGAATAACCTTGAAAGGCACCGAGGTCGAAATCAACGGCCCATGGGGTCATGTTAAGACACAATTGCCGCTCATTGGCCGGCATCAGATTGAAAACCTCAAGATCGCCCTGCTGGCATTAGACGAATGCCGCAAACATGGCTATAAAATCGGCCGACGGGCGGTCATCCGCGGCATAAGAAAACTACATGTACCCGGCCGATTCCAGGTGCTGCGGCAAAATCCCCTTATTATTTTTGATTGCGCCCATAATCCGGAGTCATTCAAGGCGCTTCACGGAAATCTCCAGCATCTTGGTATCAACCGGTTGATTTTGATTTTCGGTGTCAGCAAATTCAAAGACATAAGCTATTGCGTTAAAAACATCTTCCCGATCGCCGAACGCATAATCTTGGTCCCGCTGGACAAACCCAGTTCCCTGACAATTGATGAACTGCTCAAAACGGCATATCGATTCCGCGATAGAATAACGACCGCCGGTTCGGTGCAGCAGGCAGTTGATCGGGCCGGACATTTGGCGCCGCAAAGTCCAGTATTGATAACCGGCTCATTTTTCTTGTGGCCCTTAAAGCCCGGCGAATCGGGCAAAAGGTGAACGAATCCCCGATACCGCTGATCAACCAAGCCATCAACGGTGACGAGCGGGCGTGCCGACAGCTTTTGAATCTGTACAAAGGCAAAATATTCAGTTACATTTTTCGGCTCGTGCAGAACTATCACGATGCCGAAGACCTGACCTATGAAACATTTATCAAATGCTTTAATTCTCTCAACACATTTCGGCAAGATCGGTCTTTTAAAGCATGGTTGTTCACTATCGCCCATAATACGGCCATGGATTTCTTTCGTAAGCATCGTCAGAATATCGAATACTTGGATGACATGCATTCGGTTCCGGACGCGTTTGTCGAAGAATGTGAGAAAACGAGAAAATTTGAAAAGTTGGAAGCCGCCCTTGCCCGGCTAAATCCTCAAGATCGTGAAATCGTGATACTTTTTCATTATGAAGAGCACTCATACGATGAAATCAGCCGGTTACTTGATATGCCGGTAAGCACGATCAAGACCCGCTTGCACCGGGCGCGTTTGAAACTTAGGGACATCGTAACAAACCTATGATCTTTCAAAATTTGATTGAGATCTGGCATTGCATGGACATTGCCCGTTGCCGAAAGCGCGAAACTTTTCGGGCTAAAATACGTATTACTTATTGATGAAGCACAAATACATAGAAAAACTGATCCAGAGACAGCTCGATCGCGAGATCAACCCGGAACAAGAAAGGGC
This sequence comes from Caldifarciminota bacterium, assembly GCA_037446995.1. Lineage (GTDB taxonomy): Bacteria > Hydrothermota > Tepidihabitantia > SM23-42 > SM23-42 > RBG-13-43-14. Next base: position 2,726 of record JBBIHN010000013.1, on the reverse strand, counting down.
ATTGAACGAGCATATCGCCGATTGCGACGATTGCCGCGAATTCTACCAGGAAATCACGCAGACCTGCCTGGGACTTGAGACCATGCCCGACTTCTACCCCTCACCGGATTTTGATCATCGCATTGTCAGATACTTCGGCTGGGACGCAAAATCGGCTATCAAAAAGCTGTCCGCGGCGGCCGCCGCCGTATGGTTGACCACCCTGGTCGCGCTTGTGGTTGCGCTTTCGCCGGTCCATGCGGTTAACTCGCTGGTCAAGAAAGCGCCGGCGGTTATGCGTTGTTTGCAGAGCGTCAACACGGTATTCGGCGCGCTCGCCAGGCTTGCCGCACCGTTTTTCAGGAGCAATTTTGATCCGGCATGGATCGCTTTTGCCGCAGTATTGACCTTGATAACCGCTATCCTGCTCAGCCGGATAGCAAAAAGGGAGATAACATGCACTGTTTCATGATTAGGTTCTTGATGGTATTAATGATACCGAATCCAGGCAACTATGAACTGACCGGCGTCCTGCCGACAATAGTCGTAACGGCACCGCGCTATGCCGATCCCGTGGTGCAGAACATGCCCGGCTTGGCCCACGCCGAGCCGATTTCCAAATTACTGCTCATCGCCGACTCGGAACCGAATGCCGGAATCAACCCGGCAAGATTGAAAACCGGCGGTAACTATCATCTCGGCGTGAAGGACACGGTTCGCAATGATGTTACGATCACCGGCGGCAATGCGGTGATCGAAGGATATGTCGAAGCCGATCTTGCGGTTATGGGCGGAACCGTGGATATCAGCGGCACGGTCACCGGCGATGTCGCGGTGATGGGCGGCAATATGGTGAATGCCGGCCGAGTGCTCGGTGACGCTGCGATATTCGGCGGCACTGCGGTCAATCGCGGCGAGATCAAAGGCGATATCGTCATGTTCGGCGGCGCGGTGACGCTGGACTCTGCCTCCTATATCGGCGGTGACGTCGCGGTGATCGGCGGCACGGTCGCGCGCGATTCTCATGCCGTAGTGATCGGAAAGGTCGAGTCGGTCAAAATATCCGGGCTTGACGAGCTCGGTCCGAGGCTGAGCCGGGTATTGAGACTGCCGAGAGCCGTGGCACGCGGCTCGGCGATCGTCGGCCGATTCGTGTTCCTGATGATCATGGGAGTAGTTTACCTGCTCCACCTGCTGATCATGCTCATATTACCTTCACTTATCGCGAAAATCAGCGAACGTATCAAAATATGCCCCAAAGTTGGATGATGCATTTAATTTTCTGGCAAGGTAACCATCAAGGATGTCAGTCAAAACTGCAACTGCGAATAGAGAGATAGCCCACACTTTCAGG
>JBBIHN010000013.1:0-1383 GCA_037446995.1 Caldifarciminota bacterium | reverse complement strand
AACATCTGGATCGGTCTGGGCATCGGCATCGGCATCCAGGTTCTCTATATTCCCGCGATAATATTTCTGGCCGTGTCGATAATCGGCATACCGCTGATACCTCTTTTCGTACTCGCGGTGGTGTTGGCGATACTGTTCGGCTTCACCGCGCTTTCGTCGGTGGTCGGCGAACGCGTGATCGCCGGTTTCAACTGGAAGGTTGAAAGCCGCATCGGTATATTTTCGCTGGGCTATCTCGCGTTAATGCTGATACCGCTGCTCGTCGGATTGATCGGACCACCGCTCGTGTTCATCGGCATAATAATCTATTATGTCGCGGCGACCGTCGGTTCCGGCGCTGCGGTATACACGATCCTTAGAAAAGAGAAAAAAGCAAGCAAATAAAGAACATTGATCCCCGTCCGTCTTTATTAGAGGCAGACGGGGATTACTCTGCCAGAATTATCGCAGGAATATCACTTTTTCGGTTTTGCTGTAATCCCTGGTTGTAAGTTTGACAAAATAGACGCCCGCCGACAGATTGTCGGAAGAAATCAAGCACTGATTCATTCCGATTATTGCTTTGATCGTATCGTTTATCGCCATATATGGAATCTGCGGCTTACCTAATGCCTCGGTTTTCATAACACAACCCAACACCTCAATATGATGATAGATATTGCTGTCCGCCGGCTCCAGTATTGCCTCAATACTTAAGTCTGATATCGGAAAATCTTGATTGTGCGATACATCGGCAAATCCAGCCTGAAAGATTACTAACAGGGTCGCAAAACTAAAGATGAATCTAATTCTATACATCCCAGCCTCCTATTATTTTACATATAAGATCTTTTCTACTAACTTGTTGCTCTCCGTTGCTAAAATGCAAAAATATACACCACTGCTTATTTTTATCCCATTGTCGCTTTCACCATCCCAAATCACTTCGTTTGTAAATGATCGTTTGTTTGCATTATGGTCAAACGATTTAATCACACGACCACTTGCATCGTAAACATCTAAAGAAAATTTTTCAATCATGTATCCTGTATCATGAATCATGAATCTAATCGTAGTTTTTTCAGAAAATGGATTTGGATAAACATTTAATCTGATATCAGTAATCAAACACCTGTTTTCTGAGTTCTCTTTTATACCTATTATCTCATCACCTACCTTCTGGGCATAACTACGTACCTGACCACTGCGATAATCTACCCAGCAAATTATGGCTCGATTTGAGTCTGAAACTATCATCTCTGGATGACGGTCGTTTGGATCTACGACCGCACATACTGGCATTCCGTTAGTATCCCATAAAATCGTGCCGGATGAATCAATGTGCTGGGCATAAACATCCCAGTTGCCTGAACGTTTATCCTGCCAGCAGATAATTGCACCGGA
>JBBIHN010000012.1:24247-25856 GCA_037446995.1 Caldifarciminota bacterium | reverse complement strand
ACCGCGAGAACCGACTTCACGGTATCGGATAACGGCATTAACAAGAAAATCATGGGCAAGATCCGCAAGCAGGATGTAAACGCGATTGCCCGCATTCCGGGCGTATACTGGGTCGAACCGTATATCCAGCCCGAATTTCATAATCAGCAATATCAATGGGTGGTGCAAACCGGCCATCGGGCAACTGCGCCCACCGGCGCGGATCTTACTTCGCGCCGGATCTGGCAAATGGGTATTCTCGGTCAGGGTGAAATCGTCAATAATTGCGACACCGGGATTAACACGGCGCATTTTGCGCATCGGTCAGGCAGCGCTCAGATCACGACCTGGGGTCATTATCCCAACCATAATGCGATTGTCGCCTATGATTCTGGAGCGCCGTCAGGGATTACGTTTGGCGACGGAGGTAGCTTTCACGGCACCCATACGTGCGGAACGATTTCCGGCGACGATACGACTCTCGGCACAAGCTTTCATGACGGCATTGCCAAGCGGGCAAGACTGTATCACAATGATCTTAGTCCTGACGGAAGCAGCCTTTATATATTCGGCGACCTGAATGATCTGTACATACGTTCCTACAACAAGTATTATCCGCCGACCCGGGCCTATTTAAGTTCTAATTCCTGGGGCGCGGCAGTGAGCGGCGCGTATAATGACAATTCGATGAACGTTGACCAGTTCATGTGGGCTTATAAGGACTATCTGCTTTTCTTCTCGAACGGCAATTCCGGTACTGCCGGCTCAGTCGGATCGCCGGCATCGGCAAAGAACTGCGTGTCCGTGGGCGGAACGCGCAACTCCACGTCCTGCCACCAGTATTTTACGACTACCAGCCGCGGTCCAACTCAGGACGGCCGGATGAAACCGACCTTGCTGGCGCCGGCCCTGAACATCACTTCGGCAACGTCAGGTACGAATACTTATGGGGTGATGAGCGGCACCAGCATGTCTTGTCCGGGCGCGGCCGGCGCCGGCGCTTTGGTGCGTCAGTATTTGCGCGAGGGCTGGTACCCGACCGGCGCATTGAATGCGAATAATGCGATGTCATTCATTTCCGCGTCGCTGGTCAAGGCGATGTTGATAAACTCCTGCGATACTAATTGCACAGAGCTTGCGGCCGGAGTTATTCCGAACAATAATCAGGGCTGGGGCCGAATCGATCTTGATTCGGTTCTTTTTTTCAGCGGCGATGCGCGCAAGTTATTGCTGGTCGATCATCCGGTCGGCATACTTACCGGCGAGCAGGTTGATTATCGTTTTGACATACCAGCTGGCGCGACCAATTTGATAATCACCCTGGTCTGGACCGATTATCCGGGCAATCCGGCGGTCATGCCGAATATTGTCAATGATCTTGATTTGTCGGCATTTGTCAGCACTTTCTTCTACCGGGGCAATCGTTATTCGGCCGGGCAGTCGATAGAAAATCCGAGCGGACGCGATTCGCTCAATGTCGAGGAATGCATCCGGCGCAACAGTCCGACAGCCGGCAACTGGCGGGTATCGATACAGGGACGCAATGTGCCGATTGGTCCTCAGCCTTTCAGTCTGGTTATCACCTATACGGCGCCGACCACTGCCGGGTTTATCGGTTTGAACAAGCCGG
>JBBIHN010000012.1:0-24237 GCA_037446995.1 Caldifarciminota bacterium | reverse complement strand
GGCTATCGGCTGCAGGCTTAGGCGGACCCGATGCAGGCTGATCTGGCCGACCTGCAGGGCGAGTGGCGCGTAACCGGCCTTGTCGCGGCCGGGCGGACCGTTCCGACGGCGGCGCTCGCTGCGGCGCGGATCCGGGTCGAAGACACTAATTACGGCGCTGCCGGTTCGGTTGATTCGGCGCTGGTAACGTTGCGCAGTGCCTTGGCCGAAACCCAGCCAGAGACTTTGTATGCCCGCGAAACTGCGGCCAATTCGTATGTTTTTACCGCACTAGTGCCGCTGCTGTTCCACAAACCGGTGCATCGCGACGGCCGTTTGTCGGTTTGCCAGGGCGATACGATTTACGCCACCTATGTCGACGCGAATCCATCGCATACATCCACGACCTGGGCCGGTGTTGACGCCGAATATTTCTTGATCAGCAATGTGCGCTGCGAGAATATCGAGGCGTTTACGGCTGAGGTTTGCTGGACGACCAATGACAATGCCAATTCCAAAGTTTACTACGGAACCGATCCGAGTAATCTGAACCTTGTCGCCGGTGCCGATACCCCGTATGTGAGGCCGCATCGCATCCGGCTGAGTGGTCTCAATTCAAAGGTCACCTATTACTATAATGTCGAATCCAGGGATTTTCGGGGTAATGTGGTGCGCGACAATAACGGCGGTTTGCATTACTCGTTTACCACTCAAGCATCGGCTGGCATTGATGTTCTGGTTGTCCTTGCCGACGGATACAATAAGGCGACGCCGAGCGGGCAACCCCTGCCTGATCTGAGACACCGTTTCCGTAAGGCGATTGAACAAGGCGGCTGGACTTATACGTACTGGGAGACATCGGACAATCAGGGTCTATTTCCGACTCGGGATGTGATGAAAAACTACAAGGCGGTTTTTACGGTTTTTGAGGATGAATACCCTCCGTTCTTCCCGGCTCAGCAGGAAACGATACGAAGATACCAAGAACGCGGCGGCCGGATCGCTTTTGCTTCGCATGACGTACTCTGGTACGCCTGGGATTACAGCACGAACAGAGACTATGACACTACCTGGTGCAAGAACTATCTGCAGGTAAGATATAAGTACGACCTTGCCACTTCAGGCTCTTTCAATTTCTTCGGCGTGACCGGAGATCCGATAACCGGTCCATATGCTGTTACTCCGGTATCCTACCTGGCGCATCGCACCGGCGCGATCGCCGATTCAATGGAACCGCTGAATAATCCGCCCAATGGCTGGACTACTGGCACGGCCAATCCGATATGGTTGTTCGATGCTACAACCGGCGGCCGCGTCGGTTCGAGATGGGAATCCAACACTAACCAGGGTACGATCGGCGACGGCGTCTGGGGTGGCTACCGGACCAGGACAATAATGGATGCCTTCTCAATAACCCAGATGGATACGACAAAACTGCCGGATATTCTGAACAATCACTTTATCTGGTTGATCGGTCACGACCATCCGGATGTGACGATATCTTCGCCGGTTGGTGGCAACACCTACAACTCGAGCCCGATTTCCATTGCCTGGACCGCAACCGCTTATGGCGGGACGATTCTGGATTCGACCTGGATCGAATACTCGCCGGATGCGGGCCAGACCTGGTTTACGCTGGTCGCCGGGACCGGCATTACATCGCCGTATTCCTGGAATGTCAGCAGTCTGACCAATGGCGCGCGGTATCAGGTGAAAATCACGGTCAGCGACCGTAATGTATATCCGTCATTGAAAGGTTTTGCCCGAACGTCCAACTTCACGATCAGTATCAGCGGCAATGACTACATCGGGCCTAAAGTACTGCCGATGTCGATCGTGTTAAAGACCAATCCCAAGATCGTAACCGCCTCTGATCGATTGCTGCCGTTCAGCGCGATTGTGGACGATTCTCTGAGCGGTTTGAGCAATATTGCCGGCGCCGAATGGTCATTGGGTTCGAATGCTGCCGCGCCCGGGTCGGGCGATGCCATGAATCCGGCTGACGGCTCGTGGAACGCGATCCGCGAAGGTGTTGTCGATACCTTTGGCATCACTTATAATCCGGGCAACACTGATATTTGCACGGTCTGGGTAAGAGGCCGAGATGCGCGTAACAACTGGGGCCCGGCCCTGATGAGGACTTTCACCATAATCGACGGACAGCTTATTCCGGGCGTTGCCGAGGACGGCCGTTTGATACCGTTCCATTTTGGTTTGTCCAATCCAATGCCCAATCCATTCTCGCGCACCGTGGCAATTCGTTTTGGCGTACCCAAGGCCTGTCAGGCAAGCCTGAAAATCTACAATGCGGCCGGCCAGCTGGTCAAGACATTGGTCGACGGCATGGTCGAGCCGGGCATTCACGACCTGGTCTGGAACGGCACTGACAATCATGAGCGTCGGATGAGCGCCGGAATCTACTTCTATGAATTCGAAGCCGAGAACTACTCAAGCACCAGAAAAATCGTCCTCGTCCGCTAATTCATACAAGGATGAAAGCAGGGCAGGCATGGAGCCTGCCCTGCTCAGTTCGCTCGATGGCAAACACAGTCCCCAATTGCCAGCCGCGCCTCTTGACAAATTCGATGATAGTTCGTATAATGGGATAAAGAGAGATCTTGCCGAAAGGAGGTGAGTCAGCGCGCTGGAAGAATGGCGATGCAAAATCGGTAGATATCTGAGAAGTGAAAGGAGACAGACATGCAAAAAACAATGCTTATCATGGTGTTGATCAGCGGACTGGCGGCAGCCGGCATCATACACCCCCAGCTGGCTGAAATACTGGCTGAACTGCCAGCGTCTGAAAAAATACAGGTCATAGTTCACCTGGTCGAACAAGCCGACCTGGCATTGATGCCGACGGCAACCAAGCCGGAGAAACTGCAGTATCTTCAGGACTTCTCTCAAGCGTCTCAAAAGGATCTGGTGAAATATCTCGAGTCGCTCGGCGACCGGATCGAGAATTTTCAACCCTACTGGATTTTCAACGGCGTGACTTTCAAAACGACCCGCGATATTATAGAAAATGTCGCCCGCCGGATTGACGTTGATTATGTGATTGACGATTTCACGATTCAACTGGATATCAATAAGGGCGAAGAGGTGATGCCGCTCGCGCCGACCTGGCCAATCACCATTATCCGCGCCCATTTGTGCTGGAATGACGGCTTTACCGGCGCCGGAATAATCGTCGGTAATATGGATACGGGCGTTGCCGTGAATCATACTGCTTTTGGCGGCCGCTGGGTGCCGGGCGGCTGGTATGACGCGGTCAACGGCAATTCAACCCCGTACGATGATCACGGCCATGGAACCCACACCATGGGCAGTATATGCGGTGGCGACGGCAACGGACCTTTTGATCCGGATATCGGCGTCGCGCCGGGCGCCAATTTCATTGCCGCCAAGTGCTTCAACTCGGCCGGCTCGGGTCAGGCTACGTGGATACATAATTCATTTCAATGGTTTGCCGGACAGAATGCCAACGTAGTCTGTAATTCTTGGGGAAATAACAATCAGACGACTCTTGAATTCTGGAATAATTGTATTAACTGGCGCAATCTCGGCATTGTACCGGTGTTTGCCAATGGTAATGCCGGTCCGGGCGCGGGCACAGCCGGAACTCCGGGCAATTTTCCGACCGTAACCGGCGTCGGCGCGACCGACAGCGGAGATAATATTGCCAGTTTTTCGTCGCGCGGTCCGGCGCCCAATCAATCGCCCTGGACCGATACTCAATACTGGGAAAGGCCCAACTGGAACCGCACCAAACCGGATATCAGCGCACCGGGAGTGAATGTCAGTTCGGCAGTGCCCGGCGGCGGCTATCAGCAGATGAGCGGAACCTCAATGGCTGCGCCTCATGTCACCGGCGCGGTTGCCTTGCTGCTGCAAAAGAACCCGAACCTGGATTACAACACAATTTACAACATATTGCTTGATAATGCCGATCGTCCATCCCAGGGCGCGCCCTATCCGAATAATAACTACGGATGGGGCAGATTGAACTGCTACGCGGCGCTGAATGCGGTACCGGTCGGAAACAAACCGAATGTAGTACTGCGCGCGACCACGGTGGTAAATGATAATAACGGCAACGGCAGGTTGGATCCGGGCGAGACCGCCGGGATTGTCAACCGCATAAGGAACACCGGCAATCAGGCGGCGACCAATATTCAGGGAACTCTGCGCACGAGCTCGACCCATATCACGATCACGGACTCGACATACTTTTTCGGAACTTTGGCCGCGGGCGACAGCACGACTAACTCGCCAGATCCTTTTGATGTCAGTGTGCATGCTTCCACGCCGCCGGGAATTGTGGCTGAGTTCCAGCTGGTATTGGCAGCCGCCGAGACAACCTGGGTACGTTCCTTTTCTTTAAGTATTGGGCTCGCTCCCGGAACGATTATCTGGGGTCCGAAATCATTGCCCGGGTTTCCCAGCAGCGGTTTTCTGTACGGTATCGCTTATGATCAGGTCGGCGACCGCATTTTTGTTTGTAACGCTTATGGCCGGTCCCTGAGGATCTACTCTTCGGATAGTTTTGTAACCAGTCACGGCACTATTACCGCGCCTGATACGCTTTTGGCCGACATCTCTTATTCGTACTATGACGACCGATTTTATGTCACCGGTTTCAATCAAAGACGGATCTGGAAGATCAACAAGGCTACGGGCGCGGTTTTGAGGCAGTTTGCCAATCCGGCAAATGATTATCCGGTCGGCATTGCCTATGACAACAATGTCAGTATCTGGTGTGCGGACCGACGCACAACTCTGGGGGCAACTCAGCTAATGTATGTATCGGATACGCTCGGTAATGCGTCTCAATATAATAGTCCTAATCAGGGCTATTACAATTCACGCTGCCTTGCCTATGATACGGTCGGCCGAAGTTATGTGCAGGTACAGACCTGGTTCAACTCGAGTGGTACTACTCTGGATAGCGCCGGCGTTATTGAGATACGGGGGATTCCGCCGGCCCCTACGGGACGAAGATTTTTGCTGAATCCGGGCTGGAACATTCGCGGTATTGAGTTCGATCCCCGGGACGGCAATTACTGGATAACCATCCCGCAAATCAGCGGCACCTGGGTTCAACAAATCGTCAAAGTCCGCGGCTTCCATCAGCCGATGCTGGGTTTGCAGGAGAACCGCGGGTCGGTTTCTCCGTTGAATTTCAGTGTTTACCCGAACCCGGCTATCGACCGCGTGAACATTGCTTTCAGCCTTCAACACAAAGAACCGATCGAGATCGCAATTTACGACGTATCGGGCAGATTGGTGAACATTTTGCAGAAGAGAACGAATGTTGAATCAGGCGCTCACCGGTATGAATGGACGCTTGGCGATAACAATGGCGTCGCAGTTCCCAACGGCGTTTACTTTGTGCTGCTTTCAACTGATCACGGTAATAGTGCGGTAAAAACGATAGTTACTCGTTAACCGCGCACTCGGCGGGGAGACATAGTCTCCCCGCTTTCCCTGTCTATTCCTTCATTTTTACGGGATAATCAATGAAAGCGATCAATGCTTACATCGATCAGACGATTTTGAACCCGGAAGCAGATCGTCGGGCGATCGAAGGATTCATCAGGGAGGCGGCAGAGTTCAACTTCTATGCCGCCGTGGTAAACCCATGCTGGATTCAACTACTGCATAAAGAACTGCCGGCTAAGATCAAGCGCTGCAGCGTCGTCGGGTTTCCACTGGGTGCTTCATCGTCAAAATCCAAAGCCTGCGCCGCCGGGTACCTGATCGAAAAAGGCTGTGATGAGATCGACATGGTGATGAATATTGGGTACTTCAAGTCCGGGGCGTATGAATATGTACTATCCGACATACAATCAGTGGTCAAGGCGGCTCAAGGTCGCATCGTAAAAGTGATAATCGAAACCTGCTTATTGAATGATGAGGAAAAAATCACTGCCGCGAAGCTGATTGTTGAAAGCGGCGCCCAATATGTCAAAACCTCGACCGGATTCAGCAAACATGGTGCCAATACTCATGACGTGGGCCTATTGCGTGATGCGGTTGGCCCGCAGTTCGGAATAAAAGCCTCGGGTGGGATTCGGGACTATGATACGGCATTGCAGATGATCAATGCCGGCGCGGATCGCATTGGCACCTCAGCCGGTGTCAGAATTATCAATGAAAATCCCAACAGAGAACGATATATGATTCTTCACAATAAGCCATAAACCATCTATATTACGGCGGTAAGCCAATTTCATTGAAGTGCTTAATCTGTTTGTTTAAATATTCCGATAATCTCTTTAAATATAGAGAGTTTTATGATTTACCCCTTGACAAATCCCGATTTTTCAATATAATATAGTATATGGCGTTTGTTGTTAAAACGTGCTCACGAAGTCTAGCGCAAACAATACATTGAAGTCATTGCAATCGAAAGGAGGTGCAAGCCAATGACTAAAGTAACAATATACGAAGGCGAATCTTTTGAAAACGCGGTGCGTCGCTTCCGTAAATCAGTTGAACGCGCTGGTGTTCTCAGGGATGTGAAAAGGCATGAGGTGTATGAAAAACCGAGCGAAAGAAGAAAAAGGCGTTTGATAATGGCGCGCAAGAAGGAACTAAAGAGGCAGCGGGAGGAGCTATAGGAAGAACCCATGCTGAAACCGTTCTCGAGCTTCCAAAGGTTCTTAGTTTAGTAGCAGAATATTGTCAGACAACAACTGCCAGAAAAAGAGCCCTTGACATTGTTCCTTTCGATAACATTCGCGAATTGGGGGCAGAATTTGCCCGGATGCTTGAGTTAAGCCATCTTGGCGAAACGTTGACCCTCAGCATACCGTATGAGCCAGGCGGGCTTACGCGGGAATTGGCGAATATGCTTTTTCTAAGCCCGGTTCAGCTAGGCGGCATGCGTGATTGGTTAGCAATGATTTCCGCTTTGAAGAGGAAATATCAAGAGCCGCCAATAAGCCGTTATTTTGACTCGGCCGGTGAATATTGGACAATCATCGCCGAGTTCAACCGATGTCTTGGTCCGGATAGCGGTTTTCACGATGATGCGTCGTCTGAACTGGCGCGGATTCGAGGCAAACAGCGCCGGTTAAAGAAAGCCATGCATCAAAAGCTGGTAAAACTGCTGACTGATCGCCCGGGCATTTTCTCCGATGCGACGATTGTTGAACGTAATAACCGCTATGTTTTACCGGTAAGACGTAATTTCAAGAAAGGTTTCGAAGGAATTGTTCACGCTTATTCGAATTCCGGCGAAACCGTTTTTGTCGAGCCCCGGGAAATCACCGAAGACGCCGCCAGGTTGGTTGAGCTCGAAGAACAGGAGAAACAGGAGATCGAAAGAATACTAAGACTTCTCACCGATCTGTTGAGAACACGGCAACACGATATTGAGAACGATATTGACGCAGTGGTCGCGCTTGACCTTCGGTTGGCCAAGGTCAGGCTTGCCGACGAACTTAAGGCAATATGTCCGCGGTTTGGAAACCGGCTAACGATCCATGATGGTTGTCATCCAATTCTCAAACGGATAAACGCCAACGTCGTGCCGTTGAATCTGAAACTGGCTCCGGAAAAAACGGTTTTACTGATTTCCGGTCCGAACGCCGGTGGTAAAACCGTCGTCTTGAAGACGATCGGCTTGCTTGTTCAAATGGCGAAATGCGGTCTTTTCATCACGGCCGGCGAGGGCACTGTCATGCCTTTTTTCGATGGAGTCTACGCCGATATTGGCGATGAACAGAGCATCGAATCGGATCTTTCGACATTTGCCGCCCATTTGAAGTGGATCAAAGAATCATTGAGCGCGACGCGTGCCTCATTGATCCTGCTTGACGAGTTAATGAGCCAAACGTCGGCCGAAGAAGGTTCGGCGCTTGCCGCCGCTTTGCTCGAAGAGTTTGTTCAGAAAGAATGCACGGTGATCGCAACCACGCATAATGAAACATTGAAGATCTTTGCCAGTCAGCACAAGAATATGATCAACGCGGGCATGGAATACGCTGAACGGCCTACCTACCGTTTGATACTGGGTATACCGCAATCGAGCAACGCGATCAAACTGGCGCAAACGCTCGGCATTAACGGCCGGATCACCGAACGCGCGATCAAGTATCTAAGCAGCGACAAGCAATCGGTCAATAAACTGCTCACGGATCTTTCCCGGGAGCGCAGCGTGCTTGAAAAAGAACGCCGTGAGCTCGATGATCTGATCAATGATTACAAGGCGAAAATCGATGACCTTAATACGAGGCGCAGGAAGGAAGTCGATGAACTGCGGTCGAAACTCAAACAGGAGATGATCGCGGCCAAACGCTCGGCGGAAAGGTTGATAAAAGAACTGCGGTCAAGGAAGAACGATCGCGAGACGATCAAAAAGACGCGGGAGTTTTTCGAACATGTATTGCCGCCCGAAGAAAAACGCGAACCGTACTATCCGAGGATCGGCGAACTCGTTCGCATTAACGGTATCGGCGCGCCGGGCATGGTCATGGAGGAACACCACGGCAAGTATAAGATCAGCTTGGAGAGCATTTTCTACTGGGTCGAACCCGAGTCCTTGATGCCGGTTGAGAAAAAAAGATGATCGAGAAAGACAAGATTGACGAGTTGAAACGTCTCGTTGACATAGTCGGCGTCATATCGCAGTACGTGCAGTTACGCAAAATGGGTAAGAACTATCGGGCGATGTGCCCATTTCATAACGAGACTGAGCCATCTTTCTATGTCAGCCCGGAAAAGCGGATGTATTACTGCTTTGGCTGCAAGAAGAGCGGCAACGCGATCAGTTTTCTGATGGAATTCGAGAAACTGGATTTTCCGACCGCGGTCAAGAAACTTGCCCTTAGTATCGGCATGGAGATCGACACAAACCAGGGATTGAAATACCGCGAACTTTACGAAGCCAACGAACTGGCAGCTCAATACTACGGTTTATGTCTGACGCGCGAATTCGGTAAGCGCGGCCGGCAGTATTTGCAGGATCGAGGACTCGAACTCAGCCGCTTGAGCGAATTCCGCCTCGGTTATGCGCCGACATCAGGGGGATTAGCCACCTACCTGAGACAGCGAGGGGTCGCGCCCGATCGCCTGAACAAACTTGGACTTGTTTCCGGGGGACGCGAGATTTTCAGGGCGCGGATTATCTTCCCGATCTTTAATCTCTCCGGGCGGATTATCGGTTTTGGCGGTCGGGGTATCGACGACAATATCAAGCCGAAATATTTGAATTCGCCGGAAAACCCGATCTTTAAAAAAGGTGAGGTGCTTTACGGATTATTCCAGACGAGAGAAAATATCAGACAACGCAATGAAGCAATATTAGTCGAAGGCTATTTTGATCTGTTGAGTCTATATCAGCATGGTTTTAACTACTGCGCGGCGCCCCTGGGGACGTCTCTCACCGAGAATCAATCATCGCTTATCGCGCGTTACGCGAGAAAGGTAAATATCCTTTTCGACGGTGATCTTTCCGGGATGAAAGCCGCTCTGCGGGCGATCGGCCGGTTGCTCAATTCCCAGGTGGATGTTTTTGTAGCGTCACTGCCGGATGGAAAAGACCCTGATGTGTTGGTTCGCGATGGCAATCAGGACGCACTGGCAAGAGTCCTTAAAGATGCAGTGGATTTTTTTCACTTTTACCGCCGAATGGTCATAACCGACACGGTCGAAAAAGAGGTCGCATTGATCAAGGAACTGATCCAGATGATAGATACGATCCGGGATCCAATAAGGCAGGACCGGTATGTCAAGCACGCCGCCCATGTTTTCGAAATAACCGAAGACAAGATCAAGAAGGCAATGAGCGCCGATGAGATCGAGAAACCGGTCGTTGCGAAGAAACCCGCCGGCAGATTAACCGAAGGTGAACAACTCATTATCTGGTTGATTAATCACCGTGAATTCCTGCCTCTGGCAGGCGAAGTCTTGTCATCCGGCGATTTTGAGGAGAAGGAGCTGGCATCGATTTACGACACCCTGCGCAGGAACCCCGGAATCCTGGTTGATGCCATAATGGAACAATCCAAAGATTATATTCAGGAGAGATTGACTGGGCCGCTTATGAAAGCCGAGCCGATCGACAAAGACGGATTCGCCAGCGCGTTGATAAGATACAAACTTCAAATTGAGGAAAGAAAACAGAAAATCGAACTGTCGAAAGTGAAAGGCGATGAAGAAGCCGAAGAGAAGGTTCTCAGGAAACACATGGAATTGAAGCGTAGATTGGCGAATCTCAGCTGGGATCGTGTTTCGGCGCCGTGATAACTTCGTCATTGTTCGCCGTCAAAAGGAGTGCCACTTGAAATATTCAAGCAAGATAATCAACAAAGCGAAGATCGATGGCAAGATAACTTTGAATGAAATAAACAGATTGATCCCGGATAACGCCACGCCGGATGAGATCGATGAATTGCTGGGCGTGCTCTCGCGTTTCGGGATCAACATTGTTCAAAACGAGAAAGACGAGCCGGTTAAGAAGACCAAGGTCAGATCAACGGTGCGTCCTGAGGAACCGATCCGCGCCTACTTCAAGGAACTGGCAAAATACGATTTGCTGACCAAGGAAGAAGAATACGAGCTGGCGGTGAAGATCGAAACCGGCTATCACATGATCGAAAGGCAGTTTATCGCGTATCCGTGTGCGGTGCGCAAGCTGATCGAAACGTGCCAACAGGTCGAACTCTGCCACCGGAGTCTGGATCAGGTTTCCCGGGTTGAGATTGAGGCGATGATGGACAAGAAAACCTTCTGGGCCGAACGGCAGCGCTTTGTGAGGCGCGTTAAATCGATCGAAAAGGACTATGATTCGCTCATCGGATCGTATGAGCGGATGGAGAGATCGTCAAGAAAGAAGAAAACGAATCTCGAAAGGCGCATTTTCGAAAGAGAAGAGAGAATACTGCGTAAGCTGAATATCCTCTCGCTGCAACACAGCGTCATTAATATCGCGATCGGCATGTTCAAGGAGAATATCGAGAAATTCAATCATATTCAGAAAGTCCTGCCCCGGTTGCGCAACAAAGACGAGATCCGCGAATACCGGAAAATGAGAAGGCAGATCCGCAAAGGACTGGATGCCAATGCCGATCGACTGGCTCATGCGACGATGGTCGTTCGTGATTGGGAGGACGTGATCAACCGCGCCCGGCAGCGTATGATCGAAGGCAATATGAGGCTGGTAATATCGATCGCCAAGAAGTATGTAAACCGTGGTCTTGAGTTCGCCGATCTGGTCGGCGAGGGGAACAACGGATTGATTAAAGCGGTGGAAAAATTCGACTATCGCAAGGGTTACAAGTTCTCGACCTATGCAACCTGGTGGATTCGCCAGGCGATAACCCGGGCGATCGGCGATCAGGCGCGTACGGTTCGGGTTCCGGCTCATATTCTCGACACGATGAATAAAGTTGCCCGGGCGCAACGAGACATGATCCAGGATCTGGGGCGAGAACCTACGGTTGAAGAGATATCCCGGCGGCTGGACATACCAACCGACAAAGTACGTATGGCACATAATATTTCTTTGATTCCGATATCGCTCGACAAGCCGATCGACGATGAAGAATCAAGTTTCGTCGGCGATTTCATCAAGGATCCGCTCGCCGATTCGCCGTCAAGGCGCGCCGCGATATCAGTACTGAAGGATCGCTTTGATGATATATTGCGCGATTTACCCCGGCGCGAGGAGAAGATCATCCGGCTGCGCTTTGGTTTGAACGATGGCCTGCCCAAAACGCTGGAGGAAGTCGGTCAGATGTTCAATATCACGCGGGAAAGAGTGCGCCAGATCGAAGCCAAGGCGTTGAAGAAGCTTAGACATCCAACCCGGCTCCGCAAACTGCAGATGTATAAGGATTTGATTGACTGAAACCGGAGTATTGACAGACGGAATGTTTGCCGTATAATGATTTATGAAAAAATCCCGATGCGTTTTAAAGAATATAAGGAAGAATACCCGGCGCCGTAAGGTCAACACCGTCCGCAAGCGGAAGCTGAAAGCGGCAATCAAGAAGTTGAGCCAGCTGAAGACCAAACAATCGGCCGCCCGGGAATACAAAAAAGCGCAATCGCTGATCGATAAATCGGTGCAAGACGGCATTATCAAGAAAAACAAGGCGGCGCGCTATAAGTCAGGATTGATCAAACACATCAACAAGAAACATTGATTCAAGAATTCTGGCATTAGTCCGGACAGAGAGGAAACAAACCGGGGAATTTTCTACCGGTTGAGATGTATTTTCCCATAAGGAGGATTCATGAAAAGAGCGGTCGGTAGCGTTATATCCAGCGTCATTCTGGTCTCGGTATTTGGTTTCGCGTCGGTCCGGGACAGTGAGAAGAGCATTGAACTGAGCATCCCGATAAATGACATGAAAGGCAAGGTCGGTAAGTGCGAAGTCGAGATTATCACTCCCGATGACCGGGTAATCGGCAGCACCTACCGTTTTGCTTATGTTAACCGCGACTATTATCAACTGCCGATGAAAATATCGTTGAAAGCCAAGGTCGATGATTATGACCTGCTCCGAGTCCGGGTTGTTTTTAAGAATGAAACCCGCATCTACTCGCTTTTCCAATTACAGGACCGGATGATCGTCAAAATACTTGGGCAGAACGAATTCATCAGCGGTACGACGATCAAGTATCAGGTTATTGCCCGGAATCAGAAAACTGATGAACCGCTTGATCGCGTCGGCGTAAAAGTTACCCTAATCGGAGAGAAGCGAGACGCCGTTGTCTTTAGCGGCGTGACCGATCGCGGCGGCAGCTGTCCGGTGTTTTTTGACCTGCCGGTCGAACTGGATCGTGCCGAACTGCGTTTTGACATTGATTCGGATATCGGTTCTGACCAGTATAGCATGAATATCCGCTTGCGTCCCGGCAATCTCACCTATCTGGTTACCGATAAACCGATATACCAGCCGGGTCAGACATTGCACCTGCGCACGCTGTCTTTGATGAAGCCGGGGCTGGAACCGGTCAAAGACAAGGAAATAATTTTTGAAGTAGATGACAGCAAGGGTAACAAAGTATTCAAGAAAACCGTAAAAACCGACAACTACGGCACCGCGTACGCGCAGTTGATCCTTGCCGATGAAGTTAACCTTGGTAACTATACGGTGCGGGCTTTGCTCGCACCGGAGAAAGTCGAAAAAACCGTTAAGGTTGAAAGGTACGTCCTGCCTAAGCTCAAACCGGTGTTAACGACCGACAAGGAATACTATCGACCCGGTGAAACGCTGGAGGGCGATCTGGACGTTCAGTACTTTTTCGGCAAACCAGTGGTGAATTCCAAAGTCAGCGTAACCGTCTACCGTTACGATATCGGTTTTCAACGCGAGGCTGAACTGATCGGGGAAACCGATAACCGCGGTCATTATCATTTCACTTGCGTCTTACCCGACTATTTTGTCGGCGAGCCGCTGGAAAAAGGCGATGCTTTTGTCCGTCTCGATATTGAAGTGACCGATCCGGCGAATCACAGCGAGAAAATTTCGGTCAAAAAGAGAATCATCAGAAATCCGATAACGCTGTCGATTGTTCCTGAAGGCGGCAGTTTCCGGGCGAACCTTGATAATCGATTTTACGTGCTCGCGAATTATCCGGATGGATCGCCGTGTAAAGCGAGCATCGAAGCCAACATTGAAGATAGAAAAATAACGTCGGAAACCGACGACTTTGGTATTGCCGAGTTCTTGTTCCGGCCGACAAGAAACGAGATCGTACTACTCGTCAAAGCCAGAGACGATAAGGGCGAGACCTCGAGCCTGGAGAAATCTTTCGCGCTTGACATAGATCGAGACCAGATAATCATGCGTATGTCCAGGGGCATATACAAGGTCGGAGAATCGGTCGACATCGGCTTCCTGACGACGCGCCAGGCGGGCCGGGTTTATCTGGATATCATCAAGGATAATCAGACGATACTTACCCGCTCGGTTGAGATATCGAAAGGACTGGGAAACTTCCGGCTCAACCTGACTCCGGACCTGAGCGGTTCGATATGGATTCACGCTTATCTGGTTACGCCGGGCAGCGATATTGTCCGCGATAAGCGCTTCTGTTATGTCCATTCGGCCGATGATCTGACGATTGAAGTTAAGGGCGACAAACCCGAGTATCTGCCGGGCGGTGACGCAATCGTGACATTCAACGTGAAGGGGAACGACGGGAGACCGCGTATCGCCGCTTTGTGCGTGGCGGTCGTTGATGAGGCGGTATTCGCGGTTTCGGAGTTGCAGCCGGGACTGGAAAAAGTTTATTTCACGCTGGAAAAGGAACTGCTTGAGCCGCGTTATGAAGTACATGGTTTCAAGCCCGAGGCGATCGTCCTCAAGAAGGGTATTCAAGACCGTGCCGAAAACCTCATGTTCTCGATCCTGACGCCGAAAGATCCTTTTACCGTTAACTATACCACTCCGCAGGACATTGACACCAGGATTATTCAGGCGTTCTACCCGCGGTTAACCGAGACCAGAGACCGGATCTACTCCGCGATCAACCGATACTATGCGGCATTTGGTAAGTATCCAAAAAAAGCGGACGGCATCGAGGCTTTGATCGACCGCGGCTTCTTGACCGCGTCAGACATCATTGATCCCTGGTCACGAAAATATCGTTTTGATACCGGCGATGATGAATTATCCTGGTTCAATATCGTCTCGGCCGGGCCTGACGGTATTTTCGATACCGGCGATGACATAACCGAATGGGGATGGGGCGGACCGCGGGACATGATGGAGATGGAGGCCGATCGGATGATGGCGCCCCGGTCACCGGTTGCCGTCAAAACCGGCATACCGCCGGTCGACAAGAGAGCCGATACCCGCCCTGACGAACCGAGGGTGCGCGAATTCTTTCCGGAGACTTTTATTTTTGAACCGGCGTTGATTACCGACAACCGGGGGATCGCGACGCTCGCGGTTAACGTGCCTGACGCGATCACGACCTGGCGGGTGAGTTCTTTCGCTTCGTCGGCCCACGGCGAGCTCGGATCAAATCTCTCTTCGCTGAGGGTTTTTCAGGAGTTTTTTGTTGATATCGACCTGCCAGTCGCCCTGACCGAGGATGATGAAATTTCGATCCCGGTCGCCATTTACAATTATCTCCCCCGCGATCAGAAAGTGAAAATCGAATTGCAGGACGGCGATTGGTTCGAGTTCCGGGGGGATAAGGAGATAACCAGAAATCTCAAGAAGGACGAAGTTTCGGTAATCTATTTTCCGATCAAAGCACGGAAGATCGGTTATCATGAAATGCTGGTCAGGGCCTATGGCGAAGCCAGGTCGGATGCGATTAAACGGTCGATCGCGGTTATGCCGAATGGAAGACGCTTCGATGATATCGTTTCGGATCGGCTGAAAGACAAGGTATCCCACCGGGTCAGTTTCCCGGCAAATGCGATCCATGACGGCAATCGGCTCATGCTGAAACTCTATCCGGGTACATACTCGCAGATCGTCGAGGGGCTTGATAAGTTATTCCAGATGCCTTTTGGCTGCTTCGAGCAGACTTCGTCGGTTACCTATCCGAATATTCTTGTTCTTAACTATCTGCGCCAGACCGAGCAGGTCAAGCCGGAAAGCGAGATGATGGCCGAGCAATACATCAGTCTGGGTTATCAGAGGTTGTTGAGTTTTGAGGTCGGCGGCGGTGGTTTCTCATGGTTTGGAGACGCGCCGGCCAACAAAATTCTCACCGCCTACGGCCTGATGCAATTCAACGACATGTCCAGGGTCTACGAGATCGATGAACGGATCATTGAACGCACCGCCGGGTGGTTGAAGGATCAGCAGGAAAAGGACGGCTCATGGCCGCCCGACAAGCAGTATTTGCATCAGGAATCATGGGGTCGTATCCAGAATAATCAACTCATGCCAACCGCCTATATTTGCTGGGCGCTGGGCGAGTCCGGGGATCGCAGCCAGGCCGCGACCCGGGGGCTCGATTATCTTGCCAAAAACATGAAGTCGGCGGATGATGCCTATGTCATGGCGTTGATCGCAAATGCCTATGTTTCGATCGAACCAAAGGGCGCCAAGACCATGGAAGTTCTCAGAATGCTTGTCGAAATGGCCAAAACCGACAACGATGTTATGTATTGGCAATCCAGTATTCCTTCGATCACCTTATCGCGCGGCCGGGGTGCCGATATCGAGGCCACCGGCCTGGCGGTCTACGCCTTGATCAAAGCTGGTAAGTACCCGGATGTCGTGGGCAAAGTACTCACCTATCTTATCCGGTCCAAGGATCCGGGTGGATTGTGGTACACTACGCAGGGCACGGTGATCGCCCTGCGTTCGCTCGTCGCTGCGCTCGGCGCAACGGTTGAAGAGATCGATGGAGAAGTTGTCATTGTTTTCAATGGCGAAACGGTTAACGAGATCAAAATCGACAAGACCAATGCCGATCTCATGCATCAAATCGATCTTACGCCTTATCTCGGCAAAGAGAATCAAGTCACGATTGCACTAAAAGGCGAAGGCAATTTTCTCTACGAACTCACCCGTTCCTACTACGTGCCGTGGAAAGATTTGCCAAAGCCGGCAAAACCGCCGTTCACGATCAGCGTTGATTATGACCGTAAGCAACTGACGGTAAACGATATCGTCAATGTCAGTGTTTCGATACGTCTGAACCGTTCCGGCGCCGCCCAGATGGTGATGATCGATCTCGGCATACCGCCGGGATTTGAAGTGCTGAGTCCTACGCTCGATGAGCATGTCGGCAAGGAGATCCAGAAGTATTCGACGACAACGCGTCAGTTGATCATCTATCTTGACGAGGTTATTGCGCGCAAGCCGGTGGAGTTCAGTTATCAACTTAAGGCAAAATACCCGATCAAGGCGCAGGTGCGTTCATCGCGCGTCTACGAGTACTACAATACCGATGATGAAGGGATCGAAGAACCGTTCGAAATGAAGGTTTCGCTGTAATGCCGCCGCGTATCCTGCGGCGAAGAATACGCTTGACTATGTTGATTTAATGAGTACAATATTGTCATGATCACTAGATTAGACATCGATAAGGAATTCAAGAGAAGGGTGGGTGAGATCAGCCGGCAGAAGATCGCGGACTGCTATCAGTGCGGCCGATGCACGGCCGGCTGCCCGTTCGCCGGGTTCATGGATACACCGCCTAATCAGGTGATCCGGTTGATTCAGATTGGCATGCGTGATGAAGTGATGAAAACACAGGGACCATGGTTCTGCGCCGCCTGCCTTGTCTGTCAGACGCGATGTCCCAAAGGCGTGGATATTCCCAGGGTCATGGAGGCGATAAGGGTGCTTCATCTTCGCGCCAAGGAAAACATCCTGGATATTCCTCAGGTCGACCATGAATACCTGCTCGATCTGCCGCCATTAGCCTTGATGAGCGCTTTCGGCAAATTTTCGTTCTAACCGTGTCGAGTTATGAAACTGTCATACTACCCCGGCTGCACTCTTTACACCAAGGCTAAACCGCTGAATGAAACAATGCATTCCTGTTTCAACGCGCTGGGCGTGGAACTGAGCGAGCTTCCTCATTGGTATTGCTGCGGCACTACTTTTGCTCTGGCGCGTGACAATCGCATGTCCTTGATCGCGCCGCTGCGCATACTTGCGAAAGCGCAAGAGGAGGGAAGGCAGCTTCTTACGCCGTGCTCGGTCTGCTATAACACGCTCAAGCGCGCCAACTTCATCTTTGGCGAGGATCGCGAAACGGTTGATATCATCAACGAACATCTTGACGAGAACTATGACGGCAAAGAAGAGATTCTTCATCCCCTTGAGTTCTTTCGCGATAACGAAAATCTGGTGCGCACCAGTGTCAAGAAATCGCTCGGCGGGTTGAAAATCGGATGCTACTACGGATGTCTGTTGTTGCGGCCGGCCGAGGAGATGAAATTCGACGATCCGGAATCGCCTTCGATCTTCGAAGGTTTCGTGAACATGCTCGGTGGTGAGGCCGTGGATTTCCCCCTCAAAGTCGAATGCTGCGGCTCTTATTTGGTTGTGAACTCGCCGGAGGCCGCGGTCAACGCGTCATCAAGGGTGATCATGAACGCGCGTGAGAATGGTGCTGATGTCATTGCGACGACATGCCCTCTATGTTTCTATAATCTTGACGCCTTGCAGGCCAAGATGACGCAGCAATACCCGGATTTCAAAGAAATGCCGGTATTCTATTTTTCTCAGCTGCTTGCCTTGGCGCTGGGCATTGATGAGAAAGGTTTACAGTTTGGTCAGAATCGGGTATCGCCCCAGGCGTTTTTGAAAGAGCATGGACTATTATAGATCGATGATCGATGAACTACTCGGTTTTCGAGATACGGCGCAATTAGGTCGGAGGAAGAATGTCTGATAACAAGTTCGAACCAAAAATAATCGGTTTCTTGTGTAAGTGGTGCACGTCGGCAGCGGCGGATCTTGCCGGGACGTCGAGAAAACAGTATCCGCCAAATCTTGTCCCGATAAGATTTTTCTGTTCTTCGCGGATCGACCCGCAGCAGATTCTTCATGCCTTTGAGAACGGCGCTGACGGCATTCTTATCGGCGGTTGCCACTTTGGCGATTGTCACTATCAAAGCGGTAATTACAAGACCGCCCGCCGAATTGCATTTCTGCATGATCTTCTGGGCAAGCTGGGCATTGATAAACGAAGGCTTCGTCTCGAATGGATCTCGGCGGCCGAGGGAGACAAGTTCACCCGGGTAGTGACCGGCTTCACGAATGAGATAAGAGATCTGGGACCGCTGCGGGGTAACGGAAAATGAGAGACTACGAAGCAATGTTCATTTTTAACGCGGATCTTCCCGACGAGAGGCTGGAAAAAGAGATAAAAACCATCGAACGGGCGATCAAAACCCGGGGC
Source organism: Caldifarciminota bacterium (assembly GCA_037446995.1). Taxonomy (GTDB): domain Bacteria; phylum Hydrothermota; class Tepidihabitantia; order SM23-42; family SM23-42; genus RBG-13-43-14. The sequence continues at coordinate 5,415 of JBBIHN010000012.1, read as the reverse complement.
AAGGGGGCGATCCGGTACGAAAACTTCGGGAAAAAGACCCTGGCATATCCGATCAACAAAAAGAGCGAAGGAACTTACGTGAACTATGTTTTCGAGGCTGAACCGGGGTCGATAATCAAGATAAAAGAATATCTGAAACACAAGGAAGACATACTCCGTTTTATGATCTTGACCAGGGCGGGTGAATAATGAATCCACTTAGATTGGGTCATCTGAACTCGGTTATGCTTATTGGCCGTTTGGTCGCCGATCCTGAGCTGCGCTATACTCAGAAAGGAGCGCCGGTGTGCGATTTTCGCGTTGCCTCATCAAGGCGGTACAAAAATCGTGAAACCGGCGAGCCGCAAGAGGAAACCCTCTTCATTAATGTTGTTGCCTGGCGAAGACAGGCCGAGATCGCCAATGAATTTCTGAAAAAGGGAAGCGCGGTGCTCATTGAAGGGCAGCTTCGTTCGCGCCAGTGGGAAACGACCCAGGGAGAAAAACGAACCGCAATCGAAATCGTCGCCCGCCGCATTCAGTTTCTCGATATGCCGGCCCGCGATACGGCAGCCGGTGTTAGTGATGTGGCGATCGAACCGAGCGGCGAAAGCGACGTCGATTCGAAAATCGATGATGATATCGATACGCCGTTCTGAGGATTGATCTTGCGAAAGGAACAACATGTCACCGAGAAGAACTAGATGTCGATTCTGTAAGAGTCAGCAAGACACTATCGATTACAAAGACACATCGGTATTGAAAGGGTTTATTAATGAGCGGGGGAAGATACTTGGCGCTCGGATCACCCGTTTGTGTTCGTTCCATCAACGGCGTCTGGCGCAAGCAATCAGGCGGGCGCGCGAAATCGCTCTTCTGCCTTACACGATGAAATGAAAGTGATACTGCTGAAAGATGTTGAGGGACTGGGCGCTCGGTTCAGCGTCGTGGGCGTGAAAGAAGGCTATGCCCGCAATTATCTACTGCCTCGTAATATCGCGATCGAAGCGACCGCGGCCAATCTGCGTGGTGTTGAGTGCAATAATGCAAGGTTCTCAAAGACGATAAACCGCTTGAAGAAGAAAGGCGCTGATATTGCAGAGAAACTGAACGATACGACGATAAAAACCAATATCAAAACCGCGATGGACGGAAAGTCCTTTGGCAGCATAACGACTCATGACCTGGTCGATCTTCTGCAAGAGGAAGGTATCGATATCGACCGTAAGTGCATAATCCTGGAAGAACCGATCAGGCATCCCGGTGTGTATGACATAAGGGTTCATCTCGCCGAGAAGATCGACGCTATTTTCAAACTGGTCGTGATCGAGGAGACCGACTAGATTATTGAGGTTTTTGTAAACGGTGTTGTTGAGGATTATCAACATCACAACTTTGTCGTTCTTCTCAAGGAAAAATACGGTGAACGCACGCTGCCAATCGTAATTGGCGAGTCCGAAGCAATGGCGATCGCCTTTGCGCTCGAAGGCGTTAAGCCCGGTCGGCCAATGACTCATGATCTACTGAAGATCATCATCGATGCGATGCGGACCTGCGTGACCAAGATAACGGTTGTCGATCTCAAAGACGAAACCTATTTCGCCAAGATCTATCTTCAGGATAACGATGAGATTGTCGTAGTTGATGCCCGTCCTTCAGATTCTATCGCCCTGGCATTGCGCGTCAAATGTCCGATTCTGGTCGAAAGCAAGGTTATTGATGATAACGGCGTCATTCTGCAGGGCGACGCTAATGTATCCGAACTCAAGCGTAAGTTGCGCGAAACCAAACCGGAGAAATTCGGCGATTTCTCCCTCGATAAATAACCATGCGTTGATTTCCTACCCGCATGGCCGGAGTCCGAATCTATTGGGCGCGCCGGGGCTCTGTCAACTATTGATGTAATGAGCTGTATATTGCCCCAGCGATGCGCTTACCAATGCCTGGTACCCTTGCCAGGCTTGTTTCGGATGCCTTTCTAATTTCTTCCACGCCGCCAAAATACCGCAGAAGGATGGTGCGTCTCCGTGGTCCTATCCCGGGGATCTGCGTCAGTTCGGACTTCATAAGAGATTTTGCCCTGGTTCGACGGTGATAGGCGACGGCAAACCGATGGGCCTCGGCTTGAATGCGGCGCAGCAGGATAAACCCCCGGGAATTCACCGGCAATGAGACCGCTTCTCCTTTAGGGTTGAACAGCCGGTTGCTCAGCTTCGCGCTGGCGTATACCGGAATATCAACGGGGATATCTTTTATCGTCCGCAACACGGCAGACAGGTGACCCTTGCCGCCGTCGATCAACAGCAGATCCGGCAGTTTTCCTCTTTCACCTAAATTTTTTATCCGGCGCGAGACTATTTCCTTGATCATCGCGAAATCATTCTGTCCGGTAACGCGCTTGATTTGATAGCGCCGGTACCGTTGTTTAAGGGGTTTGCCGTCCTGAAAGGCGATTGATGCGCCGACTGCATGTTTTTCCTTGAGATTCGAAACATCGAACGCCTCGATCCATCGAGGCGGATTATCCATGTTCAGGGCCTGCTGTAAATCGATTATTGCCCGGGGAGCGCTATGTTTGAGCGTCCTTGCCGTCAACTCATTGAGCGCATTTTTCTCAGCCATGCCGATCAGGCTTTTTTGATCAGAGGTTCTGGCAATATTTATCCGCACTTTCAGGTTCTTTGCTTCAAACCATCGCTCCTGAATATCAACATCGTCGGGCAGCACCGGAACGACGATCAGCGCTGGAACAAAAGAAACATGGGTGTAGATCAATCGGATGAAATTCGCTATGATTTCGGGTGTCCGGTTCGACGGCGATATGATCAGATCGAAAGTCTCTTTGGAGACAAGACGTTTTTCTCGTACTCGCAGCAGGCAGGCGACGCAACGCTTCGCCGCCCGGCAAACGCGGATGATGTCCTGATTCATGCTTTTGTCGGCAACGACAAAGTGCCGCTGAGACATTCTGCGGATCGCTAACAGCTGATCCCGCGCCGTCGCTGCCGCTTCGAATTTCTCCTGATCGGCAAAGGCCCACATCAATTTTTCGAGCTCGGCTTCGAGTTCATCGGATCGGCCTTTAAGAAACGCGATCGCCTTATCGATGAGTCGTTGGTAATCGTCCTGACCGATCAGGCGCGCGCATGGAGCGCAGCAGCGGTTCATCGAGTGCTCCAGACACGGCCGTTGGTTCGCCTTTGAGAGGTCTTTGCGGCAGGCCGCGATTCTGAAAATGCGGCATATCGCGTCCCGAGTCCGGCGCAGGGAGCGCGCATTTGTATAAGGACCAAAGGTCAGTGAACCATCCGGGTTGAGATCGCGGGTCAACCGCAAGCGGGGAAATTGGTCTTGCACGGTTATCTTGAGATACGGGAATTTCTTGTCGTCTTTGAGGCGCACGTTGAATTTCGGTTTATGCAGCTTGATCAATGATTCTTCAAGAGTTAAGGCCTCGGTATCACTGCCGGTTATTATCAACTCGATGTCACGCGCCGCCCGGGCGACGATCCCGTGGCGCGATTCGGCTTGATTAATGTATGACAGCAGTCTTTTCTTCAGATCGAGCGCTTTGCCTATGTATATTGCCCGGTTACGGTTATCTCGGAATATATATACGCCGGGGAGATTAGGAGCAAGCAGGATTTTGTTCTTGACAGGCTTGCGTAACATTTGCCCGGCAGCTATCCTTTCACCACTCCGATCGGCCTCATGCGGGCTACTTTGCGCGACAATCCCGCCTGAGTTACCGCGCTAACGACCTGGTTGACGTTTTTGTACGCTTCAGGAACCTCCTCTCTGAGTACATCGCGGCTTGCCGATAGGACGATAATACCGCGGCTCGCGAGTTCGCGGTCGATGTGCCGTCCTTTGGTGGATTCAAGCGCTTTGGTTCTTGACATTTGTCTTCCGGCGCCGTGACAGGTCGATCCGAAAGATTCTTTGAACGCCTGCTCGGTGCCCGTCAGCAGGTATGAATAAGATCCCATATCGCCGGGGATAAGGACCGGCTGGCCGATCGTCCGATAGTCGGACGGTATATCCGGATGACCCGGCGGAAACGCCCGGGTGGCGCCCTTGCGGTGCACGCACAACTTTCTTATTTTGCCCGAGACCTCATGTTCTTCGATCTTGGCGATGTTGTGGGCGACATCATACACCAGATCCATGCCGAGATTTTCCGCGCTTTTGCCGAGCACTTTCTCGAAAGATTCCCTGACCCAATGCATAATGCACTGGCGGTTTGCCCATGCGTAGTTGGCGGCGCACGCCATGTGCGCGAAATACATTCTGCCTTCGGGAGAGTCGATCGGCGCGCAGGTTAATTGCTGATCCGGTATGGTAATTCCGTATTTATGGGTAATCGGCCTGAGCATGCGTATGCTGTCATCGCATATCTGGTAACCGAGTCCCCGCGATCCGGTATGTATCATTACCATGATCTGGTTGATTTGATCGATGCCTAATATTTTGGCGGCATTCTCATCATAAATATTTTCGACTACCTGTATCTCCAGAAAGTGATTACCGGCGCCAAGCGTACCGAGCTGGGCGCGTCCTCTTTCGAAAACCCGCTTGGAAATACCTTCCGGATCAGCGCCGTTTAGGGCTCCGTTTTCTTCGATACGTTCAATATCGTTTTTCCAGCCGAATCCGCGTTTGATCGCCCAATTTGCGCCCTGAACCATCACCTGCCTTGTTTCTTTTTCATCGATTCGTATTTTCCCGGTTGATCCAACCCCCGAGGGCACATTCGCGAACATCGTGCGCACGCACTCTTCGATCACGGGTTTTATTTCGTCAAAGGTGAGGCTGGTTCGCAGTAAGCGAACTCCGCAGTTGATATCATAGCCGACTCCGCCCGGGGAGATGATACCATTTTCACGGTCGAAAGCGGCGACGCCGCCGATCGCAAAGCCGTAGCCCCAATGAATATCGGGCATGGCAAGCGAATTGCCGACGATTCCGGGCAACATGGCAACGTTAGCGACCTGTTCAGGCGCCTTGTCATCCTTGATTCTGTCGATCATTTCTTCGGATGCGTATATTATGCCGTCGGTCAGCATACCTTGCTTATAATCCCTGGGTATTTTGTACCGGTAATCGTCCAACTTGATCAGTTCGCCTTGCCAGTTCATGCTGCCTCCTTCGGTCAAAGTATACATTCGATCGGCGATATGTCAATTGTCAAAGGCTCTTGGGTAATATACTGACACGACTTTTGCGTTTTCTAAAGAATATAAGATTTGGGCTCATTGGCTCATATTCGCCCGAATTGCTCTTAAAGGAGAAAAAAGGAGCTCATCGTGATAAGTATCAATAAATCAACATTTATGGCGCCACCCCGGGATTGCCGTTGTTCAACGAGCCGGGTGGCTTAAGTAATATCCGTGGCTCAGATGAGCCTTGCTTCGCCCAAAATTTATCTTCTTATTG
>JBBIHN010000011.1:0-25935 GCA_037446995.1 Caldifarciminota bacterium | reverse complement strand
GAGCCGGGTGGCTTAAGTAATATCCGTGGCTCAGATGAGCCTTGCTTCGCCCAAATCTTATCTTCTCATTGAATTTACAAAAGTCGTGTTCCTAGTTCTTGGTATCTATTCCGTATGTCAAAGGGAAAGAATTGCGGTCTTTTACCACTATTGACATCTCTATCAATTCCAATATAATGAATGGTTATGGTTAAGATAAGACTAACCCGCATGGGCAAAGCCAACTCGCCATTTTACCGAGTTGTGGTTGTTGATTCGAGAAAGGCAAGAGACGGTGACTACTTGGAAAACGTGGGCCATTACGATCCCAGAAAGAAGGAATTCAAGCTCAATCGGGATCGCATCGAGTATTGGATTTCGAAGGGAGCTCAGCTTACCAATACTGTGGCTAGATTATACTCAAAAGAAGGAGGTTAATCATGAAAGATCTTATCGAATACATCGTCAAAGCATTAGTTGACAATCCCGATAAAGTGACCATCCAGGAAATCGCGGGCGAGAAAAGCATAATCTATGAACTCCGGGTCGGCGAAGGCGATTTAGGCAAGGTCATCGGCAAAGAAGGAAGAACCGCCAAGGCGATACGAACAATAATTACCGCCGCGGCAATGAAACAAGGAAAACGCACGGTACTTGAGATCATCGAATAATGTCCTCAGAACCTCTCTTGCCTTTTTCTCTATGATGAAATTCGTGTAATCCATGCGATAAGAATCAGCGCCATCAGTGTAATGAGATTCGATATCATATCAATATTCCCGGATTTTTTTTCCGGTCCTTTGGGATGCGGCATTCTCCGCGTTGCCCTTGAGAAAAAACTGGTTAAGATCGACGTTCTAAATCCCCGCGACTACTCCGAAAACGGCAAGGTCGACGACTATCAATTCGGCGGGGGCGCGGGTATGGTCATGAAACCCGGGCCGCTGTCCGCCGCGCTTGAGAATCTCAAGTCAACCGGAGCGGACACGATCTTGTTTACCCCCAAAGGCAAGACCCTGAATCAGCGTCTTGTCAAACAGCTGGCAAAGAGAAAACACTGGATACTGATCTGCGGTCGCTATAAAGGCGTTGATAACCGGATAAAAGATCTTTTTGAACCGCTCGAGCTGTCGATCGGCGATTACATATTATCGGGCGGAGAGATCGCGGCGCTGATCCTTATTGAAAGCATCGTCCGTCTTCTGCCCGGCGCCCTGGGCAATCTTGATTCAGCGCACTCGGACTCGTTCGAGAACTCGCTGCTTGGAGCCCCGGTTTTCACCCGACCGGCGGTATTTGAACAGCTGAGCGTTCCCCAGGAACTGCTGACCGGCGACCACCGGCTGATCAACAACTGGCGACGCAAGCATGCATTGATGCTTACGCTGGATCAGCGGCCGGATCTGCTGGCCGGCGGAACATTTCAGGCGAATGACCTGGCATTGCTACTGGAGGTAATCAATGAAAAGGAATCTTGAAGTCCATCCCGGAGATCTGATCAAAGTCCATACCAAAATCAAAGAAGGCGAAAAAGAACGCATATCACCGTTTCAGGGAATTGTGATAAAGATCCGAGGCAGCGGCATCGGCAAAACTATTACGGTACGAAAAATCTCGGCCGGCATCGGCGTGGAACGGGTTTTTCCGATCGAAAACAAAGAATCGATAACCAAGATCGAAATAAAGAAAAAAGGCAAGACGCGCCGGGCCAAGTTGACTTATTTAAGGCAACGCAAAGGCAGAAGAGCGAAAATCAAAGATGCGGTTACCGCGCCCGCGGTTTCAAAAGCGCGGCCAGACACTAATGAGGAAATACCGGGTGATAGCGATCCCGGACCGACGCCTGTGGAAAACCCATAATCTGATCGCCGGCGTTGACGAAGCCGGACGCGGCCCCCTTGCCGGACCGGTAGTCGCCTGCGCAGTGATCCTACCGCGAAACTACTATCATCCCGGGATCGACGATTCCAAAATACTGACGCCGCAGAAGCGCGAGACAATGGCCAATATCGTGAAACATTCGGCGATTGAGTATCAATTCGGAATTATCGATTCGGATAAGATCGACGAGATAAACATATTGCAGGCCACCCGGCTCGCCATGCTTCAGGCAATAAATAAACTGAAGCCGACCCCGGAGATCGTCTTGATCGATGCGCTCAGGCTCGATGAATTGTCAATCCGCCAGGTGCCGATCATCGGCGGCGACAGGTTGAGCCTGGCGATCGCGGCCGCATCGATCCTGGCAAAAGTGGAACGGGACCGGCTGATGCGCGAATACCATGCTACATACCCTCAGTACGGTTTTGACGAACATAAAGGATACCCAACCATCAAGCATCGCGAACGCATCCGCCGGCACGGTCCCTGCCCGATTCACCGCAAGAGCTTCAGACTATTGCCGGCGCGCAAAGAAACGTGAGAAACCTCTGGCGGCCCGCGACCAGGCGGCTCGGTCAGATCGGAGAAGATCTGGCCGGCGAATTCTTCAAGAAAAATCAATATCAGATTGTCGAACGCCATTTCCGCGGCCGGCACGGAGAGATCGACCTTATCTTAAGGAAGAAAAAATCTTATCACTTTGTCGAAGTGAAGTACCGGCGCAGTTTACAGTATGGTTTACCGCAGGAATCGGTGATCAGGAAAAAACAAAATCGAATCCGGCGCCTGGCGCTTCTATGGTTGAAGAAGCGTTGTCTGCCAATGGATCTGGACATACATTTCGACGTTCTGGCGATCAGCCGCGTCGGCGGCGCGACGAAATTTGAACTGATCGAGAATGCATTCTGACGCTAATCCATCACCTTTTGACATACGGACTAGTGTGGTGCTTCTAACGCTTCTTTACATATAGCAATTTTGCTCATAATAGATTCGACTGTTGCAGTCCAAACGAATACTTTCGGGTTTTGGTTGTGCGATTCAATATATTGTTTGATAGCTTTGATCAGTTCTTTCACATTTTTGAATGAACCACGACGAATCCTTTTAGATGTGATCCCAGAAAACCAACGTTCTACCATGTTCAACCAGGAACTGGATGTCGGAATAAAATGCAGGTGGAAACGGGGGTGGCGTTTTATCCAGCGATGAACCCTCGGATGTTTATGTGTACCATAGTTGTCAACGATCAGGTGCAAATCCAAATCTAATGTGCTGTCGCATAAATAACTTGACATCTAATTACACGACTTTTGCGTTTTTTAAAGAAGATAAGATTTGGGCTCATTGGCTCAGATGAGCCTTGCTTCGCCCAAAATTTATCTTCTCATTGAATTTACAAAAGTCGCGTAAATATTTACCATATGAAAAAAATTTCCAAATGTAAAGATCTGCTAGAGACAGCACACTAAATGCATTCCAGATCATAAAAGTAAACCCTTAGGTGGGCTACTTTTATTTGGCATATAGCCATTAGCGCCTGGCGTTTCAACTTGACTCTTATCATATAATTGCTAAACTTGGTTGCAGTGCATTTCGTCAGGGACGACTTGCCCTTTCAGAAGGAGGTTTGATGGATTATTTTTTGAACACGGAGGAACAATCGCTTCAGAAAAAGGTCAGGGAGATCGCCGAGAAAATCGTATTGCCGGCACGCGATGAGTTTGATCTTTCATCCGAGTTTCCTCATTCGGTCATTTCCCGAATGGCAGAAGAAGGATTGCTCAAGGTTTTTATCCCGGCCGAGTACGGCGGTTATGGCGGCAGGATCATGGATATGTGCATTGCCTGCGAGGAGGTCGGAAGGATATGCGGCGGCATTGCCACGGCCTATGCGGTAAATGCGCTTGGCTCGGGACCGATCGTTCACTTTGCCAGCGAAGACCAGAAGCGAAAATATCTGCCTCGGATCGCGACCGGGGAGATGCAATGCGCATTCGGCTTGACCGAAGCCCAGGCCGGCAGTGACGCCGCCAATATTCAGACTACGGCGCATCGCGACGGCGATTATTATGTGCTGAACGGAGTCAAGCAATTCATATCCAATGCCAGTATTGCCGATGTCTATGTTGTGCTTGCCAATACCGACCGGACTCGCGGTGCCCGGGGCGTGTCGGCATTTATTATCGAGAAAGGAACGCCGGGATTTTCTTTTGGCAAGGAAGAGAATAAGCTGGGGATCCGGGCATCAGTGACCAAAGAGCTGGTTTTCGAAGACTGCCGCATACCCGGAGAAAACTTGATGGGCAAAGAGGGTTTGGGTTTCGTCTACACAATGAGGAATTTCGACCGGGCGCGTCCCGGAGTCGGCGCGATCGGATTGGGTATTGCCCAGGGCGCCTACGAGGCGACCCTCGAATTTGCCGGTCAGCATGAATTATTCAACAATCAATATGTTCAAAGGGTAATCGCGGACATGGCAAGCGAGATCGAGGCCAGCCGCGCGCTTATCTATGCGACCGCCCGCCTGATCGACCGCGGCGGCAAGGGTTTTTCCCGCGAATCGTCCTTTGCCAAGTTACTGCCTTCGGATCTTGCCGTGAGAACTGCCTGCCGGGCGATCGAAATAATGGGACCTTACGGTTTGTTAAAAGAATACCGGGTTGAAAAAATGCTCAGAGATGCAAAGATCACGCAGATCTACGAAGGTACTAATGAAATCCAGAGAACGGTGATTGCGCTTGAGATAACCAAGGGGATCAAATAGCCGAGTGGTTAGAGCACAAGAAGACGCCAAGGAGAAAGAATGATATTGAGCAAAGAATGCATATTATTGCAGAATGAAATAAGAAAACTCAGCCAGCAGGCGCTGCTTGAAAAAGCCGATGAATTGAACAAGGCCGGCATTATGCCGGTCGAGGGTCTGGGCAAGCTTGCCGAGATGGGAATACTGGGAGCCAACGCGCCAGAAGAATTCGACGGCGCGGCGCTGGATGTGACCGGTGCCGCGGTCGCGATCGAAGAGATAAGCCGGGTTTGCGCTTCCACCGCTTTGATCGCTGCCGTGCATAATGCCGGTTTCATCCGGCCGATTCTGAAATTCGGCAGCGGCGAACAGAAGCAGAAATATCTTTCTGACGCCGCGACCGGAAAGATCATCGGCGGATACGCGCTGATTTCGGCCAATGAAATGAAGCTTCAAAGAACCGGCGAAAAATTCGTCGTCAACGGCAAAAATCAATTTCTGCTTAACGGCGAAGCCGATGGGCCGTTCATGATGTATGCGCCGGACCGCGGCACCCTTTCGGCTTTTGTGATCGACGCCGACGAAAAGGGAGTGCATCGGCGCCGGGCAAATGTCATGGGGATGAATGCGGCCGGAATCGGTACGGTCGTTTTCGAAAATTGTTCGCTGAGCAGGAATAATATCGTTGGCGAAGAAGAACAGGGACGGCGGATCCTGGATGAAATCGACGCCCTGGCGAAAATATATTTTGCGGCAATCGCGCTGGGTCTGATGCAGGCAGCCTATGACGCGGCGTTGAAATATGCCGGGGAGCGCGTGCAATTCAATGAACCGATCATAAACTTCGGCATGGTGCGGGAGAAGATCGCGGATATCGCCACCTGTCTTGAAGCCAGCCGGAACCTTATCTATAACGCGGCGCAGATCGCCGATGGGCAGGGGAACTATCGCCGAGCGGCTTCGATCGCAAAATATTACGCCGGCCGGTCGGCGGTTGAAATCACCACGCAGGCAATACAGATATACGGCGGCTACGGTTACATGAAAGACTACCCGGTTGAGCGCTATTTCCGGGATGCTCAGGTGATCAACGTACTAGATGCTCGACCCGATGTCGAAAAAGAACTGATCGTCAAAGAGATTCTCGGCGCCTGATCAAATGGTTAAGGTCCTGGCGCTGGTGCTGGCCGCGGGTCGCGTCGATGAGCTGCTGACCCTTACTGAAAGACGCCCGAAATCGGCGGTCCCGGTATTCGGCATGTATCGGGTCATCGATTTTGTTCTGAGCAATATGATGCATTCGGGCGTCAATGCGATAGGCGTATTGTCGCAGTATCGTCCCCTTGAGTTGATGCGCCATATCGGCGGCGGCGAGCACTGGGATTTTACGGGCCGGGCGCGGGGGATACGTATTTTGCCGCCTTATCGCGGCCTGCGGGCATCGGATTGGTATAAGGGAACCGCGGACGCGATCTATCAGAATATCAGTTTCATCGAAGAATACGATCCAGAATGCGTGTTGATCGCCTCGGCGGATCATGTTTACCGCATGGACTACCAAGCCATATACGACTTTCACCAAACTATGAATGCCGACGTGACGGTTTGTTTTACCCGGGTGAAACAGAGAGACAGGCGTTTTGGCTACGGCCGGATCGACAGAAAACAGCGGGTGGTCGAATACATCGAGAAACCCGAAAAACCAATATCTGATCTGGCGTCGATGACCGTGTATCTTTTCAGAACCGGATTGCTGCTTGACCTGCTGAAAGAAAACGCCCGGCGCGATTCGCATGAATTTGGCCGCGACATTCTGCCGTTGATATTGAACGACGGCAAGTTATTCGGGTTTCTGTTCAAGGGGTTATGGGCTTACACCCGAACCATAGCTTCATATATTGACCTGCACGATGATTTTCTCAAAGGGAAGTATGATCTTGGCGCCTGGCAGGTCAGGACGAATCTCGTTGATCGTTGCGAATATTCGGACCGGGTACCGTCAAGAATTGACGGCAAGGTCTTGAATTCGTATGTCAGCGAAGGATGCGTTGTTGAAGGGCAGGTGATCAACTCGGTGCTGTCCCCGGGGGTCCGGGTCGAAAGCAAAGCGGTAGTGAAAGATTCTATTATCCTCCATGATTGCGTGATCAAGCAAGGATCGCGCCTCGACCGGGTGATCTGCGATAAGGACGTGACCGTGAACGAGCATTCGGCGATCGGCGCTTTCGGGCATGATATACCCTCGGTTGAACACGGCGAACTGCTGGATTCGGGAGTAACCTTGATCGGCAAGAGCGTCACGATCCCCCGGGGAACTTCGATCGGTTCGAATACCGCGATATATTCCACGGCACGGCTTGACCGGAGTAATATCGAGCCCGGGAGCACGCTGCGATGAGAAGAAAACATATCGCCCTATTGCTTGCCGGCGGCGCCGGGTCCAGGCTGAAGATTCTCGCCGGTAAAAGAGCCAAACCCGCGATACCGTTCGGCGGCATATTTCGGATTATTGATTTCACGCTAAGCAATATATCGAATTCCGGGATCGATATTGTCGGCGTACTAACCCAGTACAAGCCGCTGTCGCTCATGGACCATCTTGAGGACGGCCGGCCCTGGGACCTCTTTGGCCGCACTCGCAAGGTGAAAATCCTGCCGCCGAAAACCGGCGAAGCAATGTCTGATTGGTATAAGGGAACGTCGGATGCCGTTTATCAGAATCTCGGCTTTGTTGACGATTTTTCGCCCGACCAGGTATTGATAGTTTCGGGAGATCATATTTATCATCTGGATTATCGAGATTTGATTTCATTTCATCAGACGAGAAGAGCGGCGGTCACGATCGGTTTGATCCGCGTGCCGGTTGAACAGACAAAGAATTTCGGCGTCGCGGTGACCGACGAGAACGGCCGGATTGTTGAATGGCAGGAAAAACCGGCGCAGCCGCGTTCAAATCTCGCCTCAATGGGCATATACCTTTTTAACCGCGATGTGCTGTATCGCGGCCTCAAGATCGCGGCCCGAAATCAAGGCAATGATTTTGCCCGCGACGTGATACCTTTGCTGATCAGAGACAAGATCGTCTACGGCTATGAATACAAAGGCTACTGGCGGGATGTCGGCACGATTCCGGCATACTGGTCGGCCAATATGGATATGCTGGATCCGGGTTCTGGTCTGGATATCGTTAAATGGCGGGTCAGAACCAATCTGGCGGATCGCGGCGAAATCGGCGACCGGCCGGCCAGTTATTTCAGCCGCACTTGCCGGGTAAGAAGATCTTTGATCTCCCGGGGATGCAAGATCAAAGGCATAATCGAGAATTCGATCGTCTCGCCCGGAGTGATCGTGGAAAGCGGAGCCAGGATCATTGATTCGATAATTTTCCACGACGTGATCATCGGCCGGAATGCGGTGATCAGCCGAGCAATAGTTGATAAGGATGTCCGAATCGGCGATCAAGCCCGGGTCGGCATCGCGGCCGATGCAATTGGACGAGCCGGCTTGAGACGCCTTGATCGCGGCATCACGGTGATCGGCAAAGGAACCGTTGTAAGACCGCAACCACTACTCACTAATCGGTTAAGGATATAAAAAGCTGATTTCTTTGGCGATTAGCGTATTGTGCCCAGCGTGTAGCGTTTTTCGTCTTGACTTATATAATAAATGACATAGAATTGTTAGATATGCTGTTATTATTCCTGAGTTTTGTTCAGCAGTATCCCGCTGACTCTGCCGAACCTCCGGCACCGCCCGTAAATGTCGTCGCCCGGGACAAGGCGAACGATGCCGGCGGTAATATTGTTCTGAACTGGCAGTTATCCGGGGATGACGGCGCCGGCACACGGTCGGTGACCGAGTACCGGATTGAACGGTCAGTACCGGACAGCGATAGTTTTGTTGTGGTCGGGACCGCTAATAAAGGAGTTAGTCAATTCGTCGATGCCGGCGCGGCTAATGGTGTCGAATATGTTTACCGGATTTTTGCCTGCGCCCTGGACAAACGATCGGCGCCGGCGATCAGCAACGCGGCCGCGGCCCGGGCTCAGTGGTTTCATACCGGTCGAGTCAGCATGTTGATCGCGGTTATCATTTTTTCGTCCCTTGTCATGTGGTTCATCAGTCAAGCAAAGAAGGGCAGGGCTTTGTACATACGCCCGATCGCGGGGCTGGAAGCAGTCGACGACGCGGTTGGCCGGGCAACTGAAATGGGCAAATCGATAATGTATATTCCAGGCATTCTGGATATGGACGATATTCAGACTATTGCCAGCGTGATCATTCTCGGCAAGGTCGCGAGAAAGGCGGCTCAATACGAAACTCCGATACTGGTTCCTTGCACGCGCTCGCTGGTGATGAGCGCGGCCCAGGAGACGGTCAAAGAAGCCTGCGTGGATGCTGGACGCCCCGATATATACGATCCGGCACGGGTCAGCTATCTCACTGATGATCAGTTCGGTTATGCGGCCGGGGTGGACGGAATGATGCTGCGCGAAAAACCGGGCGCGATCTTCTATATGGGCGCATTCTACGCCGAATCCCTGATTCTCGCCGAGACCGGTCATTCAACCGGTGCGATTCAGATCGCCGGTACGGCAATGCCCTCGCAGCTGCCTTTTTTCGTGACCGCCTGCGACTATACTCTGATCGGGGAAGAACTCTTCGCGGCCAGCGCATATCTATCAAGAGAACCTTTGCTGCTTGGTTCGCTTAAGGGGCAGGATTGGGGCAAGGCGTTGATCCTGTTGATATTGGCCGCCGGCGTGCTGATGGCAAGTTTGGGGTTTAACCGGCTCGCCGAATGGCTGGCCGTGGGTTAGCATGAAGAATCAAGTTCCTTTGTTGATAACTTTCATCGCCGGCTTTGTGATGGTGCTGCAGTATTTTATCCCGCATTGGCCTTTTTCCGATTTGCAGGGTTTATTCAATAATTGGTTCTTGATAATCATGGTTTTCGCCATGATCCTGGGCATCGGCAATCTGCTCAAGCTGCATCTCGGCAAGCTGCAGAAGAAAGCAAGTGGGTGGTGGTACAGTATTGTGCTGATAACAGGCTTTGCAATTGTCTTCGGCGCCGGTATGATATGGGGCGTTGAAAGCGGTTCGCCGTTTGACTGGTTCTATTTCAATGTCAATCTGCCGATGTCGTCGACAATGTTCGCCCTGCTGGCTTTTTTTGTCGCTTCGGCGTCTTATCGCGCTTTTCGGGCGCGCACTCCCGAAGCGACTCTGCTTTTGATCTCCGCGATTATCGTGATGCTGAGCCGGGTTCCGCTCGGCAATTATGTCTGGGACAAACTGCCGCTGGTCGGCGACTGGATCATGGGCAGTCCGAATATGGCTGGCCAGCGGGCGATAATGATCGGTATTGCCCTGGGCGTGGTGTCAACGTCACTGCGCATTTTACTGGGTATTGAAAGGACCTATTTGTCAGGCAAATGAAGTTAACTGAGCGACTGGAAAGAATTGACCGCCGGGTCATCTTTTTGATCATTTTTCTTGCCGTTGCCGGTCCTTTGATCATGCCGATAGGATTAAAAATCGAGGTCAGTGAGCCGGTTCAAATCTTCTACGACGCGGTCAACGATCTGTTGCCCGGATCGAGGGTGCTGGTCTCGGCGGATTATGATCCAGCCAGCATGCCCGAGGTTTACCCGATGAATGAGGCGCTTGTTCATCATCTATTTTCCAAAGACATACAGATAATCGGTCTCGGTCTCTGGCCTCAGGGAATTCCGTTGAATCAGGCGGCAATGGAAAGGGCGGCTCAGGTACACGGCAAGGAATATGGAAAGGATTTTGTTAATCTCGGTTACAAAGCCGGCGGTATCGTTGTGATTTCGGCCCTGGCAGAGAATATTCTGCAGACATTTCCCGCCGATTATGCGGGCCGTCCAATCGCGGAGCTGGAGATCATGAAAGGGGTCAGGAATCTGGATAATATCGATCTGATCGTCAGTTTGTCGGCCGGCGATCCCGGCGTGCGCGAATGGATCATGATCGCGCAGGGTCGTTACCGCAAAAGAGTTTCCGGCGGAGTCACCGCGGTAAGCGCCCCGGCATTCTATCCGTATCTTAATGCCGGTCAGTTAAAAGGCCTGATCGGCGGCATGAAAGGCGCGGCCGAATACGAAAAGCTGGTTGAGCGAAGCGGAACCGCTTCCCGGGGAATGGACGCCCAATCGATCGCGCACGGCGTCATCATATTTTTTATCGTCATCGCCAATGTTTTTTATCTGATCGGCAGAAGGAGCAGGAAATAATGGCCGGCACGATCGGCACCTGGTTTGCCGCTTTGCTCACGCTGTTCATACTGAGCTTTCTGTATCGGGACAATCCTTTTTACAAATTTGCCGAGTATTTGTTCGTTGGCGTGTCCGCCGCCTATTGGGCGGTTTACAACTATTACAATATTCTGAGACCGAATCTTATTTTGCCGTTGTTTTTCCATGGGCAGTTGGTCAATATAATACCGCTGGTCCTGGGAATTATGATGATAATGCGCCTGGCGCCGAAAATCGGCTGGATTTCGCGATGGCCGCTTGCTTTCATTGTTGGAACCTATTCCGGTTACTATTTGATAACTTATTTGCAGAGCAATGCTCTGGATCAGGTACAGGCAACGCTCATGTCTTTTATCGAGATTTCGGCCTGGCGGGAATTCTTCGCCCGGCCCGGTCTGATCGCCTTCCTGGACGCGATCTCAGTGCCTTTGATTATCGTCGGAGTAGTCACCGGCATCATTTATTTCTTCTTCTCGCGCGAGCACAAGGGTGTTTTCGGCGGTTTTGCCCGGATCGGCATCTGGTTTTTGATGGTTGCTTTCGGCGCTTCTTTCGGTTATACTATAATGGCTCGTATCTCACTGTTGATCGGCCGGTTGTTTTTTCTGCTGCACGATTGGTTAAGGATAATATGATGAAAGGATTTGACATCGACTTGCGGGCGTTCAATCTGAGCGATGTACTGCAATTCATAAACCAGGCAAAGAAAACCGGGCATTTGCAGGTTACCGGCAGCGTAACCGGCGATATCTATCTTGATAAAGGGTCGGTTGTTCATGCCTCGGACGGCGCGAACACCGGAATGGAAGCCCTGATCAACCTTGCTTTTATTGAACTTGAAAAAGGGACTTTTGAACTTGACGTCAGCTCGCCCGAGAACACGATATCCGAGGATGTCGGAAAGCTTTCCGAGAATATCGAAAAACGCCGGATTGAACTGCAGGAGTTGAAACAAAAAATGCCGCCCCTGGAAACAATCCTGACCAAATCGACCCGCGAGCTGGAAGCGGCCGTGGCTTTACGGCGCACCGACTGGAAGATTATCGCCCTGATCGACGGCAAACGAACCCTGGGCGAGGTCATTGCCGAATCGAAGATCGGCGGCTATGAAGCGACCAAGACGATTCTCTGGTTGAAGGACCAGGGGCTGATATATGATCCCCAGGAGGCTGAGCGGCAGATGACGGCATTGACGAAATATCTGAAATTGTTTCTTGAAGAGTTCGCAAATAATGGGTTGGTAATGCTGCAGAAATGGGTTGAATCAAATGAAGACAACAAAAAGTTCCTTGACAGCGTCAAGATAAATGAAGATAATTTCAAAATTCAGATTTTGGGTACGCTTGATGCCCAGCAAATCATGGCCGGTTTGGCCAGTCTGGAAAAATTCGCGTCGAATGAAGGCGTCAAGCTGTACGGCAAGCTTCTGTTCAAAAAGAAATGGGACGCATTTTTGGCGAAAAAGTGAATGTTATGAAAGGAACACGGGCGCATGGCGGATCTGGAAAAACTGGATAAAATTCCGGGTATTGTCGGTTATGCGGTGGTGCGTGCCGATGACGGCGCGGTTGAAACGGTAAAAGGTTCATCGACCGCATCGGTCGGAGATCTGACCGCATTTTTTTCGTCGGCTGGCGAGGTTATTCGCGATAGTCTTAGCCTGGGCGATATCGAATACATATCGCTGTGCTATGGTAACAGCCGGCTGGTAATTTTCACCCGCGGCGCGAAGTATCTGGGCGTTGAAATACCGCGCGATACTGAACCAGCCGAGTTGATCAAGAAGATCGGCGCGGCTGAGGCCGTCAAACCGAAGATCGAGACACAATTACCGCGCAGCATCAGTTCGAAATTACAGCAGATCAATTTGTTGATCGATGAATTCGGCGGCGAGAAAAAGGATCACTGGTTTGACCTGTTGAATCAGGGGCTGGGAATTCTGGGCGGGGATTTGAATCCTTATGTCGGCGTGATGGACTCAAAATTCGATTTCAAGGATAATCCGCCGGCCGATAAGGAGGATGATTTTGTCCAGGCATTGCGTTCGATCATCGATTTTCTCGTCAAGAAAGCGGTTGAAGAGATGGGTTCATCGCAAGCCAGGGCAAAAGTCCAGGCCGTGATCGAGAAGATGAGATAACAATGGATCAGGAGATAATAAAACATTTCGAAGACCGGGGTTTGAGCGCAGGCTTTCTGGCCAACAGCCGGGGTCAGGTTTTCTGCGGCCGGGACAGCGCTTCGATGCAGTCCGAGATCGCGCAGATGGCAACCGTGATTTTTGAAACGATCGGCGCGGTCGGCGACTTGTCGATCGACCGTATTCAGATTATCGGCAAGTCAAGAGGGGTTGTCGCCGAAATAAACAAAGATCGGATAATCGGATCGATCCTCGATGGCGATGAGCGCGATTCGGCGAAGCGTGTTTTCGCCTCGCTTGATGAAATCAAAGGCATTGAGGTTCCGGTTGCCTCAGCCGTCGTAGAACCAGAGCCGGCCGTGGATGCCGCGAAAGCAGAAGCAGCGGTCGAAGAACCGGTTGAGCAAGCGGTTGAAGAGGGCGAGAAACCCGAGGCGGTCACAAAGCCGAAGATCAGGTTGGATGCCGGTATTCTCGAAACGATGAAGTCGATCCTCAAAGATTATGTGGGAGATTTCGCCGATCGGATTTTCAATAATCAGATGAAAGCCCAGCGGATAAAGAGTGAAGCGCTGCATGATGAAGACGCGCGGCGCCTGATCTTCGCCCTGGGCAAAGCGGCCGGAATGATAATCGGTCCGTCCAAGGGCCGGGACATGACCAACAAACTATTAGCACTGCTAAAATGAGAGAAAAAAACTCACTTCAGCCGAAGGCTGATCCGCCGCGGGCGGAGAAGACTAGACAATATCAAATATTGAATGCTGCAAATACCAAGTTTGTGAGAAATTGGAATTTAGAATTTAGAATTTGTTTAGGATTTAGGATTTCGAATTTCGGATTTTGTTGTAAGGAGGAGAGATTATGACCCAACATTTTCTGATTACGGCTCCTTTCGGCATTGATCCCGCAACGTACCAATCATTAGCCGTAATACCCAATTATCTGCTGGTGCTGGGCGCGATCCTGCTCTGGCTCGCTTTTTTCGTTCTGGCGATAATCGCCCGGCGCTATGAGATCGTGCTGGGTGAAAAAACCAACTGGCAGTTCATGATCCTGGCGCCGACCGGAATTCTGATTTTCGCGATTATCCAGCTCGTCTTTTGCGGTATCGGCGGCCGGATGATGCTGCCCAAAGGCGGTATCAACTACCTCGCCTATGTCTTTTTCCTCTTGTCCGGTTTTCTTTCGCTGATCGCGTCAATGCGTTTTTATCGGGTCACTAAAGGAGGTTGATCATGAGACCGGATATTCCCGCCGAGATCCTTTTCATGCTGGCGATTCTGCTTTCGATTTTTTCTTTGTTCATCTATGGCATGATCATCAAACGACTGCTGGTTCTGATCAAAGGCAAAGGGATCTGGCTGTTCCCGGTGCTGGCAAGCATGATGCTGCTTGCCCTTGCCGCGGTTCACATTTATCGCATGTTGTTTTTCTTTCCTTTGCTGGGCACGGCCGGCCCGGGAGACCTGTTCGATCTGATCGTCAGTTCTTTGAGCCTGGCGCGCGTCGAAAGTTTCTTGCTGCTTGGCGCCGGGCTATGTGCTTTGATCGGCGGCGTGCTGTACTATTTTGCCAGTTCTCGTTGATTCAGTGGGTGGCGTTGTCAGAAGATCGATTAACCTTGACATTTAAACTTCAATAACTATAATTTGACACATCGAAAGGAGGCTGTTTATGATTCGTGAGTTCCAAGTGGGCGCAGAAGGCGGCGGCGGTTTCGTAATGTGGTTTCTGCTTTTCTGCGCGGTTATCAGTATTGGCTTGATCATCGAAAGACTGTTCAGCCTGTTGATCAAGGCCCGGCTGAATCCTCGTTCTTTCCTGGAACGGTTGTCCTCAACGATCGATTCTCAGGGCGTCGACGCCGGAATCGCGTTATGCGATCAGACCGCGGCGCCGGTGGCGAAAATACTGCGGGGCGTGCTGGAAAAAGCCGATAAAGGCAAGGACGCGATGGAGGAAATGGTCGCGCGCAACGCCGCGATCGAACTGGCATTCCTGGACCGCGGCATGGCATTGCTTGGCGGTTTGACCACCGTGGCGCCGTTTCTGGGATTTTTGGGCACGGTGATGGGAATGATCACCGCTTTTGCCGCGATTGCAATAGCCGGCGAGGTTGAACCGACGATTGTCGCCAGCGGAATATCCACGGCTTTGATCACGACCAAATGGGGTTTGATCATTGCCACGCCGTTGGCGATCATTCATATATTATTTTCCGGAAAAGTCGACGGCTACACGCGCGACATGGAAGAAGCGGCAAGCGGGCTGATCGATTATCTGATCGAAACTTATTCAAAAAGGAAAAAATGATGGTACTGAGGAAGCGGAAAAAACCAAGATCCGATATCCCGACCGCTTCAATGGGAGATGTTGCTTTTCTAATTTTGATTTTCTTCTTGACCTCGACCGTTTTCACCAAAGATAAGGGTTTGAAATTGCTTTTGCCGGAAAAGACCGAAGAAACCGAGCCGGTTGTCGTCAAGCCGGAAAACATCGTTTCAATACTGATCAACCCGGCGGGCGCGGTTCGGATCAAGGCGGCGGCCGAGGAAAAGGACCTGATGCCGGATCAATATGATGAGATAAAAAAGATCGTCGAAGCCCGCATCCTGGAAAGAGATACCTTGCTGGTCGTATCATTGAGAGCGAGCAAAGATGCTCCCTACGGCAACATGGTTCTGGTCCTCGATCAGATCAAACTTGCCCGGGTGACCATGCCGGACGGGCGCGAGCTCCGGGCGAACAAGATAAGTCTTATTCCAACGAGCGAGGAATGACATGAGAAAGAGCATTATACGCCGGGCATCAAGAAGCACCGAGATACCGACGGCGTCAACCGCTGATATCGCTTTTCTGTTGATATTGTTTTTCATGGTCACCACGGTCTTCCGCGCCACCACCCTGCATTTGAAACTGCAGCTGCCCAAAGCCGAATCGACTGAGCGGATACTGATGCGGAGGAATGTGTCCTATATCTGGGTGGATAATGCCGGCAAGATCTATATCGACGATAACATGATCAGCGGCAACATGATCTCATCAAGAATGGCGCCCAAGATCTGGGAGAATCCGGAGCTCATTACGATCATGAATGTCGACGAATCGGTCAATTATGGAACCGTTGATCTGATCCTTGATCAACTGAAGGATGCGAAAGCTTTCCGGATAACTTTTGCGACCGAATTCGGGAGGTTATAATGCGTGACCATAAAATAATGTACGGCGTATACCTGCGGGTCGGCATGTTCTCGAGCATTATCATATGCATAATTCTTTTCACTTTCGTTCCTTATGCCGAGCCCGAACCGTATAAACTGAAAAGAGAAATCATCACCATGGTTGAGGAAATAACCTTGCAGATCGACAAGTACGAGGAGCCGCCGCCGGTTGAGCGGCCCAAAGTGGCGGTTGCCGCGGAGAGCGAGGCGGTCGAGGAAGCGGTGGAAACGATAGCCACGACCGATTTTACCGAGGAGTTGATACGCACCATGCCGACCGGACCGGAGATCGAGATCGTACCGTTCTATAAGGTAGAAGTCAAGCCGAAGCCGATTCATATTCCCAAGCCGGATTATCCGGAACTCGCCCGGCGGGCCGGAATCGAAGGGCAGACCGTGGTCGGCGCGCTGGTGGACATTGACGGCAGTATTTTCGAGGTCAAGGTCCTGAAATCCAGCGGTAATCAAATGCTTGACCAGGCGGCCCTGATCGCCGCGAAAAGCGCCAGGTTTTCACCGGCTAAGCAAAGAGACAAGATGGTAAGGGTTTGGGTTTCGATTCCAATCCGATTCGAGCTCAGAGGCGGCGGGTAGGCAATACCGATGTTTCTTTGGATAATCCCACTTGACAAATGCGTTTACCGAAGTATAATATACTAATAACCATAAGATGAAGGAGGTGATGGATCATAGAGTTTATTATAGGTGTTCAGCAAGAAAAAATATGGGAGGAAGACAAAAAGGAGGAAAAATGAGAAAAGGCTTTCTAATCCTGTTGGTCATTGCTGTGGTTTTGTCTCTTGATTGCGGCAATGAACCACCAGAAGGATTCTACAAAGGTACTCCCGAGGACAGCACAGCGATTCACACACTACTCAACGCGAATTCCGAACTGCTGATCAGCGAGGATATGTTCGTCAGTGGTTACATTCCGGTGAATTTTGGCCCGATAGTATTCGTTGTTGCGGACAGCTTTTTCCGGAACGATTCCACGATAATCAAGCGGCATTGCGACAGCACGGCAATGGAGTTGACCCAGAGAACCGATGTTCTTGATTTCTGGTTTGCCAAGGACACAACCTGTACCGTGTTCCTTTATGACACGTTTTCAGTGATCTCGCTGATGCACTATGATTATCGGCATATCGGTTACTATTTCTGGCAAGGCGATACTGATAGCAAACTCGATACGGTGATCGTCGATAATACGCCGGGCTATGCCGAACTCAACTTCACTGGTAATGGTTACCGCCATATTTTCTTTGACCGGGAGGACAGCGGCGATTGGCGGCTCAAACGCATATCCTACGGGACCTATTATTTCCCGGCAAGAAGTCCTGATCTGCCAGCGATACAGAAGGTCGTATTCAAGCGCGTCAGCGGAGAACGAGATTCGATCATCGCTTCCAGTTTTGATACGCTTTATACCGGGCATGTGATGAACCGCTTCCGGGCAGTTGATTCATTGTTGAGTTTTGCCAACGGCGAAAAAGTGACGGTTGAATTTACGCTTTACTATGGCTCGGTAACCGCGGGCATGTGTCAATTCTATGCGTCCTGCGCTGGGAATCGTGTGCATGTCCGGGGCAGCAGCGATACCCTTGTTTTTAACGGCTCGGGCATTCAATATCTCGCGGTTGAAGCAATTATCAATGACGCGTACTATTATGTGCAACCGGAAAAGAAATTTGGCGGTCAGATGTGGTTGATTCCGGTTGAAGTAGGAGGTGCTCAATGAAAAGGTTTTTATGCTTGCTCTTTGTCGGGACACTGGTTTTTGCCGGCGAGTTCGGACGGATAACCGGGAGGGTGACCGACGGCGAAACCGGTGAACCCCTGATTGGCGCTGATGTCATTATCGAAGGGACTGAACTGGGTGCGGCAACCAATGAAAAAGGCGAGTACGTGATTCTCTATGTCCCGGCCGGCACCTATCGGGTTGTTGCTTCCTACATCGCCTACGATCCGTTTACCTACGTGAACGTGGTCGTTAACATCGACCAGACAACGCCTTTGAGCTTCAGATTGAGACCGACCGTGATCCAGGTTGAAGGCGTTACCGCGGTCGCCGAAAGGCCGATGATCGTTGTTTCCCAAACTCATACCGGCCGCGCCGTAACCTCCCAGGAAATGGATCGTCTGCCGGTCACGACGATCAGCCAGGTCATAACCCTGCAGGCCGGCGTGGTGCAAAGCGATTTGGGAACCCATATCCGCGGCGGCCGTGCCGATGAAATAACCTATTTTGTCGACGGCATTATGACCAAAGTGCCGAATACCGGCTGGCAGTCGGCGCGTATCAATCCCGGCGCGGTTGAAGAGGTTACCGTGGTCAGCGGCGGATTCGACGCCGAGTACGGCGACGCCCTTTCCGGAGTCGTCAATATTGTAACTAAGGAAGGCGGCGTCAAGCATGCCGGTTCATTGCGCTATCTGACCGACGAGGTTTTTGGCAGCGTCAAATCGCTGGATTTTGGTTACAGCCTTTATGAGTTGTCATTGGGCGGCCCCCTGCCGGTTTCCCGGAGACTGCGTTATTTTGTTTCGGGCGAAATGATGAAAACCGACTGTTTTGAACAGGGGTTGTATTTTGTCCCTTCGCCGCGCATGGATTATCGCGCTCAAACAAGGTTATCATACCTGTTCCCGAATGCCAAAGGCAAAATGACCTTTTCCGGTTTCACTTCCCGTGAGCAGTATGTTGCCTGGCGCAGCCTCAGTCTCAAGTATTTCGACAATATTTGGATGAGCCGGGTGAAAAACTGGATTGCGTCGGCAACGCTCAATTACATGTTGACGGCAAAAACCCTAGCCTCCTTGAAAGTCGGCGCCACGCATTTTAACCGCGCTTTTGGTAACCGTGACTATGCTTATGAAGACAGCGTGGGCCGGCAATGGTATCAGGATTACCGCTTTAAAGCCGAGCATTTGATTCCCTATATGGTCGACGGTTCCCTGCCAATTCGCGATGTCCTGATCGACAGCATAATGCAGTATCATACCGCATACACGAACCGGGATCGAGCCGCGCTGCGCAACAGCCCTTATGGAATTGAGGGCCGGTTTTACACCTACGGCGACCACCGCGTATGGCGTTATTGGTATAACAACGATTATCAGGGTCGTTTTGATGTCACCCATTCAGTGGGCAGGGTTCATGAGTTAAAAAGCGGCGTTGATTTTGTTCAATACCAGATCAAGCACTTTGACAACAATCTTCCTTGGGTAACCAATCCATTCTGGGATTATTACAACCGCAGCCCGTACAAAGTCGCGTTCTACCTGCAGGATAAAATGGACTTTGAAGGTCTGATCGCGCGGCTCGGGTTTCGCGTCGATTATTTTGAGCCCAAGGCGCAGACCTTTGATAATCCCAGCGACTGGAACGATTCGACGCTGGTTAATGCCGATCCCACGTACAAGATATCGCCCCGGCTCGGGTTTTCTCTGCCGGTTACTGACCGGATGAAATTCCGTTTCAACTACGGGCATTATTTCCAGTTACCCTTGCTCGATAATATGTACGGCTCGACCGATACCGCGGTGATCCGGCTGGCATTGAGCCGCGGCAACGCAATATTGGGTAACATTCTGATGATGCCTCAGAAAACCGTGAGCTATGAAGTCGGTATTGAGAATCAACTGACCGAGGGAGTCGCGGCCGGGTTTACCGCCTATTTCAAGGATATTTACGATCTTTCTCAGATCCGCGAGGTACCGGCTTTGCCGACACCCTATTTCCAGTTTTTCAACGTCGACTACGGCAATGTCAAAGGCTTCGAGTTCAGCGTCAAAAAACGCATGTCTGATATGTGGGCATTGAACGTCGTGTATACCCTACAATTTGCCAAGGGCACGGCGGCTTATGCCAGCGAATGGTATTATGACCGGTACTATCATCAGATTGACCCGCCGGTGATTGACTATTGGCTTGACTTTGATGAAAGGCATACGGTCAATGCCAATGTCGATTTCGAACTGCCCGGCGATTTCGTTTTCATCCCGCTGCAGGATTTTACCACGTCATTTGTCGCTTCTTATCATTCTGGCCATCCCTATACGCCCGAGAACTTGAGAGGCGAAAAAATCGGCGACGAAAACTCGGCGCGCATGCCGGGCTATGTCAACGTGAACTGCAACTTTAGCAGGCGTATCAGGCTTGGTCCGGTAAGACTGCTTTTGACCGGTTTGATCGACAATCTGCTGAATACCAAGCAGGTCACGAACGTCTATCCCACTACGGGTAGGGCCGATGATTACGGCGCTCCAGAACCAGGTATCGGCCAATTCGGCAACATTCCAATGACCAGCAGCCGTTATACGCCGCAATCGGATTTCAACCATGATGGTTTGATAAATCCCCATGAAATGAAGGCTGATTATGTTGCCGCGATTAAGGACTTCTATGATGATCCCCTTAATTACAACGGACCGTTCCGCGTGCGTTTAGGCGTTGGGATCGGTTTCTAAGAGCCGGGAGGAGAAAATGAAGAAAATACTGATACCTTTACTTTTGATCACGCTATTGACATTCGGCAAATCAGCCGTGTACACCCAGCAAAACCGCCCTCGCGAGATCAAGATACACAACATAAATCAGGTCGAGATGTGCGTGTCGAATTTCGGCAAATTCGGTCAAACCATAACCCAATCGTCCGGGTGCTGGTGGCCCAAAGGTTCGAACCAGAGTTACATATTCGGCGCCGGTTCCTGGTTTGGCGCGATTATCGGAGACCATGACACTTTGGTGACGATCGGTTATGGACCGCATGGCGCAGAAACCGAATATGTACCCGGTGATCTGGACATGTCAATCAGCGACCCGGCGGCCGTGATTTGGATGTATCCGGCAAAATGGCCGCCGACCGGCAATTTCAAAACCGTGGTACCGCCGACCCGCAGCAAATCCCATCAAGATTCATGGTGCGTGTACAATGATCTTGATGCCACTGCGCATGTGCCGGGCGATACCCGGCCGATCGGTCTGGTAATGTATCAGACGGTTTATGCCTGGAATCTTTCCACTACCGCCGACATTATCTTTGTCAAGTTCGAAGTTAGGAATGTTAGCGGCGCAGATCTTCATAATTGCTATTTCGGGGTTTGCACGGATAACGATATCGGCAACGAGGCCGGCGCAGCGGCCAATGACCGGATTTCCGGCATTGTCGGTCAATGGTACGTGATCCAAGGCGAATCATTGTGGGTTGACAATCTCGGCTATCAATGGCAGGAAGTTCCTGAAGCCGGCTGGGTGACGCTTCCCGGCGCGATCGGGTTTGACTATTTGCAAAGCCCCTGGGATCTGGTACGGGATGAGGACAAAGACGGCGACGGCATTCTGGATCAGTACGAACGCGACAGCACCTGGTACGTGAACAATTTGCCTCCGGAAATGTGGGATGTGGACGGAGACGGCACGCCGGACTGGCGCGATCCTTCGGAAATCCCGCAGCTGGGCATGACCGCGTTCAAGCGTTTCACCTTGAGTCTTGAGCCGAACAAAGATAATGAACGTTACGTGACTCTTGCCGGCTACAATTTCAAGACCGGCGAGTACACCCCGTATGATACGGTACCGCCGGATCCGGATGATCAGCGTTTTCTGATGTGCAGCGGTCCGTTTGAACTTCAAGCCGAATCCACGGCGACGGTTCTAGTCGGGATAATGTTTGCCAATTGGATGGGCATATACCAGCGGCCGGATACGGCACTGGTACGGGTTGACAACACCTGTCAGTTCATCTATGACATGAACTGGCTGCTGCCTGGTCCGCCATCACCGCCGGCCTTGACCTGCGTTCCCGGCGACGCCCAGATTACATTGATCTGGAACAGCGCGCCCGAATTCGAGGCCGATCCATACTATGATGTGGTCGGCACTAATCCGAGCTCGCCGCTGTACGATCCTTATTATCGGCAGTATGATTTTGAGGGTTATCGGGTGTATCGGAGTTTGACCGGCCGAACGGGCGACTGGCAGGCGCTGGCAGTATGCGATCGGACTAACGGCATAAGATTCGAGTTTCCCAATCCGGAGAATACTGCGGATACGATTTACGCGACTGATGCCGGTTTATACTATTCCTATAGGGATAACACTGTGCGCAACGGGTTCACCTATTATTATGCGGTAACCTCATTTGATTTCAACCAAACCAAGTTGAAATACGATTCGATCTTTGTGTTTGATTCGGTTTGGTATGCGCCGGATAGCAAGTGGATTTATGTCTATGATACGGTTGAGGTGGTTGGTCCGATGGATTTGATTTTTGAGAGCGGCAAGATCGGGGTTACCGCGGTGCCGCGCCGCGACCCGGCGAACTATGTTGCCGGTAGTTTTACGATCACCCAGGATTATGGCAATCCGTTGCTGGCTGATTCCAATGTTGGCGCGGCGATCACCTATCCGCTGGCTATGACCGCGGATCCGTTCTATCTTGATTTTGCTCCGATCGGGCGTGATTCGGCTTCGGGGTTGGCGCGTTACACGGTCTATATGCGAAATGCTTCGGATTCGATTCTGGAAACGTATTCGGCAATATTGGCGGCGGGTGCGCAGACCCGTCAGGAGTTTGTTGTCCGTAATGGTTTGAGCATGTCTGTGGTACTGGCGCGGCCGTCGATTCCGACAACGGTGTCGATCTTCCGGCAAATCGAGCGGGTCAGCGGCACCTATCCGGTGGACAGCCTGGTGGCGCCGGTCAATATGGCAACTAACTGGGCGTATCGGGGCAATGACTATCAGCTGACCTGGATTGACAAGTACGGTAGCGGTCGGGCGACGAGCGTGATTGTGGTTGATCTTCAGACCGGCGACACGATACCGTTCAAGCCGTATTTGGAGAATGCGCAAACCGATTCATTGGCTGATGGCTGGACTTTTCGTGCGAGCGGTCATTCCAGGGATACTTTGGTCTACGGTACGCCAGCGACCGGGACGCGCAACGTCTACATCAACGGCGGCAAGTTCAAGTTGGGGGTCGGGTGGTTGGACAATGAGCCCCGGCCGTCGGTTGGCGAGACCTGGATTGTGTATGCCGGGTCTTATCATCCGGCGCCCCAGGGGGCGCGGTTGATTGTGACGCCCGTGCCGGCGAGGCTGCGTACCGATACGACCTTTGCGTTGAACGTCAAGGTCGTGCCCAATCCATATCTTGTCTATAACGAATGGCAGCAGACCTTTTCCCAACGGCGCATACGTTTCATCAATTTGCCGTCCGAATGCACGATCCGGATATTCACCCTGAACGGCGATCTGGTTCGCACCATCCACCATCATCACACGCTTGATGTTCCGGCCGGCACTGAACCGGTCGCCAACAGCGCGGGCGGCGATGAAGAGTGGGATCTGCTCAGCGAAAACCGTCAACTGGTGGCAAGCGGAATCTATGTCTTCCAGGTTCAGTCAAGTGTCGGTCAGCAAGTCGGCAAGTTCGTCGTAATCCGGTAGGAGGATATGATGAGATACGTGAAATACCTTTGCGCATTCTTGATACTGGCAATGCCGCTTTACGCCGATTTTGCCAAGCTGGGCACTTCGGGCGCTCAATTCCTGAAAATCGGCGTGGGCCGCGGCGTGGCAATGGGCGAAGCTTTTGTCGCGATTGCCGACGATGCCTCGGCAACTTTCTGGAACCCATCCGGACTCGGACTGGTCAGCAAGCGCGAAATCAGTTTTACCCACAATGAATGGATTGCGGATATTCGTCACGAATACTTGAGCGTGGTTCTGCCCATGGGTACATTCGGCACAATGGGAGTCAGTGTCACCGCGTTGACCATGGGCCAAATGGAGATTACAAGAGTCGACGATCCCAATACGTCGATTCGCGAGGATACCGGCACCGGAACCTATTTCAGCGCCAGCGATATGGCGGTCGCCCTGTCTTTTGGCCGAATGTTCACGGATCGGCTTGCCGCCGGATTTTCGGTTAAAGGCGTTGAAGAAAGAATATGGGATATACGGGCGTCGGGATTGGCCACGGATTTCGGTATTTACTATAATACCGGGTTCAAAGGATTGCGCATTGCCGCGGCAATGAGCAATTTTGGCGCGGACATCACGTTCAAGGGAAGGAATCTCGACGGACTTACGGATCCCAATTATGACAACCCATTGAACTATGAAGGTATTCCGATCACGGTTCGAACAACGCCATTCCCATTGCCCCTGATGTTTCGTTTCGGCATTGCGCTGAATCCGATCGAAAATCAGCTGTCACGGTTCACGGTTGCCCTGGATTTGAATCATCCCAATGATAACTATGAAACCATCAACCTCGGCCTCGAATACGGTTATCTTAACACCTTGTTTCTGCGCGCGGGTTACAAAGCCTACCTGAATGTTGATTATATGAAAGCAATGACCGGCGGCGAGCCGATAATCGACGATGACGGCGAAATCACCGGCTATGAGTGGGGCGAAGAAACTGCCTGGCTCTTGAACAATTTGACCGGCGGGGTTGGATTGAACCTGCATTCAGGCGAAAGAGTGTTCAAGATCGATTATGCGTACATGAATAAGGGTGTTCTCAGCCATACTCACCGACTGGGAATAGCCATCGGTTTCTGACCTATTGGATTCTGTGGGTTGCGGTTTCAATGCCGCAACCCACAGAATATCGAACCTGAACCAGATGGCTGCGCGTTATCTTTAGCCGTGCGGTGGTTCGGTGGTTCGGAAAAGCCAAGGAGGAATGGTAATGAGGTTACTAATCGTGATTCTATGTCTGACGACGATTAGCTTGGCCGCTGATTTTCTGCCTTTTCAGGATATTCAGAAGCTTGCGGAAAGAATCGTCAATCAGCGGTTTGGCGATCATAATTTCGAGTCGTCGATAACTTATTATGGTTATGACGAACAACCAAACGCCTATGCGATGATATTCCGGGATAGAAATAATGAACCATTGACGATAATAATGGGTGCCCGTTATACAAGCTCGCCGGTGGGTGAGATCGTCAAAGCTCTTCCGCGCTGCCAGTCTCGTATCGAAAGACTTATTGATGTGGCCAGTCGTCGGGGTGTGGCGATTCCGGGTTTCATCAGAAACTACTATTTTGGCCCGGGCGAGGAGTATTGCGGGTTCATCGGTACGGATGATGAATACCTGATCAACACCGGTAATTATCAGATCATTGAGAAAAGCGCGCTGATCGGCCGTGCGCCGGCGCCCGATCCGGAACTGGAAAGGCTTACCCGCGAGAAGTGGGATCGTTATTTTGAAGGCAGTAGTTTCGCCAGCCGCGACAGCAATTATGTACCGGGCGTTCCATTTATCGATTGGGTTTATGGCTGTTCTCCGACCGCCGCGTCGATGATTTTTTGGTATTGGGATAGCCGCGGTTATGGCCGGCTGGTTGACTACTTCTTCACGCACTGGGACGAACCTGAAGGCGAATGGAATGACTGCGCCAATGTCAATCGTGAACTCGCCCTGGCAATGAACACGGATACGCTGACCGGCGGTACATCTATCCAGAATATTCGCACCGGAATGATCACGGTCGCCAATAGCTGGAACGGCTATTCGTGCAGCGGGTTGACTTCGCCCCAGGGCGGACCGCACAATCAATGGAATTTCTCGTGGATCAAGCAGGAAATTGATGCGCTGAGGCCGTGTCACTGGAACGTTTTATACTACTATTATAGCGGTCAGCTCATCAATCATTCGGTTA
>JBBIHN010000010.1:0-26154 GCA_037446995.1 Caldifarciminota bacterium | reverse complement strand
TGACGAAGAAAGAAAAATTGTTCCTCCCCGCTGCTATGCGCTACGGGGCAAACGCGAGGAGTCAGTCATTATCTTGCTTGACTTAGCATTTGCGGTCAATATAATCAGGCTATGGTTGCGTATGTTAAATACGCCTTGATCGCCCTGGTCGGGTGGGGTCTATGGGCGATCGGCAGTAAATACATGACCCGGTATTTCAATGCGGTCAATGTCGCTTTCTGGCTTTCGCTGTGGCCGATAATCATGCTTCTTGTGTATTTTGCAGTAAAACGCGACCTGGTGGTTAATAAACATACATTTATTGCCATTCCGGTCGGTATTGCCTCTTTGGTCGCAATCCTGGCTTTTTATCATGCCCTGAAAATCGGACCGGCGTCAGTGGTCGTGCCTCTGACCAACATGTATGTTATTTTCCCGGTGCTCTACGGCTTTATCTTGCTCAGGGAACCGATAACTTTACCCCGCGTACTGGGGATTATTTTTGCGGTCATTGCGACGATTTTTCTGTCATTATGAAAATAGTCATTTATGAAGACCGATGTGATCAATTTTTTCCGCTGATCACGCTGAGACCCCAGTACGGCATACTGCTCGGCGACCGGTCGATAGAGAATCATTTCAAGTCGTTTTTTCCGAAACAGGACATCGGTCACGCGCATCGCGCCCGGTTCGGAACAGAAAAGATTGAAGACTCCTCGGCATTATATGTTTCAAGCCGAATACTGTTGAAAGGGAAATTCGCTGTGCCCAAAGAGAACGCGAATCTCGTGATCGATGACGAGCCGGTGGGATTTTACCGGTCCCGTAAACCGTTGCCGCGGACATTGGACGAAATACGGGAAGAGATCAGCAACAACAAGAGAGTCGTGGAAATAGCCGGGACGGTTTTCTCCTATCCCTGGGATTTGATAAAGATCAATCAGGATTTATTGGCCCGGCAGGCGATCAAGCGCGCTGCCGGCCGCCGCTTGCCCGGGCTCGAGATCATCGGTAACCGTAAGCATGTCGATGTTGACCGCTCGGCTAAGTTAAGCAAGTTGGTATCAATCGATGTCACGGACGGCCCGGTAAAGATCGCGGCCAACGCCGAGATTCGGGCTTTCACGTCGATAGTCGGGCCGGCTTACATCGGCCCGGGGACGATACTTGACCGGGCAAAGGTAATAAGATCAAGTATCGGCAAAATGTGCCGCATCGGCGGCGAGGTTGAGGCCGATATCTTCCAGGGATATTCGAACAAATACCATGAAGGTTTCATCGGACATTCAATCATCGGCGAGTGGGTGAATCTGGGCGCGCTTACCACCAACTCGGATTTGAAAAACAATTATCAGCCGGTCAAGGTGATGCGGGGCAAGAAAGAATATGATACCGGAATGACTAAGATTGGATGTTTTATCGGTGATCATACAAAGACCGGTATCGGAA
The DNA here is from genome assembly GCA_037446995.1 of Caldifarciminota bacterium. Classification (GTDB taxonomy): domain Bacteria; phylum Hydrothermota; class Tepidihabitantia; order SM23-42; family SM23-42; genus RBG-13-43-14. The sequence goes on along the minus strand of JBBIHN010000010.1, from coordinate 24,726 downwards.
CTCTGATCCCGACCGGAGCGATAATCGGGAGTTTTGTAAATTTTTTCGGCGGCATGATGCCGCGCTATATCGCCGATTTCAAATGGGTGGCCGGTGCCGAACAAACGGTTTATGATCTTGACCGGGCGATCGCGACCGCGCGTATCGTAATGACACGGCGCAATGTCAAGATGACCGATCAGCAAGAAAGAATCATTCGGCAGGTTTTCCAATGTCCGGGATAATTGTCGCGATCGACGGCGGCGCCGGAACCGGCAAAAGCACGACCGCCAAAGGCGTTGCGCGACGGCTCGATTTTTTCTATCTTGACACGGGCGCCATGTACCGGGCCGCGACGTACAAATACGTGAAACTCGGCGGGGCGATATCTCAGGTTGATACGGCGGTCGTTCAAGATGTCATTTCCAGCTCAAAGATCACGCTTGTTCCGGCCAAAGACGGCGTGAAAGTAATGCTCGATAGCGAAGATGTCAGCGACGCGATAAGAACGCCCGAGGTTAATGATCTGGTATCACAAATATCAGCCATATCCGAGATCCGGACATGGATGGTCGATCAGCAGCGCGCCGTTGCCCGGGATAAGAACGCGGTTTGCGAAGGGCGTGATATCGGTACGGTTGTCTTTCCGGAAGCACAAGTTAAGATATTCCTGATCGCTGATCTGGAGATGCGCGCCCAGCGCCGCTTCAAGGAATTGAGCGAGAAGGGTATAAAATTGTCGCCGGCCGAGGTAATGGAGAACCTTACGTTTAGAGATGAATACGATTCAAATCGCGAGCATTCGCCTTTGAAAAAAGCCGATGACGCGATCGAGATCGATACGACCGAGCTCACGATCCAAGAAGAGATCGATCTGGTAGAAAAGATCGTCCGCGACCGGATCGGATTTCATCCGCATTGAACCATCTTACGTCTGGTATTCTCTTGAACCAGGTCAACTGCCGCCGGGCAAAATTCCTGGTTCGGCGTTTGGCTAAGACAATGGCGTCATCTAACGTGATATTACCGACAAGATAATCATAAATTTCACGATAGCCGATCGTGCTGAGGGCGCTGTTTTCCGGGTTGAGACCTTCGCTGATAAGAGATTCAACCTCATTGATCATACCGTGCTTGACCATCATATCAAAACGGTCATCAATTTGACGGTACAGGCGGGCGCGCTCAAGGGTTAGCCCTATATAATAAGGAAGAAAAGATCTCTTTTCCTTATCCCTGGATAGATAGAAAGACAAGGTTTTGCCGGTGGCATCGTATATCTCAAGTCCCCGGATTATTCTCTGTCTATCAGACGGACTGATCTTTGCTGCCCATACCGGGTCGATCTCGCCCAGTCTTTCGTAGAGCAATGGCAAGCCTGCATTTTTCAGATCCTTCATAAGCCGGGAGCGAGCCGGGCGCACAGTTTCACCACCAGGCAGTTGGTGTAGAGGTTCAAAAAGTGCCTTGACATACAATCCCGTGCCGCCGCAGACGATCGGGATTTTTTTGTCGGCAATTATCCGCCGTATCGCCGCTTCCGCATCGCGCGCAAATTGACCGCAGGAATAGCTGTCGGCCGGATCAATGATATCGATTAGGTGAAATTTGACTTTCTTCTGTTCTTCGGCGGTAGGTTTGGCCGTGCCAATATTGAATTCACGATAGATCTGCCGGGAATCCGCCGATATTATTTCGCCGTTGTTCCGGCCGGCGATTTCGAGAGCAAATCCGGTTTTGCCGACCGCGGTCGGTCCGATGATCGTGAGAATCTTCACGGTAACGTCGGAATGTTCTTAGAAACTCGAGAAAATGCCAAGCACGTTGAGGATCGAGGAGATGAGTCTATGAAAAAGTACCACGGCCATTCCTCCAATGCCGAGAAAAGGGCCGAATGGTATCGGGCTTTCGCGGCTCTGTCCGGTGGAGATCAAATAGACAATGCCGAATGCGGCACCGGCAAAAGCGGCAATGAAAATGGCAATGATGATCGCGGGAAACCCAACGAACGCGCCGATCATCGCGGTGAGAAAGACATCGCCCATGCCCATTACCTCCTTTTTGTAAGCCTTCCCGCCGAGGACCCGGATTAGAAGAATCAACCCGCCGCCGAAGATCAAACCAATGATCGATATCAGCAGATCCCCTTTGAGCGCCTGGAAAATGACACCGATCAAAATACCGGGGATGGAAAAAATGTCGGGAATGACCTGATGGGTGAAGTCGATTCCAGAGATAATTATCAAAAAGGTGAACATGACCAGGTAGAACAAAAACTCCCAGCTGATCTGAAACCTGAGGTATAACCATAGAAAGCATATCGCCGTGAATGTTTCGACCAAAGGATATTTAACCGATATTGGTTTGCGGCATCCCGAGCAACGGCCCCGCAATGCCAAAAACGACGCGATCGGAACATTTTCATACCAATGGATCGGTTTTTTACAGCGCGGGCAGAAAGAATTCGGTTTTATGATTGACATGCCGCGCGGCAGCCGGAATATCACGACGTTCAGAAAGCTGCCGATTGAAGCGCCGAAAAGAAAGGCAAAGACCGGCAGGACGATATTCAAAATTTCTTACCCCTTAAATCGAAGTACACCTGAAATGAATCCAGGCATTTATGGATATCATCAACGCTCGCGCTAACCAGCGCCTTCATTTCCTCGGGCGGTATTTGATTTATTTTGTTCATAACCAGCACCGATTTCTTCACGCCGGGTACGACCGACGGCATAATGATATCATGCTCAGCGAGACTGATGAAAACATCGGCGCGATTCAGGGGATCACGGAAATCATTTTCCAGGACGATACCATGGCCGATATCGACCATCGCCTTGGCGATGCTGTAGTATAAGTATTTCATGCGCTCGTGAATCCGGTTGCGCATCGCGATATTCTCCGCGTTGGAATTCTTCGTTAGTTCCTTCAGTTCTTTCAAATTCTTGCTGAGATTCTCATACAGGTTCGTGAATTCGCCGACATCCATTGCCGATAATTATAACCAATCATAATGTGCTGTCAATGCAAAATTGCCGGGCGGGCGGAATGCAAAGAAGGGAGGCCAAGCCTCCCTTCTTTTTAAGAAATGCTACCTCTTTTTTGCCTTCTTTTTGGTAGGTTTCTTTTTCTTCACCGTTTTCTTTTTGGCACCGCACTTTGGCATTATTACCTCCTTTTGTAGTTATTATAACAAGAATTCTTTTTTTGTCAAGAGAAATCTTTGAGATTTTTCCGCGCGGGCGGAATCTTTGATGACGGTGACAAGAGACAGGTGACCGAGATATCTTGACGAGACGCGATATTTACTTATATTTACCTATGCACCTTGCGTTAATGTTTTTGTTAAGCGCCGCGAACGTTTATGTCGCCGAGTTGAGAGGCGTGATCAGCTCGGCGAGCCACGATTATCTGATGAGGACCATCGCCGTTGCCGAAAAGGAAAATGCCTTGTGCCTGATCGTGAAGCTCGATACGCCGGGCGGACTTGACGTATCTATGCGCGAGATGACCAAGCGAATTCTCAATGCGGAAATTCCGATCGTCGTCTACGTTGCGCCAAGAGGAGCGCGGGCAGCGTCGGCCGGTGTTTTTCTTCTGTACGCAAGCCATATCGCGGCGATGTCGCCGGGCACGAATGTCGGCGCGGCGCATCCGGTTAGTGCCGGCGGCGAAAAGATGGACAGCATCATGGCCGAAAAAGTGACCAACGACGCGGTCGCCTATCTGGTATCGCTGGCCAAGGAAAGAAAACGCAACGTGCGCTGGGCCGAGCAAGCCGTGCGTTCGAGCGCTTCGATCGACGCCGAGGAGGCGAAACGCATCAATGTGTGCGAGATTATCGCTTCGGATCTCGACGAGTTGATCGCGGCGATCAACGGCCGGCGGGTTGAAATCAACAATAAAGCAATAATCGTTGAGGTCGGCGATTATCGGGTGAGAAATATGCCGATGACTCTGCGTGACCGGCTGCTGCTTCTTCTGACCAATCCGACGATCGCGTACATTCTTCTGATATTCGGAGTCTACGGTCTTTTCTTCGAACTTCAGCGCCCGGGCATGATATTTCCCGGCGTTGTCGGTGGGATATGCCTGATCCTGGGATTGTACGCGCTGCATCTTCTGCCGGTGAATTACGCCGGAGTTGCTTTGATCGTGCTTTCGGCAATCTTGTTCATTCTCGAGATACATATCACCAGCCATGGCCTGCTGACGATCGGCGGTGTTGTTGCGTTGGCCTCGGGCTCGGTGATCTTGTTCGAAAGCGATGTGCCGTTCCTAAGAATATCATGGGAGGTGATTGTGGTTACCGTTGTTGTTATTGCCGGGTTTTTTCTTCTATTGTTGATACTAGGGATCAGTGCTCAATTCCGCAAACCGGTCAGCGGAAGAGAAGGTATGGTCGGCGAAATAGGAGTCGCCTTGACTGACATTACTGATAAAGGGGGTACCGTGTATGTTCATGGCGAATACTGGCAGGCATTCAGCAAGAGCAAGATAAAAAAAGGGGATAAAGCAAAAGTTATTGCCGTACAGCAGATGACGCTGGAAGTCGCGTCAGCATAGTTTCTTAACTTATATCACTGGAGTTCAGAAGATGATAATAGTCATGATTTTCACACTATTTGAATCGGTACTTTTCCCGGACAATATTTTCGCGGAAGATCTGTTCAATCCGGCGTTGATCCGGGGCCGACCGGTGGAGGCGAGTTTCCTGGCCGGCACGCGATTCGGAATGACCGAGTTACGGGAATACAAATTTAGTTTCCAAGGTGGCGCCTACGCGGTCGGTTTATCCAGCCTGGGATCAGCGCTTTACCGCGAGAACGATATCAGCGGCAGTTTCAGCGTTCAGTTCCGTGAAGTCATTAACGCCGGCCTTGGTCTTCATGTTCTGAACTGCTGGATAAGCGGTAACAGCAATTGCTATAACTACAGTCTGCGCGCCGGCGGTGCCGGCCAGATCGGGTTTTTGCTGCTGAGCGCCTGGATCAACAACATCAATCAACCGCGCTTCTCGTCGGCCGAACGCGTGCCGGTTACGTACTCGGCGCGCGCCGACTACACGCTTGAGAGAGGGATTGTTTTCAGTTTCGCGTTGCGTTCGATTGCCGGCAATCTGCCTTTTTATAATGCCGGGATCAGGGCGAAGTTCTTCGGTTTGCTCGAAGCCGGCATTGGCTTGAACACGGATCCGGTCTTAATGGAATTCACCAATTGTTTCCGGCTCGGGTGGTTGAGCATGACTTACGAAGGCAGCAGTCATCCGAAGCTTGGCTGGTCGCACCGATTTGGCGTGACGTTTAAGCTATGATATACATCTTCATGTTCATGTTGATTGACGATGCCGCGATCTTCGAGATCGAAGGGAACAATGATCTTGAGATAATCGCGCGCGAAATCGAGATGTTACGCATCGAACCGGTCGATATCAATGCCGCCGATCTATCGACATTGATCCGCATTCCTTTTCTTTCGATAAATGACGGCATGCGCATCATTGCCTACCGACAACAACACGGCGCCTACGCGAATATCAATGAGCTGTTAAAAGTGCCGGGCGTGGACCGGATATTGTTCGATCGGATCAAGCCCTATGTGACGGTGGCGTTGAAACGGATAAGGGTGGAGAAGTATCATGGCCGGCTGCGCGGGAAGCGTTTCCTGCCGGATCACGGTTCGGCTTATGATCTATACGCGAAACATGAACTGACCATCCGTCCCTACCGGTTCTATTTCATCAATGAAAAAGACCGGCATGAAAGTTCCCTTCTTGACTACTATGCCGGGGGTTTGATCGTCGACGAAGGGAAGAGGCGCTTTGTCATTGGCCGGTATAACCTTGATCTGGGCAAGGGGTTGGTCTTATCTCATGCCGGATCGTTTTTGTTCGGAAACGATCTGCGCCTGCAGATCAGGGAGCGGGGTATTGTGCCATACACGTCGGTGATCGAGAATGGAGGTTATTTCGGCGCCGCGCTGAGTGATTCGCTGTTCGCCAACTTCACCGTGTTTTATTCTAACCAGAAAATAGACGCGCGGATCGATTCGAGCGGTCATGCATATTCGTTCTTCGAAGGAGCGCATACCGATTCGCTGAGCCGTTCATATCGGGATCGCCTTAACGAGGAAATAATCGGTTATGACGGTAAATACAAAACGAATAAATATCAGCTCGCCAACCGGACATACTGGTGCCGATACGATCCATCCTTTGTCAGCCGCGATTCCATGCTCGATTTCTATGGAGATCGTTTTTGGATGTCGAGTGTGGATTTTGATTATTACGGCCATTCCTTTCTGATATTCAGCGAGATTGCCCGGGCCCATCAGAATAGGGTCGGCGGAATACTTGGGTTAAGCAATGGGCTCAGGATATGTGATTTCACGGCGGCAGTTCGATATTTTCCAGCCGGCTTTTTCTCGCCTAAAGGCGTTGAATCAAAGAACGGATACCTGGGCGGAGTCTTTGAGATCAGCAGCCGCAATCAAATAGGTAATTTCAGCACGAGTTTGAAATGCGATAAGAACGCCAGCGCCGATTCGATGCGCTACCGCTTTGATCTTGCATTCGAGCGCAAAATCGGTTTTCTCCATGTCCGTTTACAGATGAACTGGCGGTACGCTTCGATCTTTGACCGTGCCGGCTCGGCAGTGTTCATCCGGATAAAGCCAGGTAGATCGCTATTGCTTGATATCAGGCTTGAGGATAAATACGTTTTTGTTCAGGATACCATATTCGGCGGATTGGCCGGCTGTCTCGAGGCCGGCCTGGAGAAAAAATCATTCAAGCTGCGTCTGCGCTACGGTGTTTTTGACACCGATAATTACCAAGCGCGGCTCAACGTTTACGAAATCGACCTGCCCGGAGTCATCAACAACCGAATGCTCTACGGTCTCGGCGATTACGCTTTTGTGTATGTTTCCGGAAAGCTGGCCGGCTTTCTTACGATATCGGGCAAGTATTCGTTAATGCGCCGCGATGATAATCTGATTCACGGGATCGGCATCCAGATCGACACGAGGGTGGCGAGAAGCAACTAATCGGCGGCATTTGTTTTCTTGATCATCTTGTGATGGTACATTGACCGGTCGGCAGACGCAAGCAGCTGGCTGATCGTCTTCGGCTTCCGGTGATCATGATGCGTCCATCCAATGCTCAGTTCAAGCCTGAAAGGCAGTTTCGCTTTCTTGTTGAATGCGTCAAGGCTCGCCTTGATCCGCAGGAGAAGATTCTGAGCGCGGATCTTCGCCGTCTCCGAGCTGAGCACGACGAATTCGTCGCCGCCGATGCGGGCGATTATATCCGAACCGCGAAAGGTCAGTTTGAGTATTCTGGTCGTTTCGATCAACGCCTGGTCGCCGATCGGGTGACCGTATTGATCGTTTATTTCTTTGAGATTATCAAGATCAATGTACAGCAACACAAGGTCGTTATTCTTCTGTTGGACAATTTCCAGCCGATGCTTGGCCAGGGCGAGAAAGCCCCTTCGATTGTACAGACCGGTGAGATCGTCAATCAGCGACAGGGCGCGCAGTTGTTCTTCTTTCAGTTTGCGTTCGGTGATATCCTCAAGAACTCCGTCAATCCACCGCACCTTGCCCTTATCGTCGAGCTGAGCCCTTGCATACAGCGAGATCCAGATCAAAGAACCGTCTTTCTTACGCATCAATATTTCGCGATTACGGAGCATTGATTTCTGGCTTAATTCCTTGATGAGCATGTAACGGTCTTTCCGATTATGATACAGATCAATGACCCGCGTTTTCATCATGGCTTTTGCCGATTTATAGCCGAAAATCCTGACCAGCGCGGGGTTCATTTGGATGAAACGACCCCGGGGATCGCCGCTCGTTCTGTATACGCCGACATTCACGTTCTCGATGATCGTGCGGAATCTGATATCGCTTTCCCGAAGGGCGATCTCGGCAAGCTTGTGGTCGGTTATATCCTGAGTAAGAATGACAACTTGTTCGACTTTCTTCTGCCGGTTGCATATCGCGTAGTAGTATTGGGAAATCCATTGAGCGGCGCCGGGTTTTGGATTATCGATTTTGACTTCGGGAACGAATAATTCACCGCCGCATTTGAAAATACGCCGGAATCTCGGGATCATGTTCTTCAGGTACGGGTATCGCTTCTGCAGCGACCATTTTTTGCTTATCCTTTCATTAATCGCGATCTGACGGTTGGAAAGCCGCCAGATTTTTCTCCATGCTCGGTTGACGATAATCAGGTTTCCTGAGCGGTCGCGAACCGATATGCCGACCGGTGAATGATCGAAAACCGCGCGATTGAGATTCTGGCTCGCGCGCAGGGCTTCACGCATACTGCCGATACTGCGGTCAGGGTGTTTTCTCATATATTTACGTTCATTTCCTCTTTAACGATACGTGATCTCCCGGTATTCAAACTTTTTTCCTTAGACCTTCAGTTGGTATTATATGCGGTTTTTGCGAGTTGTCAATGTCTATGGCGTAACACGGTTTTGCCCCAACCCCAGATGATCATGCCGGGATTTGCTTGCCGCACGCCGGAGGGTGATAATGAATGTGAACGCGTTTTAAAAGGTCAATTTCCCGGTGGAGAAGGTCTTCGACGCGCATTGCAATGCGGTCGCCTTCGGCAACGCTGAACGCGCCGTCTATGCATATCGTAATATAGATAACCAGATAGGGACCAAAGCGATGCGCCTGGGTTTCTTCGACCTCGATTATTTCTGGAATGGATTTCATCAGCCCGACGATTCGGGCGTGCAGTTTGCGGCCCGGCACAGTATCCATCAGATCACGCGAGGAATTCCTGACGATTTTGATTCCGGTGATCAATATTACGATCGCGACCAGGGCACCGGCCAGCGGATCGACCCAGGGCAGGCCGGCACGGCCGAGAAATATGCCGATGCCGGCTTCGGAGGCGGCGAATATGTCATTGCGATGGTCATGGGCAAGGGCGATAACCGCCGGATTATTGGTGTTCCGGCCAATGCGGCCGGTGATTACGGTGAGCAGGATCTTGGCACTGATCGTGAACAGCGCGACCCATAGTGCCCAGGCCGAAGCGCCGAGAAAGGAGTTTTGTCCTGATATCATATCGAATACTCTGTTTATTGCCGCCCAGAATATCGCGACCGCGGTGGTCATGACAAAGGCACCGACAACCAGGGCGGCGATGCTCTCGAGCTGGCTGTGGCCGTACGGGTGCTCGCTGGCGGCCGGCTTGTGAGATAAGCGGAGAAAAATACTGACCACGATATAGTAAACCACGTCGGAAACCGAGTTAATGCCGTCCGAGAGCAGGGCTGGGCTGCGGCCGATGATACCGACGCTGGTCTTCAGAATCGCCAGAAAAATGTTCGATCCCAAGCCGATGTTCACCGCGGCCATGCTATGGGTGTTCCTGCGGTCGGCATTCATCAATCAGATTATAGCCTTTATTATTCCCAAGGCAAGAGCAGTTCAGTCCCGGTCATGATAAGAAGACGCATTGACAGTGAATAATAATTCAATATAATCGAAACCGATGCGAAAAGAGATTATGGCCAGAATCATAAACTTTTCGACGCCATGCTATGTCTATGATCAAGCAAAGATCGTTGACAACATAAGGGTTTTGAAAAGTCATTTTAAGCGTTCGCCGGTTGAGATCTACTACGCGGTAAAGGCAAATGCCGCCCTGGCCGTTCTGCGCCTGATAGAACGACAAGGATTGGGAGCAGAGGCAGTTTCTCCGGGTGAGATATTCCTGGCGCGCAAGGCTGGTTTTGCCGCCGGCAATATATTGTACAATAATATTGCCCGCAAAGATGGCGACGTTTTGTACGCGTTGAAAAATGGAATCCAGTATTTCAATTTTGAATCCATCGATCAAGCCGAGTTACTGGAACGGCAAGCCCACAAGGCAAAGAAAACAATCAAGGCATTTGTCAGGGTAAATCCCGGTATTTTCCCGGATACCCATCCTCATTTATCGACCGGGTCTTCGCGCAGTAAATTCGGCATCAGCGAAGACCAGATTGATGACGTAATCACGATATCCAGGCGTTTGCGTCAGGTTCGCCTGATCGGTATTCACTGTCATATTGGTTCGCAGATCCTGCATCCCGCGCCTTTTATCCGGGCGGCAAGCCGGGTCGCGTATTATGTTGAACGCCTGCGCAAAGCAGGATTATCGATAAGCCACGTGAATCTCGGCGGTGGTTTTGGCGTTCCCCATCACCCGGATGAAGTAATCCTGAAATTTCAGCCGATCATCGACGCGTATCAAAAACTAGCCAAAACCAAGAGAGTGAAGATCTTTATCGAGCCTGGTAGATTCGTGGTCAGTAATAGTGGTTTTATACTTTCCCGGGTTATCTCCAAAAAGAAGGTAAACCGGAAGGATATGTTGATAATCGATGCCGGCATGACCGAGAACCCAAGACCGGCGATATATGACGCCTATCACCACATTGAGCCGTTCATCAAAAAGTTCGAGCCTGGCTCAAGGCGGCGCGTCGCTGGTCCGTTATGCGAAAATAGTGATGAATTTGGCATGTATTGCCTGCCCGACCTGAAAATCGGCGATATGGTTATGATCCGTAATTGCGGAGCGTATACGCGCACCATGGCATCCAACTATAATGGAAGGTTGTTGCCGGCCGAATACATTATCAGCGGTAAGAAGCTGATTATGATAAGACGGCCGCAAGCTTATCCGGATCTGATTAGTAATGAAAAGCATTAAAATATTCAAGATCGGCGGTTCGGTTTTATCCAGGCCGGAGGATTTCATAAAGATCGCGCGCAAAATCGCGAGGTGGCCGGCCTCAAAAATCTGCCTGGTGACTTCGGCGATCAAAGGCAAGACCGGCGAGTTGATCGATCTGTATCACTCGGCCGTGCCGCGCACCGAGTTCTGGTCTTTTGAGCAATTTGTCGGGTTCGGCGAGATCCAGGCCGCGATGCTGTTCGAGTCGGTTTTCAAATCGCTCGACTGCCGGGCGACCGCCGTGATGCCGTGGATGAAAGAATGGCCCCTGTTCATTGAACTGAAGACGAAGCAGGTGCTCGGCCGGGAAAAGACCAATGAACTGCGGAATTTCACCCTTTTACCAAGAAGCCGAAGGGTGGCGAACAAGTACTTCAGACCCCTATTCAGGAAGAACCGGGTTATCATCGTCCCCGGTTTTGTGGCGGTCGATCAAACCGGACGGCTCGTGACCCTGGGCCGGGGCGGCAGCGACATATCGGCATTCGTGTTCGGCGAAATGATCAAAGCTCAGGAACTGGTGCTGGTCAAGGAAGTCGATGGTATTCTCAATCTTGATCCCGGACTCGAGAAGTCCGCGCGATCGATAAGGAAATTGGATGCCCACGAATTGGGGATAATCGCCTCGTCCGGGGCACAGGTGCTCAATCCCATTTCACTCAAACACCAGAAAACTCTGCGAAAAGTAAAGGTGATAGCAGTTGACAGCGACCGCGAGGCGGATAAGGGGACAGATATTACATTCGGCGGCGATATAACCGTGCAAATGTCGAGGCAAGCTTACTCGGTTTTGACTTATGTCGGGTCGGGAATACCGGAGACCCACGGAATATTGCATCGGATTTCGGGTTTGCTTGCCGGCAAGAAAATATCAATATTTTCGATCACGATCTCGGACAATCTTATCGCCATCTACGTGGATAAGGCAAGGGAGACCGAGGCTTACAGAATTCTTTCGCCGCTGGTCGAACAGATCAGGAATCTTAAAGTGCTGAACCTGAAAAAAGACATCGGCAAGGTCGTGGTCCGAAGCATAAAATTTATCAATGAACCGGGCATTATCAGGAAAATCGTCAGTCCGCTCGCAAAGCAGGGAATAAATATCTGGGAAGTGCTGACCGTGCACACCGATGTCATGGTTTTTGTCGAACACAAGGACATTGCTCAAACGTACCGGATAATCAAAAAAACCGTAGGCCGCAGTCGGTAATCCGCAGGGGCCGACCCCAAAATCATTCCCGGATCCAAAGATTTCATCTGGAATGGTAAAACTGACAATGGTTTATCTGCTCCAGCCGGCATATACTTTTGCCGCATGGAAACTGAAGATATGTCGCTAGTGAAAAAATTGGTGTATGTGAAGTAATGTAATTCATGTGGCCGAGCTTGCTCTGCTTATTATTCCGTATCGATTGTGTTTTTTAATGATGCGGGCAAATGCTTTTTCAATTCGGGAAAGCACTCGATTAAACGATAGATATCAGCCAGATCCTTTTGCCGTTGGCTGGCGCGACGTCCAGGATCTGTATATGCCCAGATCTTACCCTGCAATACATCTTCAACTACTGCTACCTTCATCACATAATCCATAACATCTTTTCTTACTGCACGTGTTATGAATGGTTGATACTGTTTATCGATCTGTATTTGTATGCGCAGCTTAGACCGATTACTGGACAAATTTATACTGTGAGTAAAACGTTCAATTGAAAATATTTTTCTTGCCGTTTTTTCTAACGCTCTAACTTTGTTGGCCGCGATCACGGCGTCAAGATCAAGACTAATAACCGGCTCAACATAAGCATTTACTGCCAAACCGCCGATTATACAATAGTCAATCTTCTGTTCGTTGAGAATATCGAGGAATTTTTGTATTACATCTTCTTTGCAATCACTTACTCGGTTAATGAATTCTTTCTTACTTTGTACTAAAACATGCATTGTTACCTTCTTTTGGCGCTAAACCTTTTTTCGGAGAATATGTCAAAGTAGTATAATTAAGAAAATTCTGAAAAATAATAAAAATAGAAAGGAATCTTAAATGACCCCAAAAAAGAAAAATTCGGACTGTAACTCGCGGAAATTTACTCCAGAGTGCTGCACGATTGCTGCTATTGTGACGATCGACGGAAAAGGACAGATTCTGCTGCCCAAAGATATACGCAGTCAGATGGGTATTAAAACAGGCGATAAACTGGCGCTTGTATCCATGCCGGGCGAAAAGAGTACGTGCTGTTTAATGCTTATGAAGGCAAATGAGCTTAATAGCCTGGTAAAAATAAAGGTTGATTCGGTGCTGGGTGAAAAGGAGACTTAAAATGAAGTCGGACGAAATAAAAAAGGAAGTGCGCAAATCATACGCCAAGGTCGCGAAACGTGGTTCATCTTGCTGCGGAACATCTCAACCGATAAGCAGTTGCTGCGGGTCAACATCGTCGGTCCAAACCCTCGGTAAAACAATGGGTTATACTAATGCTGAAATGAAAAATGTCCCGGAAGGCGCTAATCTTGGTCTGGGATGCGGTAACCCGGTTGCAATTGCCTCGCTGAAACCAGGCGAGACCGTGCTTGATCTGGGTTCGGGTGGAGGTTTCGATTGTTTTCTTGCCGCTAATAAAGTCGGTAAAGAAGGCCATGTGATCGGCGTTGACATGACCAATGAAATGATCGAAAAGGCAAGGCAAAACGCTGAAAAGGGTAAGTATAAAAATGTTGAATTTCGACTGGGCGAGATCGAGCATTTACCGGTCGCAGACAATTCGGTTGATGTCATTATATCCAATTGCGTGATCAATCTTTCCGCTGATAAAGGACAAGTCATTAGAGATGCGTACCGTGTGCTGAAGCCAGGTGGTCGGGTAATGATATCAGATCTAACCCTGCTCAAGGAACTCCCCCATATTCAAAAAAGCGTTGAAGCATATACTTCCTGTATTGGCGGCGCGATCCTGCTTGATGAGTACAAGAAATTATTCAAGGAAGCTGGTTTTAAAAATACTAAGTTCACGAAAAATGAACTCCATTACTTCGAAGAAGATGCTGCAGATTATTTCAAGAATTCAACCCTGGAAGCATCGGAAGACACGCAGTCGTTGACTGAATACGTGGTCAGTGTATATATCGAGGCACACAAAATCTGCAACATCGCTGAAACAGAACAATTGTACTAAGGCCGCGAGATTTGGCCGCTGGAGTCTACTTTCTCCACCTGGAATCCGGCAATTACCAGGAAGTAGAGAAGATCATCTTTTTGCGTTAATAATCGGCAATTTCGCTCTTCACAATACGAGTAAATTTAGATGCAAACTGGCCTTAAGTATTTGCGGCTTTTTGGAATTTACGTTTGCCTGAACATATCGATCAGAAATCGTGACGGTCGCTGCGGACGGCCAAATCTGCTTTTTGGATACAATAAATACAATTTCTTCTGGGCGCGGGTAAGGCCGACATAACATATCCTTCTTTCCTCATCAAGTTCTTTCTGGTCGGATAGTTTCCTGGTCAAAGGCATGATCTCCTCGACCATATCGACCAGAAAAACGACCGGAAACTCAAGTCCCTTGGCGCTGTGTATGGTCATCAACTTGACCGTGTCTTTTCCCCAATCGACCAAGTCCAGTTCCTGGACCAGGCGGATCTCGCTCATGAAATTGCTCAATCCTGGTTGATCATGATCTCGCGCCAGCGCCTGAAGCTCGTCGATGTTGCCGCCTTTGGCGCCCGAAAGATTAACGCATTCGTTGATCAGGGTCAGCGGTTTCAGCAAATTGCCCTCGCTCAGCTGATGAGCCATAATGCGGCGGGCCGCGTCTTCTTTTGATTTGCCGATTTTGAACAGAGCCAGGGCGCGGGCAACGAACTCGAGCCGGTATTCTTCGGTGGGCGGTTTCTTGTTGATGTAATGATCCAATAATTCAAGATATTCGATGATCGGTTTGATGTCGTTCCTTTCGCAGAATGACATGCCGCCGATCAAAGCATGAGGAATGCGTTCTTTCATCAGCTTCTCTTCGTATACACGGGAGAGCGAATTCATCCGGTAGAGGATTACGAAATCCTTGAATCGGTAATTCTCGTGTTTCAACGCTTTTATTTCTTTGATAATATAATCGGCCTCGTCTTCATCAGAGGCGGCCGCGTATAGAATGACATCGGCATTGTCCCGATTTGGCACCGTGGTTGGCTTGCGGAGCATCAAATTATTGGCAATGTCGACGATTTGCTGGGGCAGGCGAAAACTCCGCGACAGTTGGTAGACTTTCACACTCGGGAAGTCCTTGGGGACCTGATAGATCAGATCACGATCGGCGCCGCGCCAGCCGTAGATCGCCTGGTCGATATCGCCGGTGAAGAAAAAATTGTTACGGGTCAACAACACGAGCAATTTGTATTGCGCCGGGTTGATGTCCTGCAGTTCGTCGACAAAGATATGGTCAAATGCCTGCTGGTAGTATTCGCGCAAATCGCTTTCCTCGGTGAGCAACTTCAGCGGGTACAGAATTAAATCATCATAGTCGACGAGATTATTTTGTCTGAGGTGGGCTTGATATACGGAATAGGCTTCCTGGCAGAATGCTTCCCATTTATTCTTTGCCTTGATACTCATCACCATTGTTCCTTGAGATTTGTGGAATCCGATCTGCCTCAATATCGCCCGGCTGCGGTATTTGCCCGGGGCGATGCCCGCTTTGGAAAATTCGTCGGCCGGCGCGACCACGGCAAAATCGTTGTCAATGTCAAGCCGTTCGGCGTCGCGTCGAAGTATCCGTAAGCCGAGCGCATGCATGGTTCCAAGCCACAGTTCATGCAGCGGATAGGTGACGATTCTTTGCAGTCTTGATCGGATATCGTTGGCGGCTTTGTTGGTGAAAGTACAGGCCAGTATTCTTGAAGCCGGTTCCCCCGAATCCAGGATTTTTTTCAGAGTCATCGTCAGGGTGGTGGTTTTGCCGCAACCCGCCTGGCCGACCAGAAGAATCGGCACGTCGGTCAGGCTGATTATTTCCTGCTGGTCAGCGGTGAGCGTGATCTCATCCGGTCTATGCTGGATCGTGGGAAGGGCGGCGTCGATCTTGACCGCTTTGCCGCGCTGTTTAAGATCAGTTAGGAGTTCTTGAGCTGTCGATCGGGCGCTTGGATCCAGGAGCAGGGTTCGGCTGATTGTTTCTTCGATTATCTCGGGCAGGTTCGGCCTGATCATGGACGGCAGCAAATATGACCCGCTGGCGATTCGGTTACGCAGGCGATCAAGGGCATCATTAAGAAACGGAGGCAGACCGGTGATCATCTCGTATATGATTACACCCAGGCTCCAGATGTCTGATTTCTCGGTGAAACTGCCGGACCAGGCTTCCGGCGACATGTATATCGGGGTGCCGGCGGTTGACGCCGAAATCGTTCCGGTACGGATGAATCGCGCCAGACCAAAATCGGCGATCTTCGCCGTTCGTTTGCCCGAAGAATCGGTTATCAGCACATTTTCCGGCTTGAGGTCGCGGTGTAGTACTTTCTTGTCATGCGCGTAGCCGAGGGCATCAAGCATCTGCATGATGATGATCAACGCTTCGTTGCAGTCCATGCCGTCGGCGTTGATGATGTCGCGCAGGGTGTTGCCTTCGACATATTCGATGACCATGACGAACTTGTCCTCGATGAAATCGATATTGTAGAAGCGGACGATATTGGGGTGTTCGAGCGAAGCCAGGAGCCGGGCTTCGTCGCGAAGCATGTCAATATCATCTTTCCGCATCCGGGCTATTTTCAGCGCGAATAGCTTGTCGAGAATGGTGTCCCGGGCGAGGAAAACATCACCGAAAGCGCCGCCGCCGCACCAGTTGATCAGTTCGTATTTGCCAA
This sequence comes from Caldifarciminota bacterium, assembly GCA_037446995.1. Lineage (GTDB taxonomy): Bacteria > Hydrothermota > Tepidihabitantia > SM23-42 > SM23-42 > RBG-13-43-14. The sequence continues at coordinate 8,138 of JBBIHN010000010.1, read as the reverse complement.
AATTTTTCTGCAGCACAATTTACCGCGGAAATGCCGATAGATGCAAAAGGGTTCCCCGGTGGAAAATCGCCTGTCCGGCAATTCCTTGCTCGCTGAAACGTATCCGGGCTTTTCGGTCGGTCCGTCGCGGTTCAAGCGCTTTGGTGATTACCGTGAAGAAACAGCCTGTATCAGGAGTTCCAGATTGGTTTCTGGTCAGTTCATAGGCTTCCATCGCGTAGCCGCGAATAAGCCGATGCTCAAACTGCCGGAAAACCGCCTGGTTGGCAAAAAGGTCGGCGCCCAGAATGCGATTCCCGGCGACGGCGATAAAACCCGCGGTGTTACCGTTCAATGCTTTGAAATCCTCGAAATAGCGGTCGAGTTCGTCATCAAGCCCTTTGAAAATATCGTGCATTGACGAAGTGACCGAGTTGATGCGGGTCGAAGTCAGTTTCCTGGTAATCTCATTCCAGACATGTTCTTGGCGTTCACGATCGCTTTTGCTGCCGAGGAGGATAGAACGGATCCGCGGGTAAGAACAAAATCCGGTTGTGAATCTGCCCGCTTGCCGCCAACGGCCCTCTTCCACGCAAACCACGCTAATGGTTTTTCGGGTTCTCGCCGGAATGAACGTCGAGGCGCTCACGATACGGTTCTGCATGGCGCCGGTGATCTCTTCGCCGTCGATCAGCAGCAAAGAATCATCGCCGAGGTTATTGATATCGATCTTGTTGATCACCGGAGCGTCGAGCTCTTCAATCTGGATTCGCTTTTCGCCAAGCAGTGATCCGATTGCCCGTAGACGGCATTCTTCGGGGCTTTCGATCAGCAACGGATGTAGCTGGAGATTACGCAGGAATAGCGGACGGTCAATTCGGTAGTTCATCAGTCACCATGAGAATACTGGGAGAAAAAGGTTCTCGTTTCTGACCAATTTGTGTACCATGTCCAGTTACGGCTGTAAGCTCGGACTTTCCAATAGTATCTACCGTTTTCTCTAACGACAAAGATAAAGACCGTATCCATGACCCGCTCGGCCTTGCCCGGTAATTCAGGATTATCATCGATCTTCAATTCGTAATATTCGGTTCCCGGCACGGCGTGCCAGCTCATCTCGATATCATTAGGATATGGATTCAACTGATCATACAGGAAAATCGTATTATTCGCCGGACTGACAAGCGTGGGAGCTTGGGGGGGCGGGGTCAATGAATCAAAAGGCGGTTCGTATTCATGTGGATCACGGCAGCCCGGCGGTGCGAGAGTAAGAAAAGCCAGAGCAATCATCGAAAAAGATCGAAGAACCATGAATTTTGATTTCATTCTTCACCTCCTTAAAACGTCATACTAATCCCGACACGGGCACGGCGCGGTGCGGTATAGGCATTTACCCAATCATCGCTTTCTTTCATCATGTCATAGAATGCCCGATATTGCTCATAAGGTACCAGCAAGCCGTCATGATTAAGATCGGTCTGTGGGCTGTAATAAGAACGGTCGAGCGCAACATAAGAGGTTTGTTCAAAATCGGTGAGTTTGATGCTTTCCAGCGGCACCAACGGAAAATGGGCGTTGATCTCATTGCGTATGTCAAGCAGGTTGATTATTTCGAAGTTGAGCGCGATCTGCAATCGGCGGATGCTGATTGGTTTCGACAACACGCAATCGATTTGTTTTTGAAAAGGTAAACGCAAGTAATTGCGTTCCGCGTATTTACCCTCGGGTCCAGGCGGCGTGTAGGGGAAACCTTCGCCGAAAAAAGCGAACAAGAATAGTTTTGTCCGGGCGGGCAGTTTCACCATTCCCTGCAGAAACAATTTGTGCCTTTGGTCAAAATCCAACGGAAAATCCTTTGCTTCCGGGACATAAGTCGTATCGGGATTATCGGCATAATAGCGCCGATATACCTCTTCAGCGTACGAGCTCGATCCGCGTGCATATGATAATGTAAAGGATATTTTTCCGGTATAGACCGAGTTCGCGAATTCCAGTATTGCCTCGATCCCTCTTATGTTAGCATATTCAATATTCTGATATTGAACATAATTGTGCGGTGCCGATAGAACAAGACGCGTGCCAATCAGATCGGCAACATCTTTGTAAAAACTATTGAGCGTGGCGGTAAGATTCGGGTTAACTGCGCCCTGAAAGCCGATTTCATAGCTGACCGTCTTCTCCGGTTCAAGATTGGGATTGCCGACCAGGGGCAGCCAGCCGCTGCTGATCAGGTAAGAAGGAAAAGGATAAAGTCCGTAGTAAACGTACTGCTTGTCATATAAAGGCGGTTGGGCATAATGCCCGACATTAGTCCGGAAGATGAATCTTTCCGTGACCATGAACGATATCCCCAGACGCGGCGAAATGACCGTCTTGGGTTCGATATTGCTAACGCCTGATGAAAAATGATCAAAGCGGCATCCAATTTTGGCATATATGCCCCGGAAATCAATATTATCCTGCAGGTAGATCGAATACTCGCGGGGTTGATAATTGTATTCATCGATCAACTGGTGCAGCGAATCGCTGACAAAGTATGTGAAATTGTCTAAGTCCATTTGAGCATATTCAACCCCGGTCTTGAGTTCATGATTCCGGTTGAGTTGAGCAATAGCATTAAGATGCGTTTTGAGCACCACGGATGAGTTTTCGCGGTATTCGGGGTAGTCGCCGTCGCAGATTATTTTTTGGTGCACAGCGCCAAAAGGATTGTCAATGCTGGCAGAGGGCCAGCGCAGGGTTTCATAATCCTTGAACCGAAATGGCCTGAAATATCCATAACTTCCCGGAAGCCTCACGCCATAGTTTAAATTCGTATGCAAGCGGCTCAGATTTATATTGAATAGTTTCCTGGTATCCGGTAAGAAGCTGACATTGATCACCTGGAGATCGCTTCGGCGTTGATCCGAACGGTAGTTATCAAGATGATATTTCCAGTTTGAGTTATAACGATCAAATTGGCTGCTGGACATTGCTCCGCTTAGCGTCAGTTTGATTTTTTCGATTGGTGCGGCGATCCACTTTCCATACAATGAATGATCGCTGCGCTGTTTGTGGGGAAGAATGAACAGCTTGGGATCCCAATCGTTGGTCTGCATCAGATCAAAAGAAAAATAGCCTTTGTTCTTTGCGTTGACCGGGACATGTACCGCGCCATTGTATGTTTCATAACCAAAGTCAAAATAATAAGGCATTATTTTCTCGGTTTTGGCAAATCCCTTCAACTCGATATTATCTCTGGGATAAGCCGTGATCACGTTGATAACGCCGGACATCGCGCGCCCATATTCGACATCGAATCCGCCGGGCAGGAAGATCACTTCATCGACAACTCCCCGGGAGACCGAGATCGCCAGATCGCCGGTTTGAGGATCGATGATCGAAACGTTATCGATCATGTACTGTACTTCGGTTGAACGGCCGCCGCGCACGTGTATTCCGGTGTCGGTACGGGTTACAGCCGGCTGAAAAGTGATGATCTCCATCGGATAATCGACCGGCAGAGTGGCAATTTCGGCGCTTCTGACAATATAGGTAGTGCCGACCATGTCTTTCTTAACCTGGGGCAAGACGCCGGTTACCGTGATCGGCGGCATTTCGATAGCCGCCTGGCTCAGCGTGATATTCAGCCTTGCCGTTTGATCGATCTCGACCACGACGTTCTCCACGCGCGTCGTCTGGAAGCCGATATAGCTGATCTCGACCGTATGGCGGCCGCGCGGGACATTGAGAATGAAGAAGTCGCCATTCTCGTCGCTGGTTGTTCCTAATCCAGTACCCAATACTTCGACATTGGCGCCGGCAATCGGTTCCTTTGTCGTCTGATCGCGTACCGTGCCCTGGATTTTGCCGGCCGTGCCGTTGATAAGACAAAGAATCAATAGATATGCCATGCGTGCTCCTTTCTAAGCGCGAGAAAACTCATGAATGCGGCCAAACGCTTCGGCTTGCTCACGGCGCGATACGGATCATCGCGAAATCATAATCAAACATAGTATATGCATAACCGATCGTGACATAACCGCCGTCATTGGTTTGGATAATCTCATAACCATAATCATTGTGGGGGAAATTCGAGGAGATGCGCACCCAGAGTGATTCACCGGTTGCGTTCAGCTTGATCATGTATGTGTCAAAATACGAACCACTGAAAGAATTGCTTGCCCCGGCAACAATGTAGCCGCCGTCATTGGTCAACTTCACCGATCGGGCGTAATCGGTGCTGGCTCCGCCGTAATTCCTCTGCCAGTTGATACCGCCATTAGCGTCAGTTTTAAAAACGTGAACACTGGTATTGCTGCTGCCGGCGATAACATAACCGCCATCAGCGGCAACGGCAATATCATGACCGCGTTCATTGGCCGAGGAACCATAGGTTTTGGCCCAAAGCGAATCACCGGCAGCGTCTAGTTTAATCAAATAGATGTCGCCATTGCCGCCGCCGGAAGAATATGTTATTCCGGCAATTACATAACCGCGGTCCGGGGTTTGTTCAACGCCGTAGGCAAAATCATCAGCGGCGCCGCCGATAGTTTTGGTCCAGATCGTGTCACCGGATGAATTCAGCTTGGCAACATATACGTCCTGACCGCCATTGCCGAATGAACTGGTATAGCCGGCGATTATGTAACCGCCGTCTGCGGTCGGCTCGATATCCCAACCGTATTCATCATTGATGCCGCCGACATAGGTCTGCCATTCAATCTCGCCAAAGGCATTGGTTTTTACAACGTAAATGTCGCTGCCGCCGTTTCCATAACTGTGAGTGTAACCGGCAACTGCATAACCGCCGTCATTGCTCTGGCAAATGCTATAGGCGCCATCGTCGGCAGATCCGCCGTAGCAGAGCTGCCAGGCTTGATTGCCGGTAGTATCAACGGCAAAAAGCCATATGTCATAACCACCGGCGCCAAAAGAGCGGGTTTGCCCGGCTGCGATATAACGATACTGGCTCGCATTTTCGACAACCGAATAACCGAAATCCGCCCGGCTGCCGCCATAGGTTCGTTCCCACATGGTCATACCCGATAATATGGTTAAAGTATGGGGGCCAGACCATTCGGATTCAGCCTCTTTCTGATCCCGTGCTTGAGCCCGTATTTCATAGGTGCCGGCATTCGAAAAATTGCGGGACCGTGACACGGTTTCCGATGAGGCGACATAGAAACTCCAGTCGGAAACCGTTTCATCGCCCCAGTCAAAGCGAATCGCAATACTGTCATTGTCCGGATCAGTAGCCGAACTAGAAAAGGAATAATTGCCGGCATCGCCGCTTTCTCGTCCGCTCGGAATCGATGGCGTATCCGGCGCGCTATTGCGCGAACAGGCAATGATGAGAAGAACAAAAATTGCCACCGCCGCAGAAATGGCGCAAAGATGAGGCAGTAAGTCTTTATTTATGGTCCGTTTCATCGTCCCTCCTTATTTATTATCAAAAATAATCATACTTATTGGCGTAGATCATAAGACCTTTTAGAATATTTCTGTAATTTCATTATATAGATTATAATTGCTTGTCGCAGGAATGTCAAGATCGGCGGATTCTGATGGGCGGTAAGGAGTCGGCAGCTGGGTATCTTGATCTTTGGTCATACTTGATTTGACGCGCAATATGAATATAATTGATTGATAAGGAGGCCAATGTCCAAATATTATATTACCTCGGAGTCGGTTACCGAAGGGCATCCTGACAAAATTTGCGATCAGTCATCAGATGCGATACTTGATTCAGTGCTGGAGAAGGATCCTTTTGGCCGTGTTGCCGTAGAAACAATGGCGACCCGCGGTTTGATTTTCGTGGCCGGGGAGCTTTCGACGAATTGTTATGTCGAGATCGGTGATATCGTGCGTGCCATGCTTTACGAGATCGGATACACGGACAGTGATATGGGCATCGACGCCCATTCCTGCGCCGTGCTATCAGCGATTCAGGAACAATCAAGAGATATCGCGATGGGCGTCGATATCGGCGGCGCCGGCGACCAAGGCATGATGTATGGTTTTGCCTGCAATGAAACCCCGGAGCTCATGCCTTTGCCGATCATGCTTGCCCACCGGCTCGTGCGCCGTCTGACCGAAGTCCGGAAGGCCAATATCGTCGATTATCTGCATCCGGACGGCAAAGCCCAGGTAACCGTTGAGTATGACGACAATAAACCAGTGGCGCTTTCGACCGTGATTCTTTCGGCGCAACACCATATCGATGTCAGCAATGAACAGCTTCACGCCGATCTGAAGCGGCTGGTGATCAAAGAAATGCTTCCCGCCGACTTAATCACCGATCGAACGAGGTTTCTGATCAATCCCACCGGGCGGTTTGTAGTCGGCGGCCCACAGGGTGATACTGGTTTGACCGGTCGGAAAATAATTGTTGACACCTATGGCGGCGCCGGTCATCACGGCGGCGGTTGTTTTTCGGGCAAGGATCCGACCAAGGTCGATCGATCGGCTTCATATATGGCTCGTTACGTCGCCAAGAATGTTGTCGCCGCCGGCGCCTGCGAGCGGGTTGAAATAGCTTTGTCTTACGCGATCGGCGTGGCCGAACCGGTGACGATCGATATCAATACATTCGGCACGGCCAAAGTCGATGAATCGAAGATCATCAATGCGCTGCGCAAGTTGTTCGATTTTACTCCCCAGGGAATAATCGACAAACTTAGTCTAAGAAGGCCGATCTACAAACGCACCGCCTGCTATGGTCATTTTGGCCGTGAAGAAGAAGGATTCAGCTGGGAGATCGCGGACATGGCCGACGCGATAAGGCGCGAAACGGGGTTGTAGACCGCCGGCAAGCGATACGACCAAAGGAGTAGCATGAAATATCACATCAAGAATATCAACCTGGCAAGAGAAGGCTATCGACGGATCGACTGGGCGAACTCGAAGATGCCGGTCCTTGGTTTGATCCAGGATCATTTTCGGAAAAGAGAACTCTTAAGAAACCGAAGGATCGGATGCTGTCTGCACGTTACCACCGAGACCGCCAACCTGGTCCGCACGTTGAGCGCTGGCGGCGCTCATGTTTATCTGTGTGCATCGAATCCGCTTTCGACTCAGGATGATGTCGCGGCGGCGTTAGCAAAGGACGGGATCGGCGTGTACGCGAAAAAAGGGGAAAACCGGCGCGAATACTATTTCAACATGGACCAAGTTCTCAGCGCCGGACCGGAGATATTGATCGATGACGGAGCCGATCTCATCTCAACCGTGCACAAGAAAAAAATCAAGGGCGTAATCGGGGCTACTGAAGAAACCACCACCGGCGTTGTCCGCCTCAAACAAATGGAAAATGACAAAGTGTTGCGCTTCCCGATCATTGCGGTGAACGATTCATTGACCAAGCATCTGTTTGACAATCGCTATGGCACGGGTCAGTCGACCATCGATGGTATATTGAGGGCGACCAATACCCTGATCGCCGGCAGTAATTTTGTCGTTGCCGGCTACGGCTGGTGCGGCCGGGGCCTGGCAATGCGTGCGCGGGGTATGGGCGCGAAAGTTATCGTTACCGAAGTTGATCCGGTAAAGGCGCTCGAGGCGCGAATGGATGGATATGACGTCATGCCGATGATCGATGCCGCTATAATCGGCGACCTGTTCATAACCGTGACCGGGGATATCAACGTCATCCGGCGCGAGCATATCGCGAAAATGAAAGACGGTGCGATCATCGGGAATTCCGGGCATTTTGACGTTGAGATCGACAAGGCGGGGCTCAAAAGATTGACCCGGAAGTGCCGGACAATACGCGGTTTTTGCGATGAATACACTTTGAGAAACCGAAAGAAGATCTATTTGCTGTCTGAGGGGCGACTGGTGAATCTGGCCGCAGCCGAAGGTCATCCGGCAATGGTCATGGACATGTCTTTTGCCAACCAGGCGCTGGCGGTTGAATATATTTTGGGCAATCGGAAATTGAGGAACGTCGTTTATACCCTGCCGGCCAGGGTCGACGACCGGATCGCGCGCCTGAAATTGAAATCGATGGGCATCAAGATCGATTCCCTGACGCCTGAACAGAAGCGTTATCTCGCTTCGTGGCAGATGGGGACTTAGTTAGTACAGAGTACTAACTAAGAACACGACTTTTGCGTTCTTTAAGGAAGATAAGATTTGGGCTCATTGGCTCATATACGCCCGAATTGCTCTTAAAGGAG